>CAZUWV010000015.1:0-29827 GCA_964624255.1 uncultured Zetaproteobacteria bacterium
CGCCTTACGAGCGTGTCGTCCGGGTGATAAGCTTACTGGCCAAAGCAAACATCAATGAAGTCGGCCTTATCACGGAACCTCACCGCTGAATGAGAATATTACATACCATGTTACGGGTCGGAGACCTGAATCGCTCGCTGGCGTTTTACACCGGTGTGCTCGGAATGCGCCTGCTGCGCAGGAAGGATTATCCCGGCGGAGAATTCACTCTGGCTTTTGTCGGTTACGGTGATGAATCCGAAGGTTCTGTCATTGAACTGACGCACAACTGGGGAACGTCATCGTACGATCCGGGCCATGGTTTTGGCCACGTCGCTATCGGCGTGGACGATATTGACAAGGTTTGCGTGGAGATCAGGGCTGTTGGCGGAAAAGTCGTTCGTGAACCTGGCCCGATGAAGCATGGCAGCACCATCATCGCTTTTGTGGAAGATCCTGACGGCTACATGATCGAGCTCATCCAGATGCGCTGTCCAACCTTCTGAGCATGTTCCTCGCGGGCGCGGAGATGAACCCGATACGACGATGGAAGCCCTCTGCACGAGAGTACTCTAGCCCGAACTCTTCATAAATCGCCGTGATGATTGCGCCGGGCCTTTGTCCGCACCGAACCTCTTGCCGGTCGCCCGTGCGTATTGCTGCGGTTTACCTCCCCGGAATCCGCTGCGAACACGGCCTCTGTGCAATCATTACGGCGAGTTACGGATCATGGATATTAGGAGCCTTGTCGGATTTATGGGACGGAACGCCAAACTACTTCACACCGGCGCGGTTCGGTTGTCGCTGCGTTATGCATTGTTCTACGCATTGCTTATTGGTATGGCGCTGGGTTTGTTGTACTGGACGACCAGTCACTACGTTAATGGCCAGCTTATCTCGGGCCTTGATTATGAAATGAAAAATATGGAGAAGCTGGAACACAAGAGCGGGCGCGAGGCTTTAAGGAAGGTGATTGAGTCCCGAAGCCATAACATAGGGAAAAACAAGGCATACTACCTGTTTCTTTCTCCAGCAGGCGTGCGTTTGGCTGGTAATCTTCACGCCTGGCCACCTGGATTCAGGGCGGATGGGAAAGTGCGCAATGTCTGGATCGAAAGCAAATTAATCACTGGCCATGAAATACATCCGGGAAGCCCTGATCAGGACGCATACTGGCCCATGATTGGTGTGCGCATGGCCAGTGGCGGACGACTACTGATTGCTCATAGTGTCCGGGGTGCCGAGGATATGCAGGAGTATACGCTTCTGATGATGGGGCTTATTCTCGCTGGCTCCATCATTCTGGCCCTGACCATGGGCTTGTTTCTGGGTCGTGCGGTGCTGCAGCGCATTAATGCAATAAGTTCCACTGCCGGTGCCATCATGGGTGGCGATCTAAGCCGTCGGATACCCGTCACGGACCGGAATGATGAATTCGATGAGCTGGCCAGCCGCCTCAACGCCATGCTGAACAGGATTGACCAGTTAATGACCGGTTTGCGCCAGGTGAGCGACAATGTGGCCCATGATTTGCGGAGACCGCTTTCGAGGCTGCAAAATCGTCTGGAAGTTACACTGCTGGATCCCCGCAGCCCGGAAGAGTATCGCGACATCATCCGAGAGACACTCAACGATGCCAACGAATTACTGTTCACCTTCAATGCCTTGCTGGAAATTGCACAGGCCGAGGCTGGCGGCTATTGTGGGGAACGGAGTACCTTTAACTTGTCTGGACTTGCTGAAAGTATGGGCGAGCTTTACCGTGATCAGGCCGATACTCAGGGCTTGAATCTATCACTGGATATCGAGCCGGGGATTACGCTTGCAGGAAATCGTCACCTGATTAGTGAAGCTTTAAGCAATCTGTTAGAAAACGCGATGAAATACACGCCATCGGGTGGTAACATTGATTTGGTTCTACGCTATCATCGAAACGATATTTGTCTGGCAGTTTGTGACAATGGTCCCGGTATTCCCGTCAGTCAGCGGGGCAGGGTGCTGGAGCGCTTCGTCCGCCTGGACAGCGCCCGCAGTACATCCGGGAACGGCCTGGGTTTGAGTTTGGTCAGGGCGGTGGCTAACTTTCATGGTGCCTGTTTGTCGCTGATGGATAACGAGCCAGGGCTGCGGGTAGAGTTGTTATTCCCGCTATCTGATTTTTTTGCTGACCAAGCGGTAAGTTTCTAGTAGACTTTCGGCAAGGTTGATAGCCTGGACCATTCATAAATCGCCGTGATGATTGCGCCGAGCCTTTGTTCGCAAGGGATTCCGAGGAAGGAGGCCGTGAGCGCGCATACGGGTAACCGACGAGGGATTCGGTGCGGACAAAGGAACAAGTAAGGGCGCGGCAGCATTTATGAATAGTCCAGGATAGCTGTACCATGCGCCAATTCACTGCGCGTCGCTGGTGCAATTGGTTTGTGTATGGACATTACCGGATAGCAAGGAACAGATATGGATACTCTCTTATGGCGGACAATCCGGATTGGAAGTTGTATATGATGGCTTTACGAGGAGTTATTCGCGTTCCCTCTTGTCCGCGACACGTGCGGGTGGATTGTTTATGACTTTATCACATATTACTGAGCCTCTTGCAAAACTCGTGAGCGGCGATCTGCTTCCCCACTTCGGCCCGTTTCCGAGCTGGAATTCTACTCCATGGAACCACCATGCAGTTCATTCCATCCCGAAAATGGACTCAAAGTGGGATTGCCGATCATCCACCCAGAGTTTTGCAAGAGGCTCTACTGAAAAGAAAAATTTCCTAATATGAACAGGTTGACCGTACTGGTACTGGTGGTTGCGCTGCTGAGCGGCTGCGCCAGCGTGCCTGGGGGGCAAGTTTATGATCCTCTTGAGAAGGTCAACAGGGTAATATACAAGTTTAATAATATGGTGGATCACGCTGTCCTCAAGCCGTTGTCAGATGGCTATGTGGCGATAACGCCCAGAAAAGGGCGGATTATCGTGTCAAATTTCTTTGATAATACCCAATATTTCGGAACGGTCCTAAACGATTTCTTCCAGGGTAAGGGAAAGCGGGGATTCTCTGACCTGGGCCGTTTTCTGCTTAACACCACGCTGGGTATCGGTGGCTTGTTCGATCCTGCGACGTCCATGGGATTGATAAAACATAAGGAAGATTTCGGACAGACGCTGGCTGTTTGGGGTACTCCTCCCGGTGCTTACCTTGTGTTGCCGTTATTGGGGCCAGATACCGTACGGAACACACCCAATATTGTCGTCAGCACCCTGACCGATGCCCTGTTCTATATCAGCTATGTTGCCTCGTCTGCAGTGATGATCCCCCTGTCCGTGCTTGGTACCGTGGATGCGCGGAGTCGGGCTTCGGGCGCTATCCGCTTCGTCAACGAGTCGGCGCTTGACCCTTATGTATTCATGCGCGAGGCATGGATGCAGCACCGCGTTTTTCTGATCTACGACGGCAATCCACCTGAATCTCCGAATATTGATTTCGGAGACGATACACTGGACGATGGGAGTGGCGGCGGTAGTGGATCAATGCCGGGGAAGTAGCGGTGATTCGTGAAGAGTTTAGACTGGTGGCCGGAAAACCTTGAGCCAGCCATACCGTGACGAGCGTCATCGGATTCAGACACTCCGGCCCTACGGTACATACGGTATGATGACGGAAAGGCGCGTGCAAGTATATTGGTGCGTGCTTACGGCGAAACAATGAGCCAGGAGACGTATATGCAACATGGAGTTCAATTCATGCGTTCGGCCGAGCGGGAAGATGCCGTTTCTTCCGGCAAGGATGCGGCACTGCATGGTTTCGGCGGGTTACTGGATAACGCCGTGAATCAGTCCACTCATGCCTTGCTGGGGCTTCAGCATGATCAGGGTTCCTGGAGCTTCGAGCTGGAAGCAGACTGCACCATTCCCGCCGAATATATTCTGATGATGCACTTTACGGATGAAGTGGAAGAAGTCCTGCAAGCCAAACTCGCCCACTATCTGCGCGCATACCAGGGAGGTGATGGAGGCTGGCCCCTTTACCTCGGTGGTGAGGCAGAAATTAGTTGTTCGGTAAAGGTTTACTATGCACTCAAGCTGGCTGGCGATTCATCCGATGCGCCTCATATGAGGCGAGCACGGCGCCTTATTCTGGCACAGGGTGGTGCGGCGAGGTGTAATGTATTTACGCGCATTGAGTTGGCCAAATATGGTCAGATACCGTGGCGCGGTGTGCCGTTTATGCCCGCCGAAATTATATTGTTACCGCGCTGGTTTCCATTTCATATCAGCAAGATTTCGTATTGGTCGCGCACGGTTATGGTGCCACTGTTAATTTTATATACCCTGCGCGCCAAAGCTAAAAATCCTGGCGGGATCAATATCCCCGAACTGTTCACCACCCCGCCGGAACAAGAAAGAGGCTATTTTTCCGTGCGCTCGGGATTGGACCGTCTGTTTCTGTACATGGAGCGGACGGCGCGCGTTTTTGAACCCCTGATCCCTTCCGCGTTACGGCGGCGCGCGTTGGACGGGGCGCGGGACTGGATGTTGAAACGGTTGGATAAAGGAGGTTTGGGCGCTATCTTTCCAGCGATGATCAATGCCTATGAAGCGTTGAATTGTCTGGGTTATACGCCGGATCACCCACCATATATTCAGGCGAAAAAAGCGTTGAGCGACCTTTTAGTCGTCAGCGACGACGACGCCTATTGCCAGCCTTGCAACTCACCCATCTGGGATACCGCGATTGCTTGTCTGGCTTTGCAGGAGGTGAAGTCGAAGGAAGCGGTATCAGCTTCTTCCCGCGCGTTGGACTGGCTGGAGGCGCAACAGTTGCGAGATTCGCCGGGAGACTGGCGCGAGACTCATCCCGACCTCGCTGGAGGTGGCTGGGCATTTCAGTTTAATAACAGTTTTTACCCCGATTTGGACGATACGGGTATGGTGGCATGGGCCATGGGTCGCGCCGAAGGCGAACGTTTCGAGGAATCTGTCCGGCGGGCCATGGATTGGGCCTGCGGTATGCAGTCGAGGAACGGTGGTTTCGCTGCGTTCGATTCGGATAATGACTATGGCTATCTCAACCACATCCCCTTCGCTGACCACGGCGCTCTGCTCGACCCGCCGACCAGCGACGTCAGTGCCCGTCTGGTCACTGTGTTGGGAGATTTGGTCCGGGATAATGAAAAATACCGGCCGCATCTGGATGCGTGTTTGTCCTTCCTGTCAGCCGAACAGGAAGAGAGCGGCGCATGGTTCGGCCGCTGGGGAACCAATTATATTTATGGTACATGGTCCGTGCTGACCGGCCTGATGCATGCGGGTATCAATCCCGATGATGCGATGATTCGGCGCGCCGTACACTGGCTGAAAAGTATTCAGCATCCGGATGGCGGCTGGGGCGAGAGTAATGACACCTACGAACACCCCGAGCTGGCTGGACGAGGTCAGATGAGCACCTCGTTTCAGACCGCGTGGGCCATGCTCGCCCTCATGGCCGTGGGTGAACATGAAAGCCGTGAGGTTCAGCGGGGCGCACAATACCTGATTGTGCACCAGAGAGATGATGGTTTGTGGAAAGACGAAGCTTTTACCGCCCCCGGATTTCCGCGCGTATTTTACCTTAAATACCAAGGCTACGATAAATACTTTCCACTGTGGGCGCTGGCTCAATATCGTAACCTGCGATATATTGGCCCGAACCATTCATGAGTCACTGCGATGATTGGTTTGGGCTTGCGACCCCCACCCTTCGGATGGCCCTGCGTTTGTCCCAATAGCCTTTGGTTTTTTTTTGTGCGCCTTCAACGGATTCCATGGATGGAGTTTGGGCATGGCGATATTGATGAACACTTCAGATCAACGAGAGATAAGGCTATCCGTGTGTGAGGAGACGATGATGAAACGATGGATTATTTTTGGATTATTTCTACTGATCGCCAATCCTGCGTGGGCGATGTCGATCAAGGGCGTTACCGTACCGGGTCGCGTGCTTACGGATGGTCAGAGTCTCGTCCTTAATGGTGCGGGAATCCGAACGAAGTTCTTTTTTGATATTTATATTGGTGCGTTATACCTGCCGGCAAGGACGAAAAATGCAAAGCAGATTATTGCCAGTAAGCTGCCGAAACGGATCAGTATGCACTTTCTTCGCGGGGGTATCGAACACGCCATGCTGGTCGCGGGGTGGACGGACGCCTTTGAGGGTGAACTGTCTGATGATGCGATGACGAGATTAAAAACGCGGATTAAAAAATTCGACACAATGTTTGGCGATATACACGAGGGGGATCAGTATGTATTCGATTTCCTGGGCAACGGCTCAACTGTTATCACCCTGAACGGGAAAAGAAGGGGGCGTATTGAAGGCGCCGATTTCCAGCGAGCCCTGCTGGGTATCTGGCTCGGTTCGACACCTGATGACCCGGATTTGAAGCAAGCCTTGCTGGATGGTGCCGCCTGATATCCGGTCCTCTTGCAAAACCAGTGAGCGGCGATCGGCTTCCCCACTTTGATCCATCTGATTCGGGCCACTGGCCCTCGGGACTCAGTCTGCATTGTTCATAAATCGCCGCGATGATTGCGCCGGGCCTTTGTTCGCTGGCGGACTTCTAAGGAAGGAGACTGTAGCCACGCATACGGATGGTCGACGAGGGGTTCGTCGGGGACAAAGGAACAAGAAGGGCGCGGCAGTATTTGTGAATAATGCAGGTTAGGGACTGTAGCGAAATAACATCCTCATTTCTCTCTGGCACATATTCAGGCGTATAAACGACCATGTTATTTCGTTACAATCCCTTAGCCCCGCCCTTACGGGCATCCAAACGGTCTGCGGCCTTTTTGTCTGTGCTGAAATCCCGGTTCATAGAATTATCATGCATCTCATTTCATCCCAAAATAGCAATCTGCTTGCTTCTGGGTTGCATCCATGGCGGACTGGACGCGGCTCAGACCCTCGGCTTCATCCGTGTTTATGCCAATAAATATAGGTTCTCCAAATATAAATACCCCTTTGGTACAGGGTTTCGGAATATACAGGTGATCCCAGGATCCGGTGATACGCCAGTAGCGTTTGGTTGCCCACACAACAGGATAAATTTTAAGTCCTGTTTTCCTGGCCAGTAGAACAATCCCCGGTTTTACAATTTCACGCGGCCCTTTCGGACCATCCGGGGTAATGCCAAAATCACATTTTTCATCCCTGTATTTACGTATCATTCGAATTAGCGCCCGGCTCCCACCGCGGCTTGAAGAACCGCGTATCGCCCTAAAGCCCTGTAGATAAAGCGTATCTGCGATGAGCCCCCCATCCCTATGTTCGGATATCAGAGTGTAACCCTTGCAGCCCTTTAGCCCCGTACCCATCATCAGCAGGCGGGCATGCCAGAAGGAAAAAATATGTTGTTCGTCCGAATCCGGCTGATAGCACCTGCCTGAAAATTCCCAGCGTATCGTGGCAGACAACCCGGCGATAGCTATTCTAATGAAATGCGGTACCAGCCAAATAATCAGGCGTTGCCTCATACGTCCGTCCTGTATCCACAGGCATCCAATAGGCAGCACAAATATCGTACGGGATCTTTGTGCTGCCCCGGCAACATTTTCATCATGTGTAAACCCTGCACGATTGACATTGCCACAACATATCCGGCACATGACCATTTGGTCATGTGCCGGATAACTTCTGGCAACCCGGCCGGACGTAACATTCCGAACTATTCATAAGTTCTGCCATACCCTTACTGGCTCTTTTATTCACACCGAATCTCTCGTCGGTTGTCCCTACGCATGGCTACGGTCTTCCTTCCTGAATGTGTATAAAAAGGCCAAAAACCGTTTGGGCGAACGTAAGGTCACCCGAGGGGTGAGGGTCGCAAGCCCAAACCAATCATCATTGCGATTTATAAATAGCGCCTCATCCCGCTTCGCGGCGCCCAATCCGAGAGTAACAAAATCAAGTACTTACGATTTTGTTACTTAAGAGCCTCTTGCAAAACTCGTGAGCGGCGATCGGCTTCCCCACTTTGGCCCGTTTCCGAACTGGAATTTCACTCCATGGAACCACCATGCACCTCATTCCATCCCGAAAATGGACTCAAAGTGGGATTGCCGATCATCCACCCAGAGTTTTGCAAGAGGCTCTCAAGAGTTCAGGCTATAAAGGAGCCTGTCGGGCTTATGGGGAATCTACTGCGCGGCAGGGAAGCGGCTTGTATATCTTCTGGTCAGTATTAAGATGCGCACCTTCCAAGCCATAGTCGTGATGACCTTATATGGCGAGCTTCTTGCGAAACACGTGAGCGGTGACTGGCTTCCCCACGTTGGCCCATTTGATTCGGGCCGTTGGCCCTCAGGGTTTACACCCCGCTCTTATGGGTGTCCAAGCGGCCTGCGGTCTTTTGTCCGTGCTGAAATTTCGGTTTATGGAACCACCATGTGCCTTATTTCATCCCGAAAATGGAATCAACGTGGGATTGCCGCTCATCCACCCGGAGTTTTGCAAGAGGCTCTGGTTAATAACTTTTTTACTGGACAGCACATTGATCTCTACATCTGGTCTTACCATGCAATTCGGGGGCAAACCCCTGTTCGAGAATATTTCGGTTAGATTTGGCGATGGCAATCGTTATGGGTTGATTGGAGCCAATGGCAGCGGCAAGTCCACACTGATGAACATTTTGGGTGGTGACCTGGAACCGACATCGGGTCATGTGAGCATCGGGCAGCACCAGCGGGTGGGCAAATTGCGTCAGGATCATTTCGCTTTTGAAGAGTTTACGGTACTTGATACCGTGATGATGGGCTATGAGCGGTTGTGGAAGGTCAAGGAAGAACGCGACCTCATTTATGCCCAGAGCGAATTGAGTGAAGAGGATGGTATGCGTGCCGGCGATCTGGAAGCCGCGTTTGCCGCGCTCGACGGGTATAGTGCGGAAGCCAGTGCGGGCGGTTTGCTGCTTAGTATGGATATTCCCCTTTCCTGCCATGACGGTTTGATGAAATCTATTGCGCCAGGCTGGAAACTGCGCGTGTTGCTGGCTCAGGCGCTATTTGGCGATCCCGAGATTGTTCTGCTCGATGAGCCGACCAATAACCTGGATATCAATGCGATCCGCTGGCTGGAAGATGTGATTAAACAGCGTGATTGTACGATGATTATTGTTTCGCATGATCGGCACTTTCTGAACAGTGTTTGCACCCATATGGCTGATCTGGATTATGGTGAGCTACGCATCTATGCGGGTAATTATGACGAATATATGACGGCAGCATCACTGGTGCAGCAACGGTTGTTGTCGGAGAATGCAAAGAAATCGGCTCAAATTGCAGAGCTTCAATCCTTTGTCAGCCGTTTCTCGGCCAATGCGTCCAAGTCCAGCCAGGCGACATCGCGTGCCCGGCAGATTGATAAGATCAAACTGGATGAAGTGAAACCTTCTAGTCGTGTGAACCCGTTTATCCGCTTCGCGCAGGACAAAAAGCTGTATCGTATTGCACTCGAGTTGAAGGGGTTGAGTAAGGGCTTCGACGGTCTCCCATTATTCAGAAATTTTGATCTGATGGTGCCGGTGGGTGAACGTGTGGCCGTCATTGGGCCCAACGGGATCGGTAAAACTACGCTGTTACGTTGTCTGGCCGGTGATCTGGAGGCTGACGGTGGCATCATCAAATGGTCGGAAAATGTGAGTCTTGGTTATTATGCTCAGGATCATTCATCTGATTTTGACGAAGATACCACGCTGTTTGACTGGATGGCGCAGTGGAAAAAGAAAGAGCATGGCGAGCAGGAGATACGCGGCAATCTGGGGCGCATGTTATTTTCCCGTAACGATAGCGAAAAGATGGTCAGGAACCTGTCCGGTGGTGAACAGGGACGTATGCTGTTCGGTAAGTTTATATTCCGGAACCCTAACGTTCTGTTGCTGGATGAGCCTACCAACCATATGGATATGGAATTTATCGAATCATTGAATACGGCGTTGGAAAATTATCCGGGCACCCTGATTTTTGTCAGCCATGATCGCGAGTTCGTCTCTTCATTGGCTACGCGCATTGTTGAAATCACACCTGAAGGTATTGTAGATTATCATGGCACGTATGAGGAGTATTTGAGCAGCCAGGGAATCGTTTAATCTGAATCTTTGCCCGGGAGGGGATGCGGGATGGGCACAAAGGCGTTAGCATGCATGCTTCGATCTTGCATGGTTTGTGCGGGACAGGCCCTCGTAGCTCAGATGGATAGAGCGGCTGCCTCCTAAGCAGCAGGCCACAGGTTCGACTCCTGTCGAGGGCACCAGGTCTAAGTTTTAGCGGCCCCTGGAACAGGGCCGCTGGTTAAGGTATCCTCAGCCAGCTTTGTGATAATCCTTCTCGTAGATGATTCACTGGCAATCCCCTTGCTTGTTTCTTTGTTCGCACCGAATCCCTCGTCGGTCGCCCGTATGCACGGCTACGGTCTCCTTCCCTGGAATCGATTGCGAACACTTACAGGATCTAAGTACTAACTAATGGCAACTGTTTTGTTGGTCGCAGATCTTTTAGATTTCAACGCGTTTATATATATAGATGGGTGCGCGAAGAGTCCAATAAATCTTGCTTGGAGGTAAGAACCATGTCTGACATTTTGTTTTATAATCGTCCTGTTCCGCTTCATAAGGATAGCTGCAAAAGCCTACGCATCCACACGGGCCAACCAGACTATTCTTTTGCACGTGATACCAACTCGGTGCCATTAGTTGCGTCTGAGTTTGGAGCATGTGTAGCGCATTATCCGATAGTTTTTGTTGGCGCCAAATCGAAATCGTTAATGCCCGTTGCCTTGCTTGGCGTGCGTGATGAGGAGAATCTATTTGTCGATTCCAGTGGCCAATGGACCTCGAGTTACGTACCTGCTTATGTGCGTCGTTATCCCTTCATCCTCGCTGAGACGGGAGAGGATGACGGGGAGAAATTTACCGTATATTTTGATAGCGAATTCTCTGGGCTAGAAGATAAGGATGAGGGTGAATTGCTTTTTCATTCCGATGGTGAACCCGCTCCTTATCTTGCTGGTGTGCTCGACTTTCTGCGGGATTATCAAGCCCAAAGTGAGGCGACAAAAACCTGGGTGCAGCAACTTTCTGACCTCGACCTGCTGGTTGAACGCTCACTTAATGTGCAGCGACCCGATGATGAACAATTGACGCTTAATGGGTTTTATGTGGTTGATACTGAGCGTGTACAGGCACTGAGCGATGTAGAGATCACCAGGCTTTTTAGAACCGGGGCACTGCATCTCATTGAGGCACACTGGTTATCGTTGGCGCGTATTGATGCTGTGGCTGCTCACCTGGATCACGCCCCACTGCGGTTAATAGAAACCATGACTAAGCCTGCAAGGATTGATGACGTTGATAGCCATGAAAATAGCCAGGATGAAAGTTCATCAGAAGCTGTGCAGGGAAAATAAGTTACGTTTACGAGTTTTGCGAGGGGCTCGTTCGTGTTATGGAGTGGGAGGGTAGGTCAAAATGATAAATACACCTTATCGTGTTGCAGATCGAGGTGACAAGCACTTAATACGACCATGGGTGCTCGCCGCACTTGGTACAGTAGGCTTGGTTCCAGGCGCACATGCCGCTGGAAATCTGATTACGCCTAATGGGCGTACCGCCACGCAGGTTCTGGTCAATGGTAATACCACAAATATTACCACGACCACGCTGCATGGTGGCGTCGCTTACAATGCATTTCACCAGTTCCGCGAAGTCAGTGGAAAAATTGTGAATCTGCGTATCCCGCATCAGGCACATAGCTTGCTCAATATGGTCTATGACGGTAAAATCGAGATAAACGGCGTGCTCAATGCGTATCAGAATGGGCGGATTGGTGGGCATGTGATCTTTGCCGACCCGCAGGGGCTTGTGGTCGGTGCGCAAGGTATACTCAACGTTGGCAGCTTAATGGTTACAACGCCCACGCGCGCCTATATGGATCGTGTATTATCTGCCACAGGGCACATTGATGCAGCCGCGAGTGCGCAACTGCTTGCAGGGCTAGCACCACAATCGGCATATGGTCGTGTTCTCATTAAAGGGCACATTAATGCATTCAATGGAATCAGCTTACAGGCCGCCCAGGTGCTGGTCGCAGATAGTGGGCAGATGCTGGCGGGTGATTCTGCCCGTGTACAGATAAAATTATTTGAGGCGACAGTCAACACCCATGGTATCAAACAAACCAGGACTGCTGTGGCGCATAATGGTGTTATCACGCTTATTGGCACCCAACAGGTGCAAGTTGCTGGCAAACTGGAAGCGATGAGTGGGAGTATTGCGGTGAGCGCGCCACAAGTTCATGTGACGGCTACGGCGAAAATTAATGTCTCGGCCACTAATGGCGGTGGCACAATCAGCATTGGTGGCGGCCCTCATGCGTTAGTGAACCAAACAGAGGCTCAACGCCTTACCGTTGATCACGGAGCACAAATTATCGCCGATGCAAGCCAAACGGGTAATGGTGGCAACGTCAGCCTTTGGAGCCATCAGCAAACAATCTATAAAGGGCACATTAGTGCCAAAGGCGGGCAGAAAAGTGGCGATGGCGGGCAGGTTGAGGTTTCCGCCAACACAGGCTTACAGTTTGCCGGGACAGTGAGTACATCTGCCTTGCATGGCAAAATGGGTACCTTATTATTAGACCCGAATGATCTCAATATTGTTGCCAGCATTCCTTCAGCAGGTACGAAAGCCACTTCAGCAACCGCCTCAGGAGCTACAACGGAAGGCAGCTTAAACAGTTCACCTGGTCAAAGTTATGTCACCGTTTCTACCTTACAGGGCCTGGGTAATACCAATATTATTTTAGAAGCCTTTAACAGCATTACCCTCGGTGATATAGTATCAAACAAATCAGCCGATTTGAATTTATCAGGCAGTGGAGGACCATTAAGCACAGGTTCCCTGACATTAAATGCGGGTAGAAGTAATACAGCAGGCACAGGAAAGGGCAATATTTTCTTTGTCTCAGGTTCCAGTATTGAAACAGGTGGTGGTGCCGTTACATTAAATGCAGGAACCGCTTTTAAACAGGCGGCGGCATTCCTTGGGCAGGGCAAGGCAACCTTGGGTTCAATAACCACCCATGGTGGCAATATTTCTATTCATACGATGGGGGATATTGATCTTCGATCAGGGGCAACACTTGACAGTACCCGTGCCAATGGAGGTACTGCGGGAAATATTTCTTTAACCGCCATACAAACGGTGACGAATAATACGGGTTTATTAAGCCCTTCAACGCTATTTAATTCGGTCAGCCCCATCAAACTGGATGCTGGTGATATTACAGCCGGAAATACGGTGACTTTATCGGGTGGCATCAATGCGGGGACAACAGGTGCGGTCACTGTCCGTGTTTTAACGGGCAGTATTGCAACCTTTTCTCCACAGGCTATTGCTTCTTTTTTGGGCGCAGGCTTGTTAAGTAAGTTTGGGATTAACTCTAAGAGTCTTTTCTCTGCGTCTTATTTTAAAAGTACCGCTAATGCAATAGTTAATGTATCAGGCAATATTACTGGCCGATCTATTTCATTAAACACCTTATCTGTACCACAAGTGAAGTTAACCAGTAACTCGTTATTAACAACTGCTATCAGCAAGACACTTAAGTCATCCATAAGTAAATTTGGGGTGATGTTTGCTGGCCGTCTTGAAGGAACGTCCAATATTAATGTTGCCGCCTCAGCGAAGTTAACATCACAAAATGCATTATCCATTCATGCAGAAAGCCGCCCTAAATTAATGGTAAATGCAGCGTCGGTGAATAAGGGAACGGGACCAAGTGTGACGTTGGCTTATGGGATTGCAAATATAGCAACGACGGCAAACATTGCTTCAGGCGCAACGTTACACATTGGTTCTTTAACAATGGATGCAATTAATAACGGTATTTATTCTATTAGAGCCAGCTCCACAATTTTAAATACAAGTGGCAGCTCGTCTAAAGTCAATGCGGGGATCGCATTGGCTTTTTCTAAAGTCAGCACGTCTGCCGTGGCAACCGAAGATGCGTCCATTAATAATACAGGCGATGTAGTGGTCAACGCGGTGAATTTTACACCATTCAATGTGACAGCGGCCCAAACAAAAATGGGGAAATCGGCACAAAAAGGTCTGGGCGCAGAGGCGAATAGTAAAGCAAGCGGTTTTATCTCAGATGCATTAACAACGCTTAAAGGAAAATTAAGCAAAAGTGCACAAAAGACCGACTCATCAAATAACTCAACGGGTGGCGGTACAACAACGGTCTCACTCGCTTCATCAACGGCTTTGAGCTGGGGGCAGCAAACTGCTAAGGCACATATTGGCGGAACCGCTAAGATTTATTCATCAGGCAATGTATTGGTGCATGCAACCGTTATTGATACTAACTTTCATAATACGGCTATTTCGGCGGCTGAATCAGCAGCAGGTACAGCGACTAAAACCAGTTTAAGTTTTGGCTTTGCCTATGGTCAACAAACAAGAACCGCCCAGTCCTGGCTAGGTCGGACTGCGATCGTGTCTGCAAATAATATGGCCATTATCAGTTCAGTGGAAACGCCTTTGAGTATTTTAGCTCCAATTAATATGGCTAAAATATGGATAGATGATATTCACAAGGCAAATTTATCTGCGGCATTGAGAAAGAAAGCAGATACAGCGCTGAAGGCCGCGTTAGCCGCTTTTTCCGGGTTGCCAAATATTGATTTTTCTACTGCGCCATCAAAGGCTTTAAATTTAATCATTAATGGGCAAACACCGGCTGAATTATTAAAAACAACGATTAATAATTTATTGACAGGGCTTGTCAATGGAGCGGCTTCGGATGCATCGCCAGAGAAGAACAGGCTGATTTCTGAAGGTAAATTATTGCTTAAAGCCCTGTTGTTGGAAGCAGGGCCAACCGCGTTAACGACTTTTTCCAGTGCGTCCGCAGGCAGTTCGTCCGCGTTAGGATTAGCCGGTTCGGTGACGTATTTAAACACCGCCAATGAGGCTCAAGCCTGGTCAGCGGGCACGGTGACTATAGGGGCAAGACAAAGTGGCTGGACCGAGAATGTTGATGGCGGTCATGGCGCTTTTTCAACCCCTCTAAGTGTTCAGGTGGTGGCACCCTTCAGCCTGCAAGCAATAAATCGAAACGCCATTTTTGGCGGTGCAGGGAATGGGTTGATTCCGCTTCCCAGTAATGGGGGGGGGAGCGCATCAGGTGGAAAAAGTGTTGGTGGTGCCGTTTCCTGGTTAGATTTTCATAATAAAACGCAGGCATGGATAGCGAAGGGAGCGACGTTAACCGCATCGGGTAATTCTGTCCATATCCATGCCTCGGATCAACAACGTATTCTAAATTATGCCCCCAGTGCGGGTGGTGGTGCGGGTACGGCGGGGAATGGGTCGGCGGCGGTCAATCGGGTGTATGATCAAACGAATGCCGCAGTAAATAACCAGGCTACTATTGATGCTGGCGTGCTGAACATCAATGCGTCGAGCCGTATTGATGCTCTTGCTTTAGCCGGTGCGGTTGCCAGTGGACAGTCCTCTGGTATTGGGGTCGGCATCGGGTTGAATTTAATCGCACCGATCATTTCAGCGGGCATTTTAGATACCTCTGCTTTAACAACAAGCATTCAAGGCACAACATCCACTTTAGGGGCGCCTCCCCTATATTACATAAAGGCGGATTCATTGGGTGTTGCTGCAAAAAGCCAGGCGATGGTGGTTTCATTAGGGGTTGCTGGTGGTTCAAGTGGTAATCAACCCAAGCCAGCAAAGCCTGCCGACGCAGGCAATAAAAAAGGGTTAATCGGTTCGTTAACGTCAGGTTTTAGCTCGTTAAAAAATAGATTAAGAGGCAATCAGCAAAGCGTTCAAAAGGGTGAAAATTCAACCCAAACGTCAACGACTCATGCACAAAGCCAGCAATCAAGTGCAAATCAGAATGCAAACTCTCAAACAAAGGCACAAAACAATACCAATCAATACCAGAATCAAACGGCTTCAGCGCAATCTAAGGCGGCGGCAGGAACTGGAACGAGTACGGCATCCAAACCTAAGATAAGCCTTGCTGGTGCGGGCAGTGCCGCTTTAAACATTGATCAAACACAAACCAGGGCGGTTTTATCTGGTGCAAAGATTAAATTAAGCAAGGCCACGGGAGCTTCGGTTCAAGCACTCAACACATCATTGGACATTGCTTTAGCCGGTGCAGGGGCGATGAATAAAGCAGGTGGCACGGGGAAAAGTGTCGCCATTGCAGGAACGTTGGCGATGAATATGTTGAATCGGAACACGCAGGCAACGATTGAAAAGACGACGCTAACGTTAACGGATGCCGCAGCAGGGCTTGGTGTGCAGGCACTTTCGAGTGGCCAGGCGGTTGCCGTGGGCATTGGTATGTCGATGGCGGCGGGTGGCAATTCCAAAGCATTGGCAACGGTAGTGGGTTCCGGTTCGGTGAGCATAGGGCGTGATAAAACCCAGGCTCTTTTACGCGAGGCAACGCTAGAAAATACCGCACAAAATGCGACTGGAGATGTAGCGGTACAGGCGTATAACGCAGTGAATATCGGCAGTGGCGCAGGCTCATTGTACAGTGGTGGTAAAAGTGGTATTGGCATGGCATTAAGCGTTGCTATGATTCAAAATCAAACGCAGGCGAATATTTTTGGCGGGAATATTAGTGGGTTTTCACATTTAGCAGTGCAGGCCTTTAATCCGTCACAAATTGCGACGGCTGCAATAGTCGGTGGTTTTGCGGGGGTGAAACAAACATTAAGCCTGGCAGGTGCCATTGTTATTAACGACATTCAAAACGTTACGAATGCGACAATTTCTCAGAACGCTAATATCACGCTCCAGTCAGGCCTGGATTTAGATGCATCGACACAAGATTCATCTGTTTTGGCGGGTTTATTAACCGCGACCGCTAACCAGGGTTATGATTTTTCAGGCTCGGGTTTGTCTGCATTTGGTGGCAGTGCCACGTCGATTGGCGGGCAAGAAGTGCACGGTCAAACCCCAGCTAAAACCACAGCCGCCAGTAGTCAACCTGCTACAATCCCTGGTGCCAGTATTATTGGGGTTGCGGGTAATGTTAAAATTGGCAAGGGCAAGATCAGTGCGGGTATTGCGACCGTTTATAATGCCATTTCCAATACCCAAACAGCACAATTAAAGGATGCCTCTGTCACGATTATCGGTGCGCCATCAGGGGTACTCAATATTTCGGCTGAAGATCATGCCCGCCTCATTGGGGTTGCCGCAGGTGGCAGTGTCGGAGCGGGTGTTTTATCTGCCGTTGGCTCGTTTGCCATTAATAATTTAACAGGTAACACCACTGAGGCATTATTGGGGGATAAAAAGGCGTCCTCAAATACCACCTCTGTACAGAGCACGGGTGGTGTTGCGCTTTCTGCCACAGATAGCGGGGTTGTTTGGTCGGCGGCAGGTGCTGTTTCAACAGGTGCAAAAACAGGTGTTGGTGCTGCGATGGCACTTAATTTGGCCGCCCAAGAAACACAAACGCGTATCGCGCATACTTCCTTGCATGCCAATACACTAACGTTAAACAGTGATTCAAGCACCCGTATTAATGGGTTAGCGATAGCGGTGGCAGCCAGTCAAAATGCCAGTATGGGTGGTTCATTTAACGTAGCGATTGATACGGGAACCACTGGCACCAGCATTCAAAATAGTGCCCTGGTATTGACAGGGGCGTTAACCAATACAGCAACAGACAGTAGCAAAATATGGACAGGTGCGGGTGCTTTGGGGGTTGCTGGTTCTTCAGCAGGTGTGGGCATGGGGGTTGCCGTTAATGTCAGCCAGCATACGGTGAATGCAGCTTTATCTGACAGTACACTTCTCGCAAGTGGTCAAGCGGTGTCTGTTCAGGCGAAAAGAAGCGGCTTTATGGCCTCAGGAGCCGTTGGTGCCGGGGGGAGTAGCTCAGTGGGGGCAGGTCTGGCAGTGGTGACCAATGTGGATAAGGACACTATTAGCGCGACTATCTCAGGGGTAACCCAGGGTGGGAATAGTTCAGGTGCGGCACACATGAGCCATTTAACTGTAAATGCCGAGGATAGCTCTAATGTTTATGCGCTAGGTGGCGCTTTTGCAGGTGGCAGCACGGCGGGATTGGGTGGTGCGGTTACGGTGAATGTGCTCGATAGAAATATCAGTGCCAATTTACTTAACAATGTGTTGACAGTTGATGGCGCATTGGATGTGTCTGCCAGCGATAGCTCCAGTATTTCTTCCTTAGGTGCCGCCATTGCAGGATCGGGTAATGTCGCGCTAGGCGGTGCCTTAACGGTTAATACCATTAGCAGCCAAATCACTTCTATAGGGCAGAATAACGTGCTGACAGGCTCTGGCTTGCTGTTAACGATAGGCGCTACAAACAAGCAAATCATTCATTCGTTAGCGGTGGGGATTGCCAGTTCAGGCAATGCCGCAGCAGGGGTTGCTGTCAGTACTAATGCACTTTCTGCGACTACAACATCTGCCTTAACGGGGGGGAGCGTAGGTGACAGCGCAACAGCGGCTAAGAATGTCATTATTTCGGCACAATCAAAGCAAACGATTCAAACATTGGCGGTCGGTGCCAGTGCATCGGGCGCGGCAGCAGGCGCGGCTTCGGTCGCGACCAGCGTATTGTCGGGCAAGACTGAAGCCAGTATTCTGGGTGGCGCACAGGTGCGTGCATTAGACAATGTGGCCGTGTTGGCTGATGACCATAATCGCATTGAATCGGCAACCGGCAATCTGGCCTTATCAGGTACAGCGGCGGCTGGTGTCGGTGTGGTTGTGAATAGTTTGAATGACACAACGCAAGCGTTTGTTGGTGCAAATGACGGTACGGCCGTAACTGCACTGGGGCAAGGGACGGCAAGCAGCGTGGCTTCAAATACATTATCAGTTCCGCCTAATGTTGGGGGCAGTATTTCAAAGGCTACCTATGTATTACCTGCTTTATCTGAAACGACGGTGGACGTTCGTGGTGTGGCGGTGAACGCACAGACCTTAAATGAAGTGTCGGGCCTTTCCGCAGGTGTTGGAGGGAGCGGCACGGCGGCAGTGAATGTTAATACGGCAGTGAATGTATTAGGTGGTCGTACAGCGGCTTATATAGACGGTGCAAACATCAATATGTTGACAATAACGCCAGTGGCGGCCAATTCATCACAAACAGTCAGCGTGTTGGCTGGACGTCACGATTTTGCAGGTAATATTGTGGCGTCTGCTGCGGGTAGCGGCGGTGGTGCGGGTGCGGCAGCGGTCGGGGTAAATACGTTTGATGCCACAACTAACGCTTACATTGTGGGCGGTACCATTGATACTAAAAATGCGATCAATATAAACGCTCGCAGTTCACAAAATAGTGTGGGTCTGGCGGCGGGTCTATCAGCAGGAGGTACGGGCGGTGTCGCAGGTTCGAGCGTCATTAATGTATATAAAAATATTACGCAGGCTTATGCAGAACAGGGTAGTTTAAAGGCAAAAAATTTAACCATTGATGCCAATAATCTTATTGCCGTTAACTTGCTTGGCGGTTCGCTAGGGGCGGGTACCGTCGGTGTGGGTGCCACTTTTTTAATGACCAAAGGTGAAAATTCTACCCATGCCTGGTTAGGAAATAAGAGCGCCGGTAGTCAAACAACAAACGCTGTTTTAACGAGCGGCAATTTAATGGTGAAGGCACACTCGCAAACGGATTTTTCACTGTTAAGTGTCACTGGGGCTTTCGGAGCGGGTGGCGCGGTTGCCGGTGATGGCAATGTGACGGTGTTAAACAACACCACGGCTGCCAATATTGTTAATGCTAAGATAACAGGTACGCATAATATAACGGTTAATGCACAAGACAGCACCCAAGTACAATCGACTTCGGGTGTCGCAGTGGGTTCAGTCGGTTCAAGTGTGGGTGCTTCTGCCAATGTTTTGGTGTTTCATGATACGATTCATGCGGGTGTTTTGAACAGTGATTTAAGTGCCACAGGTTTGGTCTCTGTGGCCGCAACGTCTGATAAAGCGGCACAATTAATCAGTGTGACAGGTTCCGCTGGATCTTCTG
Organism: uncultured Zetaproteobacteria bacterium; assembly: GCA_964624255.1. Taxonomy (GTDB): domain Bacteria; phylum Pseudomonadota; class Zetaproteobacteria; order Mariprofundales; family Mariprofundaceae; genus JAUZQZ01. Next base: position 20,056 of record CAZUWV010000015.1, read on the forward strand.
TAGGTATCGGTGGCGCATTGGGCTTGATTTTAATGGGTTCGGGCAATACGGGCGATGCCATGAGCAGTTATGATAAGAATAGCTCAGGCACCTTGTCCAAACAACAGGCCGTTGCACATTTGAATCATGTGGACGGGGCTACAGGTTTGTCGGCATCACGAACAACAGCTATAAATGAAGCGACTCGTGTTGATTTTGCGCCGTCTTTTGCCGCTGCTACAACGCTTCAAGATGCTACTACCGCAACGCTTCAAGGCGGCAGTGTCCATGCGGCAACATTAACCTTGTCCGCTAAAAATACCACGGCAACGCGTAATGTTGCGGGTGCAGCAAGCATTGGAGGAGCCTTAGGCATCGGTGCTGCCATTGCCATTACGCGAAGTTATGACAATGTGGCAGCAATCATCAACGGTACATCCGTGACAGCCCATGGACTTTCAGTGAACAGTTCTGCCGATAATGGAACTAAATATGGCAATAAGGCATTAACGGTTTCAGCGTATGCGGGTGGTGCGGGGCTTGGCTTTAGCGCAGGCGCAGCCATCGCAGATGGACAAATCAGCAATACCGTCATTTCCGAGGTAAACCAGGCGGGTGCCAGTGATCCTCTGTTAACCGGCAATAGCACAGGAAGCCTGAGTTTGAATGCGTCTGATAAAGAAGCGGTAAATGTTGATGGTGTGGGCGCTGGGGGAGGCGCTGTTACGGTGGGCGTTGTAGTGGGTGCTGCAGGTCGCCACAGTGATGTTTCCAGTATACTGAATGCCAGTGTTTCAGGATTTAATGGCGGTAATATTTCCGCAACGGGCAGTGGTCCGGTAGTCTCCGATGTGACGGGTGCGGCTGGCGGCGTTTTCGCCGCTAATGCCGCCGTTGCAACGGCGGCAGATTCCTCCGCTATTTCGGCCAGTTTGGGGTCGAATATCACCCTTGATTCTCTGACTGGGACACTGGGAGTTTCTGCAACGTCAACGTCTGTTGTTTCTGCTCAGGCATCGGGGGTGAATGTCGGCGCGCTTTCCATGGGGGCTTCAGTTGCGACAGCAGATAACCAGTCGGTAGTTAAGGCATTTACGGGGGATAATGTCGTGCTGAAGGGTTCAGGAAACCTGAACCTTAAGGCGCAGAGCTCACCCTATATTTCAAGTGAGGCAGTGGCAGGTGCAGGCGGGCTCATCGGCTCGAATGCCGTGGTTTCGACGTCAACGAATAATGCAGACGTTCAGGCTTATACGGGGAACAATGTGCAGTTACCTGATGGCAATGTCTCAATTGGTGCTTCTCAAACAGGCCATGTAACTGCGAGTGGTACAGGCATTGTAGGTGGTGCGCTCGCGGGTGGGGCGGTTGTGACTAACGCAACATCCACACCGACAGTCAGGGCTTATTTAGGCTTAAATGCTTCTTCCCGCACGCAGCGCTCGGGGAATCTTACTGTGGAAGCCACGGGAATTGACAGTTTTTCTGCCGGGGCTACATCAGGCGCGGGCGGGATTATCTCAGGGAATGCAGCAAGTACGACAACGCGTCTTGATGCCAAGACAAAAGCGTCCATTATGGGAACAAAAAATACACTTTATACTGGTAATTTAATGCTTTCTGCAGCCCATACCACTGATATTATTCTAAGTACGGCTAATAGTACGAATATTAGTGCTGTGGGCGGGGGTGCTGCGCTAGACTCTAATACGATCAAGTCTACCGTCAGCACAAGTTATGCGGCAGAGAGTACTATTCAGGCAACAAATGCCTCTATTCAGGCGAGTAATGATTTTTTACAGCCTAATGTAGGTTGGAATGCCAGAGGTGCGGCCGGTGGTGGTGTTGGATTTAATTTTACTCAAGCAAAAACCGACCTTACTTTAACAACCAGTACGACAGTGAGCGGCATGATAAATGTTGTTGGTGATCCGCTACAGCCAACTCAACATGCATTATTAATTGGTGCACAAAATAATATTTTTTCAGCGTATTCAAGCGCAAAAGTATCCACAGGTGGCGCAGTTCAAGGGCTCTCTGCCCGGGCTTCGTTTACCGCACATGTCAATGCTACGACAAAGATAACCTCTACAGCAGACTTGACCGCTTCTGGAAATATTACTGTTTATGCAGGGTCAAGCGGCCATGTCTATACGAATGCTTATGCGCATACATGGGGAGGCGCGGGGGTTGTTTTCAGTGAGGCCAACGCTGAAATGGATGCTACCCAGCTAATTCAGGTTGAGGGGACGCTGCTGTCGAATAATAATATCTGGATAGGGTCTGGTTATAACCAAAATTTAGGGGGGAATAATCTGTCTGCTTCGGCGACCAGCCATGCCTACAATTATACCGTTTTCGCGGTTGGCACCACCCCTGGAGCGAAGGCGGTTGTTAAGGATCACAATAATGTGAATGTCTCGGGCAGTGTCCTGGCTGGCGCCAATGCAGCCATTCAGGCGGCGACGGGAAGCCATCGTGCGGTAGGGTCTGCAACGGGTGAAAATTCATATCAACGGGTCACTTATGAAATTATTAATTTTCTCGCCGGTATTATTAATTGGCTCGTCCATAAAAGAGTTATTACCCTTGTTTCACTCGGATTTAGGGGCGGGACAAGCCTGGATTCTTCTTCCAGCACCCTAACCATTGCAGGGACAGTAAAAGCAGGCATGGCGGGCAAGTTAAAGTTAACACTACTACGTAAACAATCAAATGGACAAATTGTTGCTTCCTCCGATTCTTCCAAGTTAGCGGGTTTTAAAAGTTCTAGTTGGAATTATTCCGAGTACTTAAACGACCGCCTTACCCTTGTTGAAAATCAAATTAAGGGCAGTTCAAATGCCAACCAAAGAGCGCGACTTAATAATGAAAAAGGACAGCTTAAGTATGAGATAAAGCATCTAAAGGGAAATGGTATCGTACCAGTCGTTACGTTAAATGGTTTATTGGTTCAGGGCGGTAATATTACGCTCAATGCTGGTGTCATCAATAAAAATTCAGCCACTTTAGCCGCTCATCATTCGGTAAGTGTCACTGTCAACAACACCACGAACGCCTTTATGAAAGTAGGTAATGTCACGATTAAGCAGGGGGGAGGGAAAATTTTTGTTAATGGCCAGCTCACACCTGGTTCCAGTGCTATTACACCTACAGTGACCATAAAAAATACTTATACGTCTACGAATGAAAACGTTACCCCACCGGATTTATTCTTGAATGGCATCATTTATAATCCGACAGGGGCGGTTGATATTAGTAACAGTGCAGGGTCGATCCATCAAAATGGCTATATTAATGCTAGTACCGTTACTTTAGCGGCACCCAATGGTGGTTTTTTCCAGGAATATCAAACAGGGTTCCATAACCCAGGCAATACCCTTCCAGTAACAAATCGAGCAGGGATCGTCGCTGGAGGTGCAGTCTTTGTTTCAGCCCAGTATTTGAATGTAAACGGTTTAATTCAAAGTGGTCATAACACGTTATCGACCACGTTGGGCAGCGATTTAAATACCACGATTGATACCTTTAATAAAAAATATGCCCAGGGTGGTGCTAAAGGGCTTAATGATTATATTAATGGGTTGAACTCTTCAACGTTCGCTTATGATCCGGCAACAGGGTATGTACGCATTACCAATGCGGCAGATTATACGCACCCTGATGTGATTCCAGCCTTCTGGGATCCAAAAACCAACCACATTATTTTAGCACCCGCACAATCTCAGGCAGGTCAGGTTTATTTATTTGGTCGTATTTTTAATACCAATGCCAACGCTGAAATTATTGCCGCGTCAGGGCTTGCCAAGATTACGGTCAAGAATAACACCAGCCATGCGCTAGTGATTAAGGGGCTGAACGCCGGCAATGCCAATAAAGGGGGGATTGTTAGGGTGACAGACACGGCAAAACGACTCACCATTACCAGGCATGGCAAGGCATCGTCTGTTCCCCAAGTGACCGAATATCATTCAAACCCAACCACGGGGAAAATAACCGTTTATCGATATGCCTCTGGGAAAACCAATACCAGTGGTACATCGTCTTCCTTAACGGGTGCCTCAACACAATATAATATTGCGAATGGCGGCCAGGGTCTCTGGTATAACAAGCCCAATGTGGGTTCGGCCAGGCTGTTAATTTCGAACTCTCAACCCAAGAGTGCAGGCAAAGCGGACTACCCCATTACAATCAAGTTTATAGGGCAGACAAAAGGGGATATTAGCGTGATATCTCCAGCAGGAATTTGGTTAAATGGTAACGTGAGTAACACCACTGGCGATATTCATCTGCAGGCGACTCAGGGGGTTGTGGGTAGTTTATCATCAGAGGCTAACATTCAGGGTCAAAATGTGAGTATTGTCGCTGGTGAAGGGATCGGCGATGGCGCATTAAATGCGTCCTCTTTGCAAGGTAAAATCCAGCTATCCATATCCTATAGTATATCCATGGGCTTTAAACAACCTATTACAACAATAACACAGAATTACAGTTACGTAGGTAACGGTAGCAAAGCGTCCTTACCCCTGTTGGTCGATTTAGTATCTTCTCAACAAAACAGTGTTTTGGGTAGCCTTTCAGCCAGCACGACAACGGGCAATATCAGCCTGGTTTCTGATGGCCTATTAAACCTGGGTTCAATTAGTGCCGCACACGGCACAGTTAACTTGGCAGCAGCGAATGGTATTGCATCGTCTGGGCAAGCCAGTTCGCCTACTATTATCAGTGGTGGTGATTTAACTATTTTGTCCGTTAATGGTTCCGTTCAAGCCGATGCAAACCATAGTTTGTTGATTCAGGTGCCAGGGACACTCAATGTTGATGCAGCTCAAGGTGGGGTTAATTTAACCCAGGTTGACACGGCTGGAAATTTATCGGTTGGTACGATTACGGCAATGGGTGACGTGACAATCAGTGCTAAAAATGGAGCTATTGTGAGTGCTTTAAGTCAACAAACTAACTCATCATCCGTCGCTAAACTCAAGGAAAAATGGGATGCGCTAGGGTTAAGGGGTACCACTGCAACCAATGAAGCCAAGGCCAATTTTTCAAAGATGAAAAAGAACTACAATTTTTCTTACGATCAATATTGGCAGATTAAAAATAATGTAACGTTTTCGGGTAGTGGCCCAGCCATCGTCATCGCAGGCTTGACCACGCAAGGCTATCAAAACTATCAGGCTCCCGCTGCCGCTCACAATAGTGTTAAAACCGCGTCACAGACACAAGTACTGAACTACGTGAAAACCGAGCTTGGCAGGAGTCTGATTCGTCGCTATCAACATGCACAAACTCAAATTGGGCAACTGGTTAATAATTATAATCTAGCGAATATAACGGTGAAGGGGTATCTGAACACTCAGGATGCAACCGGGTTTGCGACGATGGTGGATAGTGGGTTGAAAAGGCTTGTTACCCAAGGTGCTGCCTGGACACAAGACCAACTGCTGCATACGATTTCTCAACAGCAAGTGCTTGATAGTGCAAACTTACTTTTCACGCAAGTGCCTAATATTGTCACCCCAGGGAAAATTATCCTGAATGCCAATATGTCTGCCATCGGCTCTAATGAAATGCCGGTGACCATTCAAACCTCCCGTTCTGGTAATTTAACACTCACTGCAACCGAAGCGGCGTCATTAGCGGCAGCAGCACCAGGCGATGTCACAACGGTGACGGCTAAAGATGGATCGTCAACAACAACGATCCATGAATATCATCCTGTTTATACTCAGGATGCCTCACAAGTGACTGCAACGGCATTAAGCAATATCTTATTGAACTCCAGTGGGGATTTGAATATTGCGAGTTTTACGAATTACGGTGGACAGATTAGATTAGGTGCCCAGGAGAATTTAAACCAGGTAGCTGGTACAGGGCTTAACGGTGGCAGAGATGGTGTTGTGCTCGTTTCTCAGGGCAATATCGGGCAGACAACAGCCCCCCTATTGATGAACCTGACAGGAAATTTAACTCAAGTAAGTGCCAAAGGCGGCAGCTACCTGGAACTACAAACTGGGAACCTTCATTTGGGGAACTTTTCAAGCGGTGGTACAGGGTCTATTCATGTGGATAACGGCGGTATAAGCTCTATTTTCAGCAACTTCGATGTCCCCCATATTCAAGCAAAGCACTTAATATTAAACACTGTATCCAGTGTCGGCGGCATCAACAGCCCTCTCGCTGTTTCCGTTGGGACAGGCGGTTTATCCGGCGAGATCGGTGGCGATTTATTATTGAACGTACCGAAGTCCAATTTAACCGTGCATAATTTAACCGTGCACGGGGTCACTGATTTCAATGTGCTTCAAGGGAGTGTCCAACTGGACAACATGGTCGGCGGCGGCAATGTGACTATCGCCGCAGCAGGTGATATTCAAGGTATTACACCCCATAATGGCGTTGATTTAACCTTAACAGGTGCCCCTGACACTTTAGACTTATCACAGATTGCCAGTGGCATTGGGCAATTTAGTCGTCCACTGATCATTGATGTGTTAAATGTTTCAAACTTATCAACCACAGGTGGTATTTATTTACGTAATAAACAAAGTATGACGGTTAATAAGATGGCTGCTCTTGCCGGCCCAGTGGTATTAGCGGTGGGGGGCGATTTAACGTATCAACATATTTGGGCACAAAATGATGTTAACTTAAACGTAAGAGAAACACTAACAGGCAAAACACTTATCAGTAACGCAGGTAATATTACCTCAAATACAGCAAGTAATGCCAACTATGGTCAACGTGTTCAGGCAGCGGGGGATATTACGCTCTCCAGTGGCGGCGGGTTGCTCTTTGGTGATGTGCAGGCTGGTGGGAAAGCCACGCTTGAGAGCCTCGGGGCGCAACGGGGTGCAACCCTTACCGCCGTCGGAGACATCAACGATACGGCTGGTGGCGCGGGTATAACTATGACCCAGGTTAGTACGCAAAACACGGCCACACTCAATGCTGCGCATGGTTCCATCTCGCTGGATACCTTAAGCGCCCAAAAAGGTTTCTTGAGTTCGCTCAATGATATCAATATCCGCCAGGCATGGTTTGCTCATCAGATTGAGTTACATGCTAACAGAAACATTAATGCGAAAATTACACAGCGGCCAGTTATGCAACGAAAAGGGCTGGACAAGCCGTTACTGATGACTGTTGATGGTTCGAGTGATGATGTTGTGAAGCAAGCAAACCTGACCATTGATACACCAAACGGGGTGGAGTTTGATCGGCTGCACGTAACGGATGCAACACTGACATTTACGCATCCATATTTTTCGATTCGTGATGGTTACGCGGGCGATACGTTGAGTATGCGTACACCTCAAGCCTACCTGTATATGAACAACCAAAACCCGACACCGGTCGCTGCTGATGTCCAGTATTTTCAACCTCACAAACACTTCTTCTTAACCCAGCGTGGCGTGTTTAGTCATACCGATGCCTATGCCGAATACTATGGCGCGGGATACCAGGTATTGATGCCCAACTACGGAGCATCTCACGCCCGCGCGAATGTCCCCTATGGTGGTGGCAGTATTTATATCACTGCGGTACAATCACCATTGTACCCGAACTTTGCATCACATCGCATTGTGCAAGACGTTGTACAGAAGAATGCGATATACAATTTTCATGCGCAGCCCGTTGTTGCCGGCGTGGGCGGTACATCGCCTGTTCTGGTCAATATGCAGCATCAGAACAACAACGCACGGGGTCATCGTTCCAGCGGCATTGCGACACAATGATGTGGTTGACACGAATCAAGCTGAGGCCTTTGGTGTGTACTATTCTGTCCGTCACTGCTTTGCTGGCTTCGCCCGAGGTGGGCTTCTCCGCTGTCGTTCTGCCGCCAAGAGTAACTTCCGGGGCAGTGCAGCAGCGCAATTTGAAAAGTCAGGAAATGTTCAAGAAAACATTGCCATCGAGCCGACCTAAAGGTCCCTTGTTGGTCGGGCCGAGGCCCCCCGGACCGAGTAGCATCAAAGCGGGTGGCCCAAGGTTTACCTTGGAAAAAATATTATTCAACCGGTCGCACTTCATTTCTAAGAAACATCTACAGCAAATAGCCGCTGCCTTCATCGGTCACCCACTCACGGTGGCTGATCTTTATAAGCTGGTGGATCAAGTGAACGCCGTCTATGCGCGCCGAGGGCTTATAACTAGCCGTGCCATTCTACCGCCACAAAAAATCGACAATGCAATTGTGCATATCGAACTCATTGAGGCGAGGGCCAGCTCGATCGATATTGTTGGCTCCCACTATACGCGTTCGTCATACATCCTTTCACGTATCCCCGTCCAGCCTGGTGATGTACTCGACCCTCCGCAGCTAAGTCAGTCATTGACATTTTTTAATCAGACCAATCTTCTCGGATTGACGGCCTCGTTAAAACCCGGTTCAAAGTATGGCACCACCACTGTCTTGCTACACCCCCATGAACCACCACGTGGACAAGCTTATTTGCTTCTGAACAACGACGGCGCACGATCAACTGGCCGGAACCAGGTTGGTCTTTACGCTGTAATCAACGAGCCTTTGGGGTTGGGTGATAAGTTGATCTTCTCTATCATGAAGTCGCGAGGCAACCTCAATGGTACGCTGGGCTATCAAATTCCTCTCAACGCGCGGCAAACACAGCTAGCGATCAATTATTCCAGAAGCCAGATCCATATCATTGGTGGCGCTTTTGCGCAACTTGATATTCTTGGTCATTCTGACGTCATCCACTTATCGCTTAAGCAGCCCTTTGTTATCGGAAAGAATTGGTTGTTTCATGCAGGTGGTGGCATCTCATTTATTGATTCAACAACCAATATTGCGAGCTTCCCCTTTAGCCACAACCGGATTCTAAACCAGGATTTTTCCTTTAATCTCCAGTATATAAACACTCGCATTCAGTGGACGTGGTCGATGGGTTTGAGCCATGGGATAGCCCGCGATCTGTTAGGAAGAGTGTCGCATTATTGGCTTATGTCGGGGCGAACCAATGCGATATTTACTTTACCCTATCAATACTACACCCAAATATCGGGTGCATGGCAGTTAACGGGTAGGAAATCACTTCCTCCCTCACAGTTATTTCAGCTTGGAGGAGCGGGCTCGGTGTACGGTTATCCCCTCGCCGGTGTATCGGGCGTCCAGGGGTTTAATGTGCAGGCATTGTTAGGCAGACACCTACCCTGGGGTATGTCTGCTGATGTATTTTATGACCAAGGTGTGGCGTTTGCAAACTTTCCATCAAAGGTTTTTTTATCAAGCATCAATGCCGGTCTACAAGGACATTTACCTGGGTGGAATGGATTGGGGCGGACGATATGGTCCATGAAGGCTAGTCATCCCATTCAACGTGCTGTACCGAATCTTTCAAGTTGGACATTCTACTTCAATGTTGTGGTGCCACTCAGCCTCTGAGACACACAGTAAAAAGGCATCCACCTATGGTTTTGCAATCGGTTCTTGGGTTTTGGTGCGATGGATTCAAGACCATCAGCCACATCAATCGCTGCATACGCTTGCGGTTAACCTGGTGGTCCTTGGTCCATCAGCCAGGGCGTAACCTTGCGCGAGCTGTGAAATGGAGGCGGGCATCCTCTTCTCCTTTGTGGAGAGAAACACTACCCATGAATCTACCCTGGACTATTCACAAACACTGCCATGCCCTTGAGCCTCTTGCAAAACTCGTGAGCGGCGATCGGCTTCCCCACTTTGGCCCGTTTCCAATCTGGAATTTCGGTAGTGCAGCATTCGTGCCATCTTTGATGCGCCAGATTTAGCTGAAGCGCAACGACTGCTGCG
>CAZUWV010000016.1:0-26443 GCA_964624255.1 uncultured Zetaproteobacteria bacterium
CGAAAATGGTCTCAAAGTGGGATGGCCGATCATCCACCCAGAGTTTTGCAAGAGGCTCATAAGCAAGGCATCTCTGATATGTGGATTCCAACAGACCCGGCCCCAGCGTGCGGTGAACCGCTATCGCACAGCCAATCACCTTTTCTGTAAATGGGTCTCTCCTGATTTCCTCTGTGCTCTCTGTGCTCTCTGTGGTGAAAAAAGTTCGTTTCATAAAATATCCCTGCGTTGATATATCATACACGACAGCAGTAAAATAATACTCAGATAGACGAGCATTAGACCCGTGGGAAGCCAAACAGGCATACCGATCAGGGTTTCGATATGCTGATGGCTGAGTACAGCATCCTTCCAGTCCAGGCTTCTAAAATCGGGAAATAGTAAGCCCATAGTTTGTAAAACACTGCCCAAGCCTTGTGCTCCGGTGCCAGTATGATGCGGGTTCGGGAGCAGCGATGCCCTGACCACAGGCAACCCTGAACAGATAAGGTAATAGGACAGACTGACCAGCATCACCGGGAAAGCTCCCCGTATGACGGAGGAAACCAGCATCACGATAGCCATAAAAACGAGCAGCATCAATTGAAGGCCCATCCAGGCCTCAACGAAATGTATGGGGGAAAATATAGGGAAATAAGTCTCGCCGATCGTCGATTTGGCCCAGGCGAGTTCACCCATAGCCAGTGCCCCCAGTAACAATTCAAAGCAGAGCAGCAACAGGAACAAACCAGCCATCATCCCCAGTACATATTCAGCACGGGAAATTGGACGAGCCAGGATACTGTCGATACTTCGGTGCGTATCATCCCACGCAACGGCCTGAACAGCGTAAAAGAGAATAAAGATCATGCCCGCCATCCACATGACAGAAAACTGAAAATCGCTAACCACACGGCCGAGATCGTGGCCAAAAAAGCCCATAAACAGGACACCGCATAGCTCAAGCACCAGAGCGAACAGGCACAGGCCCCAGAGCGCATTGCCCCTGAGTCCGTTGAGGAGGACGATGCGTGCCAGCGCCATGATGCGATTCATGACCGATGTTCCTGAATTACTCTAACGAAAGCATTCTGCAGGCTTTCTTTGTTCCGCCCGACGCCGATAATTCTATCCGCCCGCTGGCGCAATATTGAAGATAGCAGGGCCTTGCAATCAACCGTTACCGTTTCGCCGTCGTCCATATCAACGGACCAGCCTGGTGGCGCAGCACAGAGATCGGCGACGGTACCATCATAAAGCACCCTCCCCTGATGCAGGATAGCGACATGGTCGGTAATACACTCAACATCATCAAGCAGATGCGAGCAGAAAAGGATACTTTTACCCTGTTCACGCAGCTCATGAATGAGCCCTATAATCTCCGCCCGGCCGATGGGATCGAGACCGGACATCGGCTCGTCCAGGATGAGCAATTCTGGATTATGAATCAGTGCTGCCGCAAAACCGGCTCGTTGCTGCATACCTTTGGAGTATTTATTCAAGCTGCGGTTACAGACATCCCGGAGACCCAGACGTTTGGTGAGTATCTCCGACCGTTCAGCAATCTTTTTTTTGGGCATACCACAACAACGACCAGCGAAATGCAGCAACTCCATGCATGTCAGGTTGGGCGGAAAGGCGGAAGTTTCCGGCAGATAACCGATACGTCGACGGACAGGAGGCGCGTTCCTTTCATCATTCAGCACGATGATTTTACCCTGATCGGGCCGCATATAACCCATCATTAAACGAATTGCCGTGCTCTTTCCCGCACCATTCTGACCAATCAGCCCAAGTGTTTCCCCCTGTTCGAGTGTAAATGAAATACCTTTCAGGGCATGATTCGCGGGGAATCGACCGATCTGTTGCGGGTATGTTTTGTGGACTTGTATGAATCGGATCATATTAGTTATAAGCGATGACTATGCTTTGGGCCTGCGAGGCAGCCTCCGATATGCCTGCTGCCCGGCACAATTCACCCGTGACCCTGCAAAAACACGAACCTGCCAAAGAAGGGGAACCATCGGCTCCCCCTTTTCTCCGTGCGAATAACGGCTACCCTGGAAAATGGTGTGAACGCTATAACGCGGTATAACCGGTTATACCTGTAGTCGTTGTGCCTGTCGTACCTGTCGTACCTGTCGTACCTGTCGTGGTAGTCGGAGCCGAAACACTCGTTCCGCTAGTCAATGCTGTACCTGCCGTACCCGACTTGTAATATGTACCCGCCTGACTCGTTTCCATGGCATAAAATTTATCGCCATTGAGATGTTTGTCGGTGATGCTGACTGCGTTTGAGTTCGTCGAAATATTCGCCACAAGACTCACGTTCTTACTGAGCGTAATGCCCTCCGACTGGCTTGAACCCGTCGTCGAAACATAACCTTTAGTGGGACCCGTCAACAGCACCCCCGACGTTGAACCGGCCGTTCCAGCCGTTCCTGAAGACGTAACGGAACTACCATATTTCTGATAGTCGGTGAACAGCGCCTCTTCCGCCAGTCTGACGGTATGCAAATCAGACAGAGCAGCAGCATTGAATGCCTTGGCGCGATAGGCCGAGAATTGTGGAATGGCAATCGCAGCCAAAATACCGATGATTGCAATGACAATCATTAGTTCAATCAACGTAAATCCCTGTTCCTCTTTTTTCCTCATGTTCATCATGATAAAATACCCCATTATTCTATAGTTTCGAGCAGAGCTCTCATTTCAATGATTTAAGAGACACAAAAGCTATGACGCAAGCCAGATGCCAACGTTAGCGACTGGAATCGCACGCAACCCAGATGGACACTGACAAAATTTGTCGGTTCCGCTGCTAAAATTGGGGTGTTTGTTCACCTCGGTATTGTAATGCCTCGGCTAAATGCGAAGGGGATACAGATTCCCCTTCGCTTACATCACCATCCAGATCGGCGATGGTACGCGCAACCTTCAAAATCCGATAGTAACTACGGGCCGAAAGCGAAAATCGCTCCATTGCTGCGTCCAGCAACTTCGACCCTTCCGCGTCCGGTCTGGCATATTGTTCGATCTGCTGCTGACTCATGCGCGCGTTCACACACCCCTCACCCAGCCGTACATATTGACGTTTCCGTGCCGCCGCCACCCGTTTCGCGACCAACGAGGAAGACTCACCAGACTGCATACCCGCCAATTCATCTTTACCCACCGGCGGCACGTGTACGTGTAAATCAAAACGGTCCAGCAGCGGCCCTGAAATACGCTGTCTATATCGCCTGATTTGGGCAGGTGAACAGCGGCAGGCACGGGTGGGATGCCCCAGATAACCGCAGGGGCAGGGATTCATGGCCGCCAACAATTGGAAACGGGCCGGAAATTCCAGCGTATCCGCCGCGCGGGCGATACACACGCGACCATCTTCCAGCGGCTGGCGCAACACCTCCAGCACCTGACGTTTAAATTCCGGCAATTCATCCAGGAACAGCACACCGAAATCGGCGCGGGACACCTCTCCGGGGCGTGGTGTACTACCGCCACCAATCATGGCTACATCCGAGGCAGAGTGATGGGGTGAGCGAAACGGGGGTGTGGCATCTGTCAGTTTACGACTACCATCGCCGGAGACGCTATAGATGCGGGCTACCTCCAGACGCTGCGCCAGCGTCAGCGGCGGTAGAATCCCGGGTAACCGTCTGGCCAACATACTCTTGCCCACGCCAGGTGGGCCACTCATCAGCAAATGGTGGCCTCCGGTAGCGGCAATCTCCAGCGCCCTTCTCGCCTGAAGCTGGCCACGGATATCGGCCAAATCCAGCCCATCCGCGATGCTTCCAGTATCCGGGATCAATTCCGCAGGTAAAGCGGTAAGCAAGTCCCGCCCGCTCAGATGGCGCACCACCTGCAGCAGATTGGTGGCGGGAAACACTTCAAGCCCCTCAACGAGGGCCGCTTCCCTGGCATTCTCCTCAGGTACAATCAGGCAAAAAAACCCCATCTCCCGCGCATGCATGGCCAGCGGCAATACGCCGGGTACCGGATTCAACCGGCCATCCAGTGCCAGCTCTCCTATCATGAAGGGGAGATTATCCTCTGTCATTTCCGGGGCTTTTGCCGCGCCCTTACCCATGTGAACCTGTCCGCTGGCCATCAACAAACCGATAGCGACGGGGAGGTCAAAATGGGCACCATCCTTGCGCTTATCCGCCGGTGCCAAATTAACTGTGATATGCCTGAGAGGAAATTCGAAACCGGAATTGAGCAGGGCCGAGCGCACCCGTTCCCGTGCCTCTCGCACGGCCGCTTCCGGCAAACCCACCATATTCCACGCAGGCAGACCACGCGATAAATCGACTTCCACATCCACCGCTTCCGCATTCAATCCGCGCAATGTAGCACTCGGCAAACGCGCTAACATGGCTTGCTGAAACGAGGGGCGGAATATGCCGAGAGCCTGTCAGACTTAGGGGGGGTCGTCGTGGGCAGATAGGAACGTGAGGTCAAAATAACATGGTTTCGAGGCGCTAAGTTACAACCATGAGCCTCTTTCAAAACTCGTGAGCGGCGATCAGCCTGCATTCATCTTCTTTTCCAGCGCTACAATCCGCGCCTCCATTTCCTTGATATTTCCACGGGTTTTCGCAAGCAGCGCTTCGGCTACCTGCATACGCTCGTCGGTGACGACATCCAGTCCGTCAAGCGCACTCTCCACGATGGCTTTGACCTGCGCCTGTGCCTCTTCCTTCACACCGCCGAGCAGGCGCAAACCTCCGGCTATTTTTTCCGCAATATCATCCAGTACTGTCTGTTCCAATCTCATTGTTTTTCTCCCGAAAAGTTTACCTCAAGCTGATTTTCTTCGATAGTTTCCCTTTCAGATAACCCCACTTCCCGGATGGCATATCGATCCTGAGCCAACCGCTCCTCCTGGATTTATCAAGCTCCAGCAAAGCGCCGGGCCTGTACCAGCCAACCCGCCGCGACTTGATTAAAGGCTGAATACGGATGTTGTGATACCCCAGGAAATTAAATCGCTTATGCGTATTCCTGTGCGCAGAAACCTCCTGGACCACTTTGAGAATCGCCTGCTCGACTGAATGCTGGCGACCCACCCCCCGATGTACAATAATGGAGACCGTTGTCAGCATGGGTGTCTGACGTTTCAGCCCTATCGTACCATCCATTCTGTCGTTACCGAAGCCGATGGCATATCCCTCTCCTACAGGCTCCAGCACATCCACATCCAGTTCCATCTGGCGGAGCCCCTGCTGCACCGATGCCAGCGCATTTTGCATACTGGCGGGAAGGCTCTCCTCCTGGCTTCTGAAAAAGTCCACCACGCCTTCGATGAGACCCCCCGGCACTGCCGTCACCGCCGAAGCAGAAGCACAACCACCCAGGAGTAAGAGGAGGATACCAACAACTATCCGCCCCATCGCCGACCCCCTTGATCTTCGATACCAAGGTGAGATAACAGTCTGTCCGTCATAAAATCCACCAAATCGGAAACACTCTCCGGCCGATGATAAAAGCCCGGCATGGCCGGAATCATATGCACGCCCATGCGGGTGAGCGAAAGCATGTGTTCGAGGTGAATGGACGACAGGGGCGTCTCCCTCGGCATCAGAATAAGGCGCCCGCCTTCCTTAAGTATCACATCAGCCGCGCGTTCGATGAGATTATCCGACGCACCCGTAGAAATTCGCGCCAGTGTCCCCATGGAACAAGGCGCAACGACCATACGCCGGATACCCGCCGACCCCGAAGCTGCGGGGGAAAACCAGTCGTCCAGCGCATAGCATCGCAAGTCCTCCTCACCAATACCCAGATGCTGTGCCAGAAATGAGCGTCTCAGTTCCGGCGATTCGGGGAGAATCATATCCAGCTCATGTCTGAGGACCACGCACGCAGCATGCGAGACCAGGATATGCTGACGTATCCCGGCTTTACCCAGACGCTGCATCAGGCGCAAACCGTAGGCAGCGCCCGAAGCACCCGTCATAGCCACCACAATACCGTACTTAACATCATTCATCCGCTACTCTCACATGCTGAAACGTTCACCCAGATACAACCTCCGGGCATCCGGGTGTACCACAATATCATCCGGCGTCCCCTGCACCAGAATCTCGCCCGCGCTCATCAGATACGCCCGGTCGCAAATAGACAGGGTATCGCGAACATTGTGATCGGTAATCAAAATGCCAATATCGCGCGTCTTCAAATCACTGATAATGGCCTGTATATCTTCCACAGCGATGGGATCCACACCGGCGAATGGCTCATCCAGTAACAGGAATCGCGGACGCGTCACCAGCGCTCGCGCAATCTCGGTACGCCGCCGCTGGCCGCCGGATAGCGTATAAGCTTTCTGGTGCTGTACGCCTTCGATACCCAGTTCCAAAAGGAGATATTCGAGTCGTTCCTCGATTTCTTCCCGTGGAATATTCAATGTTTCGAAGATACTCAGCAGATTCTCGCGCACAGTCAGCTTACGAAAGATGCTTGCTTCCTGTGGCAGATAACCGATACCACGCCGGGCCCTGTGGTGCATGGCCAGATGTGTCATGTCTTCTCCATCCATGGTGATCGAACCTTCATCACAATTCACCAACCCACAAACCATATAGAAGCTGGTCGTTTTTCCCGCACCGTTGGGCCCGAGCAAGCCCACGCACTCGCCCGAATAAACATCCAGCCCGACAGCATGCACCACTTTCTTTTTGTGATAGGATTTACTTAAATTTTCGGCAGACAGATGATGGACCTCACTCAAGGGGATGGCCTTGCAGAAGGTTTCACTGACGCCTTGCCAGCCGGGTGCGCATCAATGCGCAGTTTTACCTGCTTCCCCTTGCCCCGGCGCACCTCCGTGGTCTTCTCCTTAATATGGTAAATAATCGTGGCACCTTCAATGCGTCCGCCGGGCTGCTCCATCACGGCATGCCCGGTAAGCGTCAGTACCTGATGTTTGTTATCCATGTCGGCCTTGTCCGAATGGCCGTGTTGATCACCTTGTCGCATGCGCACATGCCCTGTTGCCACACCACGGTCGATACCGCTCTTCTCTGTATAAAACACCCTTAATGTATCACAAAATAGCTCGAAACCATCACGCTTCAAATGCACATGACCAGTAAACAAAGCCTGCTGCTTGTTATTCCAGATATCCAGGTGATCGGCCTGTATAGTGACCGGCCCGGCCCATGCCGGGCACACACCGAAAAAAACAGTCGCCATAAGTATGGTAAGAAAGCGCATCATGGTGTGACCTTCATCCGCATGGGTCGCGTATCTTCAATCCATACACCGTCTTCCACCCGAACATGCTGCGTAGCACGCCACAGCGTCAGGTTCCGACCGCGAATATGCGTGCTTTCCCCCTCAATGCGGAAAGCTCCAGGCACCATGACGACCTCTTTCTGGTGGTCGTAACGCAGGCTTTTGCTGTACAAATGCCATTTTCCGTACCGCAGCTCCACATTTCCCTCGAATCGAACTTGCCTGGACAGCGGATTAAACCATGCTTCCTTCCCCGTGACCGGTATACTTTTCCCGGCGGCGCTAAACAATTTCAGTTCAGGTTTCAGCAAATGCATGGTACCCGTCAGCTGTTGTTCCGCCTTCGCGGCTTTCAGTCGCCACACCGTGCGTCCAGCCTCCCGTTCAACGATCAGGGGCTTATCCACGTGGGTCCGCGGGGTCTTCCCCGCCGCCGAATCAGTGGAAAGCGGCAATTGTCCCTGCTGTACCTGCCACATCAAAAACGCGGCAACGAACACACTCCCTGCGGCAAGCCCCAGGAACCCCCACTTAAGCCACGTCATATAGCCAGCCGCAATCGGTGGGAGAAACGCCATAAGGCTTATGAATCACCCGCGTCCAGCTATCATTAGCCAGAATTATTCCCTCCGCAGCCTGCCGCACGGCACCGCGCCCGCCGTCAAAACCGGACACCCAATCCGCATATTTCAGTACCGATGGATGCGCGTCCTTTGGTGCGAACCCCAGGGCGCAGGATCGCATGGGCGCAAGGTCGAGTACGTCATCACCCATATAGGCACAATTCTCCGCAAGTAATCGCGCCTTCGTCAGCAGTATGCCCAACCCTTCCCTTTTATTCAGGCTGCCCTGTACCACATGTTCGATACCCAGGTCCGATGCCCGGCTGCTTACAACGCCGGATGTGCGTCCGGTCAGGATACCCACCTGGATGCCCGCGCGTTGTAATAACTTGATGCCATGCCCGTCCCGCACGTTAAAGCCCTTTGTTTCTTTGCCTGTATCATCCATCAGGATCGATCCTTCCGTCATCACACCATCCACATCCAGAATCAGCATTCGGATGCCGCGTGTTATATTGATCGGAAACGTCCGAAATGAATCGTCTCTCATACCGCACCTGCCCGCAGCAAATCATGAAGATGTACCACCCCGACGGGTTCACCCTTTTCATCCAGCACGAATACGGCGGTAATTTCCTTTTCTTCCATCAACCGCACCGCCTCGAATGCCAGGTGGTCGGGAGCAATGGTTTGTGGTGACCTGTGCATCAACTCCCCGGCCGGACGCGCTAAATCCAGATCCCCGGATTCCATCATGCGACGTAAATCACCATCACTGATACACCCGGCCAATCTGCCGTCCACCAACACACCCACAATGCCCATACGATGGGAACTGATAGTGACAATGACATCCCTGAGGGGTACACCGGATTGCACCACGGGCAAGTCGATACCCTTGTGCATCAAATCGCCCACCCGCGTCAGCTTACGGCCCAAACTGCCTGCCGGGTGGAAACGGGCAAAATCATCAGGGGTAAACCCGCGCTGTTCCAGAACCACCACCGCCAGCGCATCACCAAGCGCCAGGGCAGCCGTGGTCGAAGCCGTAGGGGTGAGATCATGCGGGCAGGCTTCCCTGGGAGCATTCACATACAACACCGCATCGGCATGGCGACCCAGCGTGGACCCCGGCCTGCCCGTCATGGCAATCAGCAGCGCCCCCATCCGTTTAATCATGGGTAGAAGCTTGACCACCTCATCGGTTTCACCGCTGTGAGAAAGCGCCAGCACAACATCATGCCGGGTAATCATACCCAAATCGCCATGTTGTGCCTCGGCGGCATGCACGAAGAAAGCCGGCGTTCCTGTGGAGGCAAAGGTGGCGGCAATCTTTTTGGCAATGATGCCGGATTTACCCATACCGACCACGACCAGGCGTCCATCCAATGCGAGAATGCTTTCAACTGCCCGGCAGAAATCATCGCTAAGCGAATCTGCGGTGGCGGCGATAGACTGCTGCTCAATGCTAAACACCGTCCGGGCTGTATCCAGCCAATGGCTGGTATTTATCGGAAGGTTGCTCATCCCCAGGCCAGCAATGTGGGACTTTGCGTTATACGCTCCAACATGCGCGCCGCAAGCCGCCGGAAGCGAGACATTTGCGCGGCAGGCACTGGATTTGCAGGGATCCGCTTGACTGTCAGCGGATTTACCGCGCGCCCACGCACGCGAAATTCGAAATGCAGGTGTGGCCCTGTGGCAAGGCCGCTCATTCCCACATAACCGATCACTTGCCCCTGGTGCACGCGCACACCCCGCCTGATGCCATGCGCATAGCGGCTCATGTGAGCATAGGCGGTAGAGTGGATGCCATCGGTGTGCCGGATCAGGACAAAGCGGCCATAACCACCTTTCCAGCCAGCAAAGGCTATGCGACCGTCACCCACGGCGTGGATGGGTGTACCCATGGGTGCGGCATAATCCACGCCGTGGTGTGCCCGCGTGTAGCCGAGGATTGGATGCATGCGTCTTAAACTGAAGCGTGAGGAAATACGTGTGAACTTGACGGCTGCCTTTAGGTAGGTCTTGCGCACGCTCTTGCCCTCAGGCGTAAAATACTCCACCCGGCCATTCGGGAACGTGTAACGTACGGCACGAAAAATATGGCCCCGATTGACGAATTGGGCAGCCTGAATCACGCTATCGAACAATTTCCCCTGCCTGTCGAAACGTTCCTGTACCAGTAGGCTGAAGCGGTCTCCCGGACGAAGATCACGGGCGAAATCAACATCCCAGGCGAAAATATCCACCAGATTCATGGTGGTCCGTTCATCCAGACCAGCGTGTGCCGCAGCGAGGAACAAACTCCCCTTGATCCTCCCCCGGAAAACCACCTGCCGGGTGGTTATGGCCCGAGATTCAAGGCCCGCACTCCATGTATCCGCCCGCAGGCGACTTAAACGTAAAACATGACTGTTATCGACGGGATAATAAACATTCGTGCGCACCCCCTGGTCGTGACGGTCGAAATCCCGCCCGGCCATAACCTCTTTCAAAGGATAGACAGGCCTGGCCGCAGCAACCATATGGTTCACATCAGCAAAGGAAAACCCCAGGCGGGAAAGCACATAAATGGCGGCATCCCCTTTCTTGATCGTTTCGTGCCGCCATGTGGAATCAATAGTTGAGGGCTTATCCACCTTCACGGTAATCCATTCTTCATGCGTACCCATCGCTCTTGCGACAACGTTGTTTTCAGTACCGGACAAACCCCATGCCATCCCGGTAACAGCTATGCCAATCAAAAGGAGCAAGCCCAGAAAATAATTGAGGCGCGGCAATATATACCCCCGTCTTTTACCGGACGCTTTGATACCGCCTGGAAAACTCCGTTGTCGTATTTCGTTAGATTGCAATCAAACTCCTGTTAAATATTGAACATTGAACTACGCCGCGACAATTCGGTAAAATGACACATCCACTGACTATGTCTGCATGGCGAAGTTTTCGTATGCTCAAGATAAATGCAAAGCTTGTCAAAGCCCGGATAATAGACAACATGGCAGCATGGCATGAGTACCGAGCCATCATAAGCACAGAAAGCCAATGACAAAACTCATAAGCGGTGATCGGCAACCCCACTTTGGCCCATTGGATTCGGGCCGTTGGTCCTCAGGGCTTGCGCCCCGCCCTTACGGGCGTCCAAACGGCCTGCGGCCTTTTTGTCCGGGCTGGAACTTTGGTCCATGGAACCACCATGCACCTCATTCTATCCCGAAAATGGACTCAACGTGGGGTTGCCGCTCATCCACTCAGAGTTTTGTAATTGGCTCTAGAAATTAAACTTACAGGAGAATTTCATGCCCAGTTTTGACGTGGTTTGCGAAACCGACATGCAGGAAATGGATAACGCGGTCAATCAAACCCATAAGGAAATCACCACGCGCTATGATTTTAAGGGAAGCAAAGCAAACATCACATTGAGCGACGAGACTATCACCATCGTCGGTGACGACGACTACAAGTTAAATACCGTAGCTGAAATTCTTCGTGCCAAGCTGGTACGCAGAAACCTGGACCCGAAATGTCTCGAATACGGCGAACTTGAGGATGCCAGCGGTGATGCCAAACGCCAAATACTGAGTATCAAGCAGGGTATCAGTCAGGAACTGGCCAAAACGATGATCAAAGCCATCAAACAGGAAAAGATGAAGGTACAAGCCTCCATCCAGGGCGACCAAATACGAATTTCCGGCAAGAAGCGCGATGACTTACAGTCCGTCATAACCCTGATCAAGGGCATGGATACCGATCGGCCAGTGAACTTCGTAAACTTTAGGGATTAAAGACCTTTACGTTTAAGGTAGGGTTTCAGATATTGCCCGGTGTATGATTTCTCACACGCTGCCACGTCCTCCGGCGTACCGACAACCACGATCTCGCCACCCCGGTCGCCGCCTTCCGGACCCATATCCACAATCCAGTCGGCTGTCTTGATCATTTCCAGGTTGTGTTCAATGACAATCACCGTGTTACCGCGCTCCGCCAGCGCATGCAGCACATCCAGCAGTTTGGATACATCATCGAAATGCAAACCCGTGGTGGGCTCGTCGAGGATGTACAGCGTGTCGCCCGTCGCACGGCGAGCCAGCTCACGGGATAACTTGATTCGCTGCGCCTCACCGCCGGATAGCGTGGTGGCGGACTGTCCCAAACGGATATACCCCAGCCCCACCTGCCGCAATGTCTCCAGACGATGGCGAACAGGCGTAATACGAGCAAAGAATTCGCCTGCCTCATCCACCGTCATGGCCAGCACATCGGCAATGGATTTACCCTTATAGCGTATATCCAGTGTTTCGCGGTTGTAGCGAGCGCCAGCGCAGGTTTCACAATGAACATACACATCGGGGAGGAAGTGCATTTCCACCTTGATAATGCCGTCTCCCTCGCATACTTCGCAACGCCCGCCCTTTACATTGAAGGAGAAACGTCCCGCCTTGTAACCCCGGGCGCGCGACTCCGGTACAGAAACAAACAAATCCCGGATGGGTGTAAACAACCCTGTGTAGGTGGCCGGATTGGAACGAGGCGTGCGCCCGATAGGGCTTTGATCAATATCAATGACCTTATCTATCCGCTCAGCACCAAGCAGCTCATCGTATACCCCCACCCGTTCTCTTACCTGTCGCATTCTTTTGGCAAAAGCGCGATACAGTGTATCAATCACCAGTGTGGATTTACCAGAACCGGAAACACCGGTTACGCAGGTCAGACGGCCTATAGGAAAGGTTACATCTACACGCTGAAGGTTGTGTGTTCGCGCCCCTTTTACCCCCAGCACCGGATGGCCCGAAGGAATCGGCGTGCGGGCAGGCACGGTAATAGATTTACGCCCCGTCATATAAGCGGCAGTCAGCGAACGCGGATGTTCAAGTACGGTGTCAATCGGACCCGCCACCACCACTTCCCCGCCATGTTCACCAGCCATGGGGCCCATATCTACCACCCAGTCGGCACGACGGATGGTGTCCTCGTCATGTTCAACGACAATGACCGAATTACCCAAATCACGCAGACGTTCCAGCGTCGTCAGCAAGCGGTCGTTATCGCGCTGGTGCAGCCCGATGGACGGCTCATCAAGGATATAGAGTACACCCACCAACGCTGATCCGATTTGTGTGGCCAAACGAATGCGCTGCCCTTCGCCGCCGGACAGCGTTCCCGCCGTACGATGCAGGCTGAGGTAATCCAGACCCACTTCGATCATAAAGCCCAAACGAGCGTCCACCTCCTCCAGCACCCTGTTGGCAATGGCCTGATCCTGCGACCCCAGTTGAAGATCCCTCACCCATTGCCGCGCTTCGCGCAACGGCATTCGGACAAGCTCCGGCAGGCTTACGCCACCTACCCGAACATGCCGGGCTGCCAGGTTCAGGCGCGAACCATCACAGGCGGGGCACGGCACATCATTGATATAATGCGATAACGATTCACGCACCTCATCGGACGTGCTTTCGCGATAACGACGCTCCAACACCGGGATGACACCATCGAAGGGTCTCACCACCTCGCGTACCGAACCATGGTCATAAAACCGGAAAGGTACGCGCTTTCCGTTCGACCCATACAGGATGAACTGTTGTGCGGCTTTATCCAGCTCAGAAAACGGCGTACGCGCGTCCATTTCAAGGTGGCGGCACACCGCCTCCATGGTCTGCTGAAAAAAAGGCATTTCACGCCCGGACCAAGGGGCAATCGCCCCCTGCTTCAATGACCTCGAGGTATCCGGCACCACCAGATCGGGGTCGAAGACCATCATTGAACCAATACCATCACATTTGGGGCATGCACCCGCAGGCGAATTGAACGAGAATAAGCGCGGTTCGATTTCCGGGTAAGAAATGCCGCAATCAGGGCAGGCGAAACGCTCCGAGAATGCCCGCGCTTCTCCGTCTATTAGCGCAATCAACATACCTTCACCATAGCGCAGGCACGTCTCCACAGAATCCGCCAGACGCGTGCGCACGCCTTCGTGTATCGCGATACGGTCCACGACCAGCTCGATATCATGCTTCTTGTTTTTTTCCAGCGGTGGCACATCCTCAATGGGCATAATTTCCCCGTCCACACGCACGCGCACGAATCCATCCTGCCCGGCCTTCTCCAGCTCTCGTCTGAATTCTCCTTTTCTGGCACGCGCGACAGGCGCGAGGAGCTGAAGTTTTGTCCCCTTTGGAAGATCCATGATGGCATCAATAATCTGACTGGCATTCTGCGATGCAATGGGTTTGCCGCAGCCATGGCAAAAAGGTTTGCCAATACGGGCGAACATTAAACGCAAATAATCATACACCTCGGTAATGGTACCCACGGTGGAACGAGGGTTCCTACTGGTGGTTTTCTGTTCAATGGAAATAGCAGGTGATAATCCTTCAATCGCATCCACATCCGGGCGCTCCATCATACCCAAAAACTGGCGCGCATAAGCCGAAAGCGACTCAACATAACGTCGCTGCCCTTCCGCATACAGCGTATCAAAGGCCAGGGAAGATTTTCCCGATCCGGATACGCCAGTAATAACGACCAGTTTGTCGCGAGGTATGTCCAGCGTAATGTTTTTCAGGTTATGAACACGTGCGCCGCGCACGCGAATCCAGCGTTCTTCCGGTCTGCTACTCATCGAACCCCCAAAGGGCTAACCTATGCTTATTCGTTGGACATGCTACAGTCAGGCTAAATTGATGGAGGAGGCAGTTATGCCGGAAAAGAAAGATGCTGTAAACGAAACGGACGAACAGCGGGCGGGAATGCAGGCTCCTGTCCCACCGCAAGCTGCGCGCTCCTCATTCATACCCGTGCTCCTGTCCAGCCTGGCACTATTACTGGCCGCATTTGCCCTCGCAGCCACACTGATTAACAACAAAAACATGAACGCGCGCCAACCATTGGCCGATATTCAGGGGAAATTGAGCGCCATAGAAACCCGCGTAGACCATGTGGAAGCATCAATTGCAACAAGCAAGCGTGATCTGGTACAGGATAAGCTAAAAACGATGTTGCTTCATTTGCGTGGATTGTCACACCTTGCC
Source organism: uncultured Zetaproteobacteria bacterium (assembly GCA_964624255.1). Taxonomy (GTDB): domain Bacteria; phylum Pseudomonadota; class Zetaproteobacteria; order Mariprofundales; family Mariprofundaceae; genus JAUZQZ01. The sequence continues at coordinate 14,822 of CAZUWV010000016.1, forward strand.
AATAAAGAGACCGGGCTTGAGATCAATAAAGCCGAAGCTATTCTGCGGCGATTATCCTCGCGGGGAACCAGGATCAAGGCGCGCATCGACATGAAAAATATGAAACCAGCTGTAAAATCGGGCAAAATGGAGGCTGCCACCACCCCGCCCGAAAATGCGGAAGGGTCCACAGCGCAGAAAAACCCTCAGTTTGGACATCACACGATAACGGCGCCCGCAGAGGCCGGTGGAAAAGCCGGGTCGCAGGATAAAACAGCAACAACAGCCGGTAAAGAAGCGCATAAAACAGTGCCGCAAGCTGTACGAACTGGTGAAAAATCCGCGCCAGAAACTGCCGCTGGAACACCACATCAACCTTCTCACAAAAAACCGGAAGCGCCACAGATAAAAATTCCCGCCAACACGAGTCCTGGCGCAGCCGGAAACACATAAGCTGCATCGTCCATGCAACCTGCTCGGAAAAGTTAAGCCAAGGGTGTTGACGCCAACGACATGACTTCCGCCACATAGTCTGAACTATTCATAAATCGCCACGATGCTTGTGCCAGGCCTTTGTTTGCAACGAATTCCGAGGAAGGAGGCCGTGAGCGCGCATACGGACGACCGACGAGGGATTCGGTGCGGACAAGGAACAAGCAAGGGCATGGCTGAATTTATGAATAGTTCAGGATAGGCAGCCAGCGCCAGGAAGCGTTCACTGGCATTCATAGCCAACGATGTTCCTCCGTCAGGCGAAAGCACTTCTTGCAAAACTCCGGGCGGATGAGCGGTAATTCCACGTTGAATCCACTTTCGGGAAGCAAATGGCGCTGAATGGAGAGCCTGCATCCCTGCAAAGGTTAGTGTCATCATGTAAACACCCATGCCAGAAATGCATATCGACCAAGCTTGCCGAGCGTTACCAGGGCCAGAAACATCCATACAGGGCTACGCAGCAAGCCTGCGACCAGACATAGCGGGTCGCCGATAACTGGCAGCCACGCAAACAATAGTGATGGCTGCCCGTATTTTGTAAACCAGCGCCCGGCCTGCACTACCCTTCTCTCATCCATGCACAACCATCGCTTACGTGCCACCTCGTTGCCGAGTCGGCCCATACCGTAGGTTATCATGCTGCCGAGTGCATTACCGACTGTAGCAATGGCGACTACCGTGTGCGGATTAACGCCCTCGTTCAACCGATAGAGCAGCAATGCCTCTGACCCCCCAGGAAACAATGTTGAGGAAACCAGTGCGGAGAAAAACAAGGTCCAGTCCATGCCGTTATCCCGAACCCTTCGCACAACACTGAAGGATGCGGGATATTTGTTCTGTCATATACTCATCGTGTATCCGTGGAAAATTCGGGATATACTGTCCTCATGCGTCACCCTCCTCGGCAATTTATATATCGGACCCCCTGGGGCGTTATCTCGTTGTTACTCGAAGGCGCTGCTTGTCACGGCGTACGGCTGGAAACATGCGACGCACCCGTATGCCCGGGGGAACACCCTGCCGCACAGTGGCTGGACAGCTATTTTTCCGGCCACAAGGATGCGATGTTGCCATCAATGGGTGCCGCCCGCACGATATTCCAGCATCGGCTTCGCCATGCACTCCTGGAAATCCCCGCAGGCCATACGAAAACTTACGGTGAATTGGCTAAGATATTGAATTCCGGCCCACGAGCTGTCGGCCAGGCACTGGGTGCCAATCCTCTGCCAATTTTGATTCCCTGCCATCGCATCGTCGCAGCCCACGGGCTCGGCGGCTTTTCCTGCGGACCAGACTGGAAAAGACGGCTTCTTGAATTTGAAGAAAGTATAATTCATGGATCGTCGTGATGATTGCTTCGGACTAGACGATCTGCAAAGATGAATGTATAAATCGTCGTTATGAGACAAGACACTGTTATTTCCCCTTCTATTTTATCTGCTGATTTTGCTAACCTGGGTATGGAAATCCGCGCTATTGATGCAGGCGGATGCGATTGGGTGCATGTAGATGTGATGGATGGTTGCTTTGTACCGCCAATCACGATTGGCGATAATATCGTCAAGGCCATTCGCCCGCACACTAATAAACCGCTGGATGTGCATCTGATGATCGTTGAACCGGACAAACAGCTTGAGACCTTTGCCAGAGCTGGAGCGGATTATATTACGGTTCACCAGGAGGTGAGCCCCCATCTGGAGCGCTCACTCCAGTTTATCCGTTCACTGGGTGTAAAGTCAGGTGTAAGCCTGAACCCGGCGACACCTGTTTCGACTATAAAACACGTCCTCCATTGCATAGATTTAGTGCTGTTGATGAGTGTAAATCCCGGCTATGGTGGACAGAAATATATTCACGCGGTTACAGAGAAAGTGCGCGAGACGCGTCGGATGCTAGATGATGTGGGTTGCCGTGCTCGCCTGGAGGTGGATGGCGGCGTTAATATGGAAACCATGGCGGAAGTAGCTGGCGCGGGTGCTGATACCTTCGTGGCGGGCTCCGCCGTATATGGCAAGCCCGATTATGCCCAGGCTATCGCTGAATTGAGGGAACTGGCAGACCAGGGAGATACCGTCTCCTCCTGCTCTTGTCTGGATGGTATTTAGTCTGAATGCTTTCGCTGATTTGGGCGCAGGATGAAAATGGACTGATCGGAAGAGAGAAACAATTGCCGTGGCACTTGCCTGCGGACATGCAATGGTTCAAGAAGAAGACCCTGGGTAAACCTCTGATGATGGGCCGCAAGACATTCGAATCCATAGGATACCCGCTGCCTGGACGAACGAACATCGTCATAACGTCGGAAGATATTAAAATTGACGGCTGCACCATCGCGCATTCGCTCAAGGAGGCCATTACGATTGCGCACGGGGCAGGAGAACTAATGGTGATGGGTGGTGCTCAAATATATGAACTGGCTTTACCGCAGGCCAGCCGCCTCTATATCACTAAAATTCATGCCGCATTCGAGGGTGATAAGTATTTCCCCTCATTCGATACCCGCAGATGGCGAGAAACCTTTCGCGAAGACCATGGCTCCGATGAAAAGAATATGTATTCCTATAGTTTTCACATTCTGGAACGAGCCGCTGAACTACAGCTCCTAAAGCAGAATCCTGGAAGCAATACAGGCAGCCAGACGGTTACGAAAAGGATCTGCGCCCATCAATGATGGAGCATCTGCTCGTGTTCGGAAAGGGAGCGCTCAAAAGCGGGACGTTCAAACAGGCGATCCATATAGGCTTCAAGGTTGGACCATCTGGAAGTATCTATATCCATGGGCGAAAGACGCCATAAAATGGGTGCCATGGATATATCTACCAAGGTATAGCATTCACTTACAAAAAAATCCTGGCGCGCAAGGTAACTATCGAGTTCTTCCAAATAATCACACAGCTTTGCTTTGGCACCCGCCTTTTTTCGGGCAGCCATAAGCCCCCCGTACAAAGGGTACAATTCCTGCTCAATGCGCAATACGGCCAAGCGCATTTGTGCGCGCTCGGCTGGTGAACCCGGTTTCAGCGGAGGATGCGGATAACGCTCATCTATGTATTCATTAATGACAGATGCCTCAAACAGGATAGTGTTTCTATCTTCCAGTGTCGGTAACTTTCCAGATGGGTTGCGGTCAAGAAGATCCTGAGGAATGTCTCCGTCTTCCACATCGATAATCTCGCTTGGAAGCTCCTTTTCAGCCAGAACGATACGCGTGCGGTGCGAATCGGGGCTGGTTGGGTCCGAATACAATTTAATCACTTAATACCTCCAGAAAGCAAGGCGCGGCATTATAGCGATTTTCGCAAAAAAATAAAGTGGTTAATCACCTTAGTGGCTGTAACGAAATAACATGGTCATTTATACGCCTGAATATGTGCCGGATTGTCGTGGTGCGATGGAACAAAACATGAAATGTAGCCTTTCTACATCGAATGTTTTGTGATTGAGCAACGCGCCAAGGTGGTGCGTAGGCTGGATGAAGAAATGAGTATGTTATTTCGTTACAATCACTTAACGGACAAGCCTCTTGCAAAACTCGTGAGCGGCGATTGGCTTCCCGAAAATGGGCTCAAAGCGGGATTGCCGCCCATCCACCCGAAGTTTTGCAATTGGCTCAAAATCGACCCGGCCGGAATACCCCACCAACTATTCACTCCCCGGACCCATCAATTTAGCCTGAATAAAAGCGTCGATATCACCATCGAGAAAGGCCTGGGTATTGCCGGTTTCCATACCTGTTCGCAAATCCTTGATACGTGACTGGTCCAGAACATAGGAACGTATCTGATGCCCCCAGCCGATGTCGGTCTTGTCATCTTCCATGGCCTGTTTTTCGGCATTCTGTTTCTCGAGCTCGTGCTCGTACAGTCTGGCCTTGAGCATGCTCCATGCTGCGGCTCTGTTTTTGTGCTGTGAGCGGTCATTCTGACACTGCACCACGATGCTTGTCGGCAAATGCGTCAAACGCACGGCAGAATCGGTTTTGTTAATATGCTGACCACCGGCGCCCGAAGCACGATAGGTATCCGTACGAACATCCGCTTCATTGATTTCGATATCAATCTCGCGATCAATATCGGGAAAAGCAAAGATGGACGCAAAGGAAGTATGGCGACGATTCCCTGAATCAAACGGCGACTTGCGCACCAAACGATGAACACCGATTTCGGCTTTCAAAAAACCGTAGGCATATTCTCCCTTGACGGAAACAGTCGCTGATTTGATACCAGCTTCCTCGCCCGCCGTACATTCCATCAGCTCAGTTTTGAATCCTTTTCGCTCAGCCCAGCGCAGATACATGCGTAACAACATCTCCGCCCAATCCTGCGCTTCCGTACCGCCGGAACCGGCGTTAATATCCAAGAAGGCCGACTCGGCATCGTTTTCGCCCCCCAGCATTTGCGCAAGCTCAAGTTTTTCAACCTCGGCCTGCACAGTGTTTAGTCCTTCAACAGCCTCAATACGGGAATCCCGATCATTCTCCTCGGCCCCCATCTCAAACAGTGTGGATGAATCTTCGAGCGCCAAATCAGCGTCATGCCATGTCTTGAGAACATGCTCAAGGCGTGCGCGATTTTGCATCAGGCTCTGTGCTTCTTCAGGATGATCCCACAATGCGGGATCCTCAATGCGTGCATTCAGTTCGCGTAATTTATCTTCTTTGCTTTCGACGTCAAAGTGACCTCCGCAACGCATTCAGGCGTCTGGCATAATCTTCCGCTCGCACCCTGAACCCTGCGATTTGATCTTCAATACTCATCAGCTACCCCATATCCGTTGCCCACACCTTACACCCTGTCACTCATACCGGCGTAAAAGCATCAAGAAATCACCGTTCGCCGTTTCCTCAGACCAAGCTCTCTCAGCTGCTCCTCCCCTACTTCCGATGGCGCTTCGCACATCAAATCTGCCGCCCGTTGCGTTTTAGGAAAAGCAATAACATCACGAATTGATTCTGCACCCAACATAAGCGCCAGCACACGGTCCAGACCAAAGGCCAAACCACCATGCGGTGGTGCGCCATATTTAAGCGCGTCCAGCAGGAAACCGAATTTTCTTCGTGCTTCATCCTTACTAATTTGTAGTGCCTGAAATACCATGGACTGTGTTTCATGATCATGGATACGAATGGAACCGCCGCCTATTTCGGTTCCATTCCACACCAGGTCGTAGGCTTGCGAACACATGCCTAAAGGATCGGATTCCAAAAGGTACATATCTTCCCGTACAGGTGCGGTAAATGGGTGATGCAGTGCTTCCGGGCGCTTTTCATCGTCGTTCCACCCAAACATTGGAAAATCAACCACCCATACAAAGCTATGATCCTGTTCATGGAACAATCCGAGGTCACGACCAAGCCTGACCCTGAGATGCCCCAGCGCATCGTTCACAACCTTCACATCTCCGGCACCGAAAAATAGAATATCGCCATCTTTTGCACCGCAGCGGGACAACAAATCGTCCAGCACCGAGCGCGGCAAAAACTTCACAATCGGTGACTGCAAACCTCCGGGTATATCCGCCGCGTCGTTCACCTTGATCCATGCCAGACCCTTGGCTCCATAAATACTGACAAAAGCGGTGTAATCGTCAATCTGCCTGCGCGTGAGTTTGCCACCGTCGGGTACGCGCAGCACCTTGACCAGACCGCCCTTGTCAGCCGGATCACGAAACACCTTGAATTCGACCTGCTTCATCAGGTCGGTAATATCCGTATGTTCCAGTCCGAAGCGAAGGTCGGGACGATCAAGCCCATACTTCTCCATAGCCTCGCGGTAGCTTATCCGGGCAAATGGTATCTCCGGCTTCGCGCCCAGACCCGCCTCGAACATGGCAGAAATCAGACCTTCGGCCACATTCATAACGTCATCCTGTGTCACGAAGGACATCTCCAGGTCAATCTGGGTAAACTCCGGCTGTCGGTCCGCGCGCAAATCCTCATCGCGGAAACAGCGCGCGACCTGATAATAGCGATCCATACCTGCCACCATCAGCAACTGCTTGAAGATTTGCGGGCTTTGCGGTAGCGCATAGAACGACCCCGGATAAACGCGCGAAGGCACCAGATAGTCGCGCGCACCTTCCGGCGTTGATTTATTCAGGATCGGCGTCTCAACCTCGAGGAAGTCCTGTGAGTCCAGATAATTACGCGCCGCATGTATCACCCTGTGTCTGGTCGCCATGTTTGCCTGCATACATGGTCGGCGTAAATCCAGATAACGATATTCCAGACGGTGTTGCTCACCTGCATCGCAATCATCATCAATCTGGAACGGCGGCGTTTCTGCCCGATTCAGCAGCACGATTTCATGAGCCTTCACCTCAACCATGCCGGTCGCAAGTTTGGAATTCACAGCCTCCGGTGAACGAAGAATCACTTCACCCAGAACTTCGACTACATCCTGCTGCCGCAAGCTATGCGCCAGCTTATGAATATCCGGCGTATCCGGATGCGCGACCACCTGCACCAGACCGAAGCGATCGCGCACATCGAGGAAGACTACGCCACCATGGTCGCGATTGGTCTGTATCCAACCACAAAGCCGGATGTTTTGGCCAAGCTGGTCGGCTGTAAAGTCACCGCAACGCGTGCGTTGTGTCATCGCTGAAAACCTCCTAGATTCAAAGCGGCGCAGCTTACCCTGCCAGCCATATCATGCAAAGCCATAAACACTGCCCAAGCACCACATGTGACACTGATTCACCTCCACGGACCGACAAAGGAAAGACTGCGAAGAGTAGCTATCCACCTACAGGCAAAATCTGTCTACGGGCCGCCAGGGCAAACGTTGTGTAGTTGTTCTACATAAGCGAGCGATAACGCCGCTGGACGGAAACAGAGAACCGGCCCTTCGGGTTGTGCCCGAAAAAACGCCATGCCGCGTTATTCGTCTTTCATTTGGAATAACCAAACCTCTATCCTCTCGCCTTGCCTGGCGCTTTTTCAGGCGCAACAGGGTGGTGCTTTTGATTGTTAACACCCCCTAGTCCGAAAGTTCTCGCACCTTTTCCCGCAACTCAGCGGGTGTATACGGCTTCTGGATAAAACCGACCAGACCCTGACCCGCGAAACGATTGGTTGCGTCCTCCTCATTGTAGCCGCTGGATAAAATCACCCGCACATCCTTGTCGATACGCCGAAGCTCCCGGAAACAGCCCTTACCACCCAATTTTGGCATGGTCATATCCAGAAGAACGGCCACGATCTTGTCCCGACACATCCGGTAAACCTGCACACCTTCCTCGCCATCCTTCGCTGTAAGCGTGTCAAACCCCATGTTCTCAAGCATCATCGCCGCTGTCTCGCGGATAGTTTCCTCATCGTCCACGATGAGCACCGTGCCAACGCCGCGCCAGCCGTTCAATGCCGTACTTTCCGTTTGTTCACCCAGCTTCGCTTCGGATGCCGGAAGCAACAGCTTGAAGGTCGTTCCGGTACCCACTTCCGAATACACTCTGATAGCCCCATGATGGCCACGCACGATCCCCAGTACAGCACTCATACCCAGGCCACGACCCGTAAATTTAGTGGTGAAGAATGGATCAAATAATTTTTTCCTGGTCATTCTGTCCATACCGCAGCCTGTATCCGCCACCTCCAGAAACACATAGCGGCCTGCCTCAACATCTTCCGCCGTGTACGCGCTTTTCAGGTAGGCAGCATCCACCTGCATCATACCCGTGGAAAGCGAAATCACCCCGCTTTTTTCACCGATGGCTTCCGAAGCATTAATCACCAGATTCATGACAACCTGCTGTAGCTGGGCGGCATCGGCTTCCACTGCGGGTAAATTCTCTGCCAGATGAAATTTAAGCACGACGTTCTTGGCGATTGAAACCTGTAGCAATTCGGTGGTTTTCTCCACTATATGCGAAAGATCCATAGGCTTGACGACGAACTGGCCCTTGCCTGAGTAGGCCAGCATCTGTTTGCATAGCTCGGCTGCGCGCCGACTGGATTCCTCAATACGGGCCAGATGCGCCATAGCCGGGTGGGTATCATCCAGCTTCATGCGCCCCAGCGCGGCGTTACCCATAACCGCGGTCAGAATATTGTTAAAATCGTGCGCAATGCCACCCGCCAACACACCGAGGCTCTCCAGCCGTTGCGTGTGCTCCATCCTTGATCGGGCTCGCTGCTGCTCAGTAACGTCCGTATCCACGCAAACGTGGTAACGCACCGCACCATCCTCCATCACCGGCGCGATACTGCGTTCAATCACGCGCCGTGTTCCGTCCGGGCGCACAAACTCCACATTCCCATGCCAGGGTCGTCCCTGATCCAGAGATGAGAAAATATCGTCATATGCGACGTCGCCTCTATCGCTGCCACATACTTCCGCCGCCAAACGTCCGATCAATTGCCCGGGCGGAATACCGACCATATCTGATACGGCCGGATTGACATACACGACACGACCCTCATGGTCGGCAATGATGATGCCCTCCGGAGTCTGTTCTACAGCAACTCTCAGACGCGCAAGTTCCGCTTCCGCCTGTTTGCGTACCGTCAGGTCGCGCAGGATGACAGAAATTCGGCGCATACCGCCAACCTCGAACCCGTTAAGTGTAATCTCGCAGGGAAAGGTCGAACCGTCCTTACGTCGCGCCTCAAGCTCTCGCGCCTTACCCATGACACCATGATGGCGACCGGCCATTTCGTCGGCGAACCATTGGCTGTGCGGCCCGCGAATCTTCTCCGGTACCAGCGCATTCACAGAAAGACTATCCCACGCCTCCGGAGGATAGCCGAACAGATTTGAAGCGGCGGGGTTGGCGCGCAGAATATGACCCTCACCATCCGCCAGCAAGATGCTCTCTCCGGCGTGGTCAATGATACTGGCGAGCTTCTTCCGTTCGTCTTCGATCCCCCGTAAGTGCCGCGCCACATCCAGACGCAGGTGCTCACCATAGCGGCTGCGATTATAAGCAAGATATGCCAATAACAGGGAAAGCATCATCCCCAGAAACAATATCCACGCGGGGTCAGTGGATGGGAGCTGCAGTACGGCGGATACAGCGCGGGTACGCACTCCAAAATTAATATCACCCAGGCTAAAACCACCCTGCCAGCTTACACCTCCTTCTTCTGCCACGACTTCTGCTGTATCCTGTAGCCGTGGGTGGTACTGGTAGATACGGGAGAACTGACCGTTTTTGATCAGACCAGCTTCGATGTTCAAACCCGTTTCGGGCATACCCATAAGGGCACCGTCGATCATAACTTCGGTATCCCAGTCATTAATGGCATAGCCTGTACCGCGGCCCGTCTTCATAGAGACACTCAGCCTTGTCAGCCAGCGCCGCTTACGGTCTTGTAGCAGTTGAATGCCCGGTGCCCCCGAAGCCATCTGACGCAAACGTTGTCGATCCAGCGGCGGATCGAGCCGATTCACACCATCCCGCCTGAAAATTTGCATCTTGCCCGCACCTGGAGGCGGGATGATGACGATGGCGACGAGTCCATCGGGATGTGTTAGCAGCAAGGCATGTGCAAAACCCCGCGCTGCACCCGCCGCCACATGCCCATGCGCCGCCATTTCATTCTGGATAAAGGTACCGATAGCCGTCGCTGTATTGATATGTTGCTTGAAAACGGCTCGGATGGCATCGAGCACGGTCTGACTGCGACGAACCATCTCAACCCGGGCGAATTGTGCATCCATGTCGCGCAGATGGAGATACGCGCCGGTGCTTACCACGACCCCTGCGGCAAGCACCGGCAACCAGAGGTAGCGCCTGAGCAGGCTTGTACCGGCTTGCATCACCCTTCCTGATCCTCCTTGCCAGTGGTAAGCAAGTGTTCTTCTTCGAGCAATGTTCGGATGTCTCCGCCTCTTTCCATCAGGGTTTGTTCTACATGGTCGATATCAATAGCATGAGGAAGATGTTTGTACGCTTCGATGTCGGCAAGCCTCACGATTTTCTCGGCAATCGAAGGTGCATCTGCGTGATGATGGCTGGCGACAGGCCTCCGAATACTATCGGGGAAATTCCATAGCCTCAAGATTTCATCCCCAGCTTCGGCATGATCTACGCCGTAAGTCTGACGCTCGGCCGCAATCAGTTCATCCCCGGACAATCGACCCAGCTTGCCTTCAAAATATCCCATATCCACGCGAATACCCAGAATAGCGCGACCGATATCATGCAACAGTCCGGCAATGAACATCTCTTCTTCATTAACGCCGAGCAGGCCAGCCATGCGCCGACTCAATAACGCAACGGCGAAGGCATGTGCCCAGAAGGTGCGGATTTGAGCCATCCCTGCGGGGATAGCAAAGCCGTAGAGCAACGACATGGTCATAGCAATGTGGCCGGTCGCCCTGGTCCCCAAACGCGCAATGGCCATGGGCAGGCTTGTCATACTCTGACCCATGGGGTTGTGTGCAGGCGAATTGGCGAATTTGAGCACCATAGCACTGGATGCCTGATCCTTGCCCACGACACGCGCCATATCCGAGGCACTGGAATCGGGATTCTCAAGAACCTCCCGAATACGCGCATAGCGATCCGGAAGGGTGGGAACATCCTGCGCAATACCAATGAGTTCCAGAGTAGAGTTTCGATCAAACATTTGTATCGTAATAGTAACTATCCATGCACTGCTTGCAAGGCTCCGGGCGAACAGGCCCGAACAATCGCATTAAAATTCATGCCTCCCCAGAAAAAGGGGTTTCAGGTAGTCATTATCCCGCCCTTATCTTGAGAGCCTCTTGCAAAACTCGTGAGCGGCGATCTGCTTCCCCACTTTGGCCCGTTTCCGAGCTGGAATTTCACTCCATGGAACCACCATGCAGTTCATTCCATCCCGAAAATGGACTCAAAGTGGGATTGCCGATCATCCACCCAGAGTTTTGCAAGAGGCTCTTTATTTACACCGCTTTATCCGAGGCGATTCGAATGAATCTCTCCTGGGCGGCCAGACATTCCTCTGCATCCGTATGCCGCCGCCGCACGTAGCCGCCATCCGGCTGCATGTCCCAGGCGGTGCAATTGTCATGCTCGTATATGTTCAGGATACGCCCAAGTTCCGCACAAATTACCGGATCCGTAACGGGCATGATGGTTTCCATACGATGATCAAGATTGCGCTTCATCCAGTCCGCCGAGCCGATAAAATACTCCGGATCACCGCTGTTCTCGAAACGG
>CAZUWV010000017.1:0-25376 GCA_964624255.1 uncultured Zetaproteobacteria bacterium
GTGAGGCCGTTTTCTTTTTTTACCTATGGCGTTAGACTTTTTACGAGGACATCAATAGTCAGTCATTGTGATCTGGGTCACTGATTTGGTCCCTGAACCATGGGTATGCTACCGTCGGTGTCGTTCTGGCTTTGCTTTGCCTCTGTTGCAGGCACTAAAAGGGAGTAGAGAGTATGAAAAACACAATTTTTTCGATTGTTTCCGGGATACTGTTCCTCGCTGGCTTGTCGCTGAATATAAATGGCTCATCCGTAGTTGGTAGCGGTTCGATCTTGCGAATGATTGCCCCAGCTTATGCGGATAATAGTAGCGATCATCATCATCACCATCGCCACCATCACAACAGTAACGACAATGGCAGTAGCGGCAGGGATAGCAATAGTAACAGCAGTAACGATAATGGCAGCCATAGTAAGAAAGGCATCCCTGCGGGCGTGATATGCCGTTGCGGTACGAAGACTGGGAACGCGATATATAACAGCAATGGCCATACCGCAGGTAACAGTAATGCAGAGGGCGTTGATGGCGGCGGTCAGGACAAAATGACGAATGAAGCCAATGATCGTGCTGAGGGTGATGGTCAGGATCATACGGATAACAGCAACTCCAGTAACAGCAACGCCAGTAACAGCAACTCCAGTAACGGCAACTCCAGTAACAGCAACTCCAGTAACGGCAACTCCAGTAATACTGCTTACAGGAAGTCGTCGCCTTGTACTTGTGTCAATGCTAATGGCAAGACGACTACGGGTTACTGGACTACGGGTGGTACTCCAGTTGTGCCGGGCGCTTCATCTGTGCCTAGCGCACTCCGCGAGATTCATGGTCAGTAGTTACCCGATAAACGATGGCATTTTTGTCGCTATAAACCTTTCTGAAGTGGCGATTACGCCTGGCCATCCGTATAAACCCCTTGTGGTGAGTGTCGGTGAATGCGTAAGCGGTACCAAAGGTGTCAAGCAGCGCATCTTCAGGGTGTGCGATTCTACCCTTGCTGATGTTTCGCCATAGCTTATAAAGTCTGGCGTCCTTCAGACGCATATAATCCGGATCCAGCCCAACGATGTAAGTGTTGTGTCGATCGTGGAAGAACAGTCGCGGAAAATCATCCCAATCGGTATTGAATACCCGGGCGCCATCCTGCGTATGCCTAATAAGCCACTGCGCCGCCCCGCGATAGGCATGGATAGGTGCGCGGTGCATCATCGTGTGATATGTCTGATCCAGGGTTTGATAGCTGATGCCTCCCAGCACCAATAGCGCAATGACAGATAGCATCCGCTGCCGCTGCCAAAATCCGGTATCAGCCGCGCGGTGCAGCCATGCCTTGGCGGAAAAGGCGAAAAAGAGAATCGCCGCAGGTGGAAAAAACTCAATAAATCGGCGCGATTTGAGTAGCATGACAAGCCACATGGTCGCGGTCAGGAACCAGAACAGGCGGGCCGGGTCGCGTTGCCAGTCATTTCTATTGGTGAGTAGCAAACCGCATACCCAGGCGGCAAGCGGGAGATAGGCAATTTTTAACAGGTGCAGGCTGCTGTAGGGATACCATTCATTGCCTACATGCGTGTCAAAGTTGCTCGACAGAATCTTCATGCGTATGGCATCCCATAGAAAACCGATGTTATCGGGGAAGTAGGGATTGATGATAAGGCCTGCGGCCATGCCGATGCAAACCGCGATCAGAGGTTTGAAATCCAGCTTACGCTCTTCAATATAATAGGCGACCATGCCGAACAGGGCGAACGGAATCAGGATGGGAAACAGCTTGTAGGTCCAGGTAAACAGCAATGCCGTCAGCGCCAGCAGGCGGACATTTCGCTGCATCAGGCAATGAAAGGTGAGAAAGGTGTAGGCCAGCGCGAGCACTGGTGGTCTGGGCATGCTCATGCGATACAGGAAGGCTGTGGATGATGCGATCAGGATGAGCAGCCAGAACAATGGATACGGGATGTCGTATCGTTTAAGTAGATAAACGAAGAGTGTGCATGTTAGTGCAGCAAAAAAAGTTACGGATAGCCTGGCTGCGTGGTCAAGTGTCAAAAATGCTGTGAATGGACTCTGTAACAGGTGAAACAGCAGGTGCATATCCACATAGTGCGCTGTATCCAGTAATGTAAATTGCAGATAGGGGAAAGTGACGTGCAGCCCTTCGCTTCGTATCAGCGCGGCCATGGCAATATGGTAATAGCCATCATTTCCAGCCAGCCCTGGAGCCGTGAATTGCAAAAAGCCGAATATGCCTGCGGTGATGATAAACGCTGCGGGAAGTTCCCATAAGCGCAGGGGTTTTCGGTGACCTCTGTTGGAACCCGTCGATAGGGACATAGCAGCGGAGGGTACGCATACGCAGGCGGACGGGCAATTGTACTTATGCGCTGGCTCTTCTTTTTTACATCACTTATATTGAGCCAATTGTAAAACTGCGTGAGCAGCGATCGGGCCTATTGTACTCGAATTAAAATCAAGGGTTCGGGTGAGGTGTGGCTCCTTGTTCGGGAGATTCAAGCGTTCGGGCTATGCGTTCAACATCTGTCGAGGTGAAGATGCTACGATTATTTTTTCTTTTTTTTGTCATGTTTTTGTCTGTCGTAGGGGTATCTTATGCCTCGAATCAGACGGTGTTGAGTAAAGCAAGTCTGGACATGAAGGCCGGACATTATTCCGTTGCCCTCAAAGGGTTACGGCAACTTGTGCGTGGGGATAAAAACAATGACCAGGCATGGTTCCTGCTTGGCGTTGCATATACGCATGAACGCTACTACCACCAGGCTATCGAGGCTTTTCGCCAGGTGATAACACTGCGCCCCAATATGGCGGAACCACACAATAATCTTGCAGCAATTTATAGCGCTTTGGGCGATCCCAAAACGGCTTCCCATGAGTTGGAGCAAGCTCTGGCCAAGCGCCCTGATTTGGTGAAGACTGAAAAGAATCTGGCTGATTTGTACGTTAAACTCGCGCTTAAACATTATCGTGATAGCCTAAAAAAGGTACAGGATCCTGTTATGAGGCAGCGCTATATACGTTTATTGAATGTTCTGGGGCCCATAAGGAATGATACGGGGTCGGTAAAAGCTGACGCCGTACACCGCCCCGGGCTGCAATCAATTGTGGCTATTGGTAGAAAATCGGAGCGGAGCAGTGGGCAAGTACAAGTACAAGTACAAGTAAATACCCGGAAGCGCTAAAGGAGCACACCTGCATTATTCATGAATAATGCAGGCCATAACACGGAGTTCACGGTTTCTTCGATCTCGATGCTTTTTCCACATGGCCGGAAATACCGGAACGACGGGCCAGTTCGGCCAGCACATCGCTGGATGACAGGCCCTTCTCGGCCAGCATGACCATGGTATGAAACCACAGGTCCGCAGTTTCATGGATAATCTGATTTTTAGCCCCGTTCTTGGCAGCAATAATAGTTTCGGTTGCTTCTTCGCCGATTTTCTCCAGTATCTTGTCTGGCTTGGCATACAAGGATGCAACATAGGATGTTTCCGGCGACTCACCCTTTCGTTCTTCCAGGATTTGCTCCAAATGTTTAAGTATATTATTCACTCACAGGCTCCTCCATGATCGCCCAGTGATTATCCTGTCGTTGATTGTAAAAACAGGATGCACGGTAGGTATGGCACGCCGGGCCAGTCTGCTCAACCTCAAGCAACAGCGAATCGCCGTCGCAGTCCAGATACATATTCACGACCCTTTGCACATGGCCGCTGGTTTCGCCTTTCTTCCACTGGCATTGGCGTGAGCGCGAGTAGTAGTGGGCAAATCCCGTCGCAAGCGTTTGGCGCACGGCTTCTTCATTCATCCATGCCAGCATTAAGACACGTCCGCTTGTCCCATCTTGCGTGATGGCGGGTAGCAGACCCTGCGCATCGAATTTGATGGCTTCCAACAGGTTCATGTCAGTTTCGCAAGCGCCCGGCCTGCCGCAGCAATGGTATTGTCGATGTCTTCATCGCTATGAGCCGCAGATACGAACGCCGTTTCAAACTGGCTGGGTGCCAGATAGATGCCTTCATCCAGCATGGCATGAAAGAAGTGGCCAAAAAAGGTAAAATCGCAGCCTTTCAAAACATCGCTGTGGTTCACGATAGCCTCATGCCTGGTAAAGAAGATGGTAAACATTGAACCAAAGCGGTTGGCTATGGCAGGCACACCGGCGGCCTTGCACCCGTCCAGCAGCCCGGCGACCAGACGCGCGGACTTCTCTTCCAGGGATTCATAGAAGTTGTCCTTTTTCAGGCGTGCCAATGTTTCGACCCCTGCGCGCATGGCCAGCGGGTTACCGGATAGGGTGCCTGCCTGATATACAGGCCCATCCGGCGCAATTTTGCGCATAATTTCTTCACGGCCTCCATAAGCGCCGACTGGCAGGCCACCACCAATAATCTTTCCCAAGCAGGTCAGATCAGGGGTGATAGCGAAGCGCTCCTGCGCGCCACCGGCCGCGACGCGGAAGCCACACATGACTTCGTCGAAGATCAGCAGTGTATCTTCTTCGTCGCAGAGATTCCGTAAGCCCCGCAAAAATCCGCTGGAATATAAATCGAGTACACCGGTATTACCCGGCACAGGTTCGACGATGATACAAGCGATTTCGCCTTTGTTTTCAGCGAATAGAGCCTCAACCGCTTGCATATCGTTGAACGGGGCGGTAAGCGTGAGTTTGGCATAGTCTGCTGGTACCCCGTCGGAATCGGGTACGCCGAAGGTGGCGGCGCCACTCCCTGCCTTGACCAACAGCCCGTCTGCATGGCCATGATAACCGCCATCGAATTTAATGATTTTATCGCGACCGGTAAAACCACGCGCCAACCTCAATGCACTCATGGTCGCTTCGGTGCCGGAGTTAACGAAGCGGATGACATCAATGGACGGCACCATGTCCACCACCCGTTTGGCGAGGTCAATCTCCAGCTCACAAGGGGCGCCGAAGCTCATGCCGTGCTCTGCGGTTTCCTGCACACCCCTGACGACATCGGGGTGTGCATGGCCGAGAATCATCGGTCCCCAGGAGCCGACATAATCAATATATTCATTACCATCAACGTCTCGTAGGCGGCTGCCAAATGCGCGTTCGATGAAACGCGGCGTGCCGCCAACCGACTTGAATGCGCGCACGGGTGAGTTAACACCACCTGGCAGCAGCTTTCGCGCCCTGTTGAAATCATTTTCAGATTGTTCGATTGGTGGCATGAATTACCCCCGCCTTTGCAAAGTCAGGCGACGTTAGAAAAACAAGGTCGTGATGTCAAACCTCATGGCACCAATAGCGCCACATTCACAGGCGGGTTTTTTGTGGGGAGGAGCTTAACCTGCATTATTCATGAATCGCCGCGATGATTGCTCCGGGCCTTTGTTCGCTGGCAGATTCTAGGGAAGGAGACCGTAGCCATTCGTACGGACGAGCGACGAGGGGTTCGGTGCGGACAAAGGAACAAGCAAGGGCGCGGCCGTGTTTATGAATGATGCAGGTTAATGATGGCCGGTCGTATCAAGGGGTGGCAGTGATTGGTCGGGCAAAACAATGTCTGGAATTTGATGTGACACAGGCAGCACTACTGTCGAAACAGTTACCTCAAGGGAGGAAATAGTCGCTTCCAGTTTATGTATGCGCTGATTTATCGAGGTGATCTTCCTCCGGTAAATGGAGTGTTGCGATTCCAGCTGATCGATATGATGAGACAGTTCGAGATCCATTGAGGTGATCGTGGCGAGTCCCGCCATGCCAATCAAGGCAAGGAATATTACCGGGGCAGGACGCAACCGTGGTATGGAAGCATGGGGCAATATCCCCGTTGCTAATGTTTCCGGCATGTCAGCTTGAGTGGACATTTCAGGACTCTGCCGCAGGGGGTTATGCACCTCGGGATGGCTTATCCGCGCATGGGCGATGCTGCGGGTATCAGGAGGCGGACTCTGCCCACCTTCTTCCAGCAAAAAGTCTTCCAGGCTATCGAGTTCCCCGGCATAAGCATCCGGAGTATTAAGTGCATCGGTGGATTGTTTTGGGCGGTGTGTCGTGTGTATACCCCCTTGACCTGAATTTCCCGATTTTTCCTCAAATTGTGACCTTTTGTCTTTTAATGGGTTATTTTCAGAATGATTCGCCATCCTTTCTCCTTATATTTCTCTAACTTGGCAGTCTGTCGGATTTGATTCACGTCGCAAGTTATTTTGTCCATGCCACTTGACCACCGCAGGATATTTTGGGCCACTTCCCTGCCGCGCAGTAGATTTTCCATAAGCCCAACAGACGCCTAGGGCTGCCCTTTACCCACAAATCGTGCCACAGCGAGTCATCCGGTGGTCATATGCAAGGCGCGCTCTTGAAGCAACGGTTGTATCCCTTGCAAGGAGAGCGGAACGCAGCAGATGGCCGCCGGATGACTCGCCCGAAGGGGGTCCTTGCACACGGATCATACCTGCGTTGCGGCGCTTGCCAATGGAATAACCCATCCCGTATCTAGTTCGCTTGGGCCGTGCAATCCTTTACGGCCTACTCGCGAGCCATGTGCAGGCTCTGAAATAGTGCGTCCTATCGGACACATCCTATTTTGGCACATCGCGATGCCGTATAGGAGCGGGACGGACCATCCCATTAGACTTCGATTAGATTTAATCTAAAGTGCTGCCATACTCCCCCATACGTCAGCGATCAGGAGGAGGTATGAGTCGCCAACCCTGGTTTGTTTTGCACGGGCAACGCCAGCATGTAATCCAGCGCGGTAATAATCGTGATGTTATTTCTGTTTCGGATAATGATTTGATGACACCGCATGAGCGATATCTGGCGCTGGGTAAAGACGGTGGCGTGCGGCGGAGTGCGTATCGGGTACTGTTTGATTGCCATATTGATGCACGTGAGATGCAGGGAATCAGAGATGGGGCGAATAAATCATGGTATTGGGATCGAATCGGTTCAAAGAGGAGATTGAAGCATTGACGGCAAGGCAAACAAAACCGAAAGCGAGGGGTAGGGATAGGAAATCGAAGGCATATCATGCGAGCGGATAAATCAATCGAGTCTGACCCCATTGATCTTGAAGGAAAGACGGCCAGGGGGCGTAAGCTGGTATGGAGAAATGGCCCACTAACTGCCGACGATCCGGTGGCAGCCTGGAACGGATTGCTTGATGCCAGAGGGCTGACCGAGGCCGACTCGTTTTTCGCACCGCGCCTTGCCGATTTACCCGACCCGTTTGGCATGGTGGATATGGAGAAAGCGGCGGGGCGCGTTGTCGAGGCTATCCTTACAGGCGAGAAAATTCATATCTTCGGCGATTTTGACGCCGATGGTGTCAATGGAACGGCGATTCTGCTGGAGGCGTTACGTGGCACAGGTGCGGAAGTATCGTCCTCCATTCCACACAGGGCTGATGACGGGCATGGGGTTGACGTGCGTGTCGTTCATAAAGTCGCGGCAAGCGGTATCCGGCTTGGTATTAGCGTGGATACTGGAACGACATGCTTTGATGCCTGTTCCGAAGCGAAGACGCTTGGCCTTGATCTGATTATTACCGATCATCATTTGCCTGAGACGGAACTTCCCGATGCTTTTGCGTTGCTTAATCCGGCGCGTGACGACTGTGGCTTTGCCAATCGAAAACTCTGCGGTACAGGTGTCGCTTTCTTCCTGCTTATGGCGATTTGGAAACGATTGAGAGAGCGAGGGAAGTCTCCTGAATATGATCTACGGGAATTGCTGGGCCACGTGGCCATCGCCACTGTGGCCGATGTAATGGATCTGGTCGGAGTGAACCGGATTCTGGTGTACTATGGTCTGCAACGGATCAACACGAAGCCCTCTCCGGGCATCGCGGCACTGATGCGAACGGCCAGAGTGAGAAAAGCCGTCACGACGGAAACTATTGGTTTCTATCTGGCACCACGCATCAATGCGGCCGGGCGCATGCGGTATGGCGAGGAGGCTATGCGGCTGCTGTCCACGCATAACGCGGACGAAGCGGCGCGGTTGGCCAATGTACTGGATGAAACCAATAAGCAGCGGCGCAAGGTGGAGCTGGAGGTGTTCAAACAAGCTGAAACCAGGCTGGATGGTGCTGATACCCTGGCCGCTTACGACAAGGGCTGGCATGCAGGTGTAGTAGGACTGGTGGCAGGAAGGCTTGCACGTACACACGGCAGACCGGCGGCCGTCGGTTTTGTATCGCCTGACGGTAGGGTTCGCGTTTCATTGCGTGGCCAACCGGGATTTCATGTGGGGGATTTACTGAAGAGATGTAGCGACCACCTTGAGGGCTTTGGCGGCCATGCCGGTGCGGGAGGTGGAACGGTCAGGGCAGGGGAGTGGGATCATTTCGTTGCCGCCTTCGGGGTGGCGGTTTCGGAACAGCGGGAAAGTGCGGGTGAAGCCCATATTCAGGGGGTTGACGGCGTACTGGGGCTGGGCGCGATGCATATCGGCCTGGCAGAGCGTTTACGACGTTTTGATCCTGTCGGGCATGGCAATCCGCCCTGCACATGGGTGCTGCGGGATGTGCATATTGCCGACCGTCGCGACTTGAAGGGTGGCGTAGTCCGGTTCAAACTTAGTGACGGTATTCGCTGGCTGGATGCCATTGTATTTAACGGCAACGGTTTAAGTGACACCCTCCAGCCAGGTCTCGTGGTATCACTTCTTGGGCAGTTGCAGAAGGACGACTGGCGCGGGGGTGATGCGATTCAGTTTATTATTGAGGATACGCTGATCCGATGAGCCGGCCTGCTATTGCCATCATCCATCTTGGCCATTTGCGTCGTAACTACCGGATTCTAAAAAAGATGGCAGGAAGTGCCAAAATGATGGCTGTCGTCAAAGCTGATGCCTACGGCCATGGGCTTGACCTGATCGCGCCAACGCTCCTGGACGAAGGTTGCACATGCTTTGCGGTTACGGATGCGAAAGAAGGTTCTCGGCTCCGGCGTATCCTTGGCAAGAAGTCTGATATTATCGTTTTTTCCGGTATCTTCGATGTGGAAGATGCCAGTATGTGTTTGGAGTCCGGTCTTACCCCCGTGGTAAGCGAAGCTTGGCAAATCCGTACGCTTAAAAACACATCGTTCGTCGGTCATGTCTGGATAAAGGTGGATACCGGCATGCACAGGCTGGGTTGCGAGGATGCGGCGTACATGTTCTCGACGTGTCGAGACCAAGGCATAGGCGTTGCGGGTATCATGAGCCATCTGGCCTGTGCCGACATGCCGAACCATCCGCTTAACCGTCGGCAGGCTGAAGCCTTCCGACAATGTATGACGACACTGCCTGAACCCGTGAACGCTTCCCTCCTGAATAGCGCCGGACTGGCGACCATGCAGGAATATACAATGGATGTGGTACGTCCCGGCATTGCGCTGTATGGCGCGGAACCGGTAAGGAATTGGTCGCTCGGCCTACAACCTGTTATGCAACTGACCAGTCGGATTATGCAAGTGCGCACGGTGCGCAAGGGGGAGAGTATCTCCTATGGTGCGACATTTACTGTCCCGGAGGATATGCGCATCGCCATAGCCGCATTGGGCTATGCGGATGGGTTGCCGCGCAGTCTCTCCAATTGC
The DNA here is from genome assembly GCA_964624255.1 of uncultured Zetaproteobacteria bacterium. Classification (GTDB taxonomy): domain Bacteria; phylum Pseudomonadota; class Zetaproteobacteria; order Mariprofundales; family Mariprofundaceae; genus JAUZQZ01. Next base: position 9,571 of record CAZUWV010000017.1, read on the forward strand.
GGGATAGCCATGGCGACGAATAAACATGGCAAGGATACGGCTATACTTCCTCTCGTAGGCCGCGTATGTATGGATTTTTGTCTTTTGGATGCTAGTTATATTTCCCTTGCTACCAATGATATGGTGGAGTTTTGGGGGGGTGCCATGCTAGCCGTGGACGTGGCACGACGAGCGGGAACCATTGCATATGAACTGTTCACCGGGGTAGGAGAGCGAGTCATGCGGAAGGCGGTCATGTGAAATTTCTCCAGGGTATTGGTGGTTTGCTGGAGGCTGCATTCATGCGCTCTGGCCTCTATGCCTGCACATTGTTGCAAGTGGTTCGTGGTATGGTCTCGCCACCGTGGTATCCGGGATTGTTTTTACGGCGGGCCGAGGAGGTCGGCGTACAGTCATTGCCGGTCGTCCTGCTCACAGCCCTGTTTACCGGCATGGTGCTGGCCCTGCAATCCTATATTGGATTCCACCGCTTTGGTGCGGAGAGTATGGTAGCGGCGGTTGTATCCATGTCCATGCTACGTGAACTGGGACCCGTGCTGGTGGGATTGATGGTCGCTGGTCGGGTTGGTGCATCGTTTGCCGCCGAACTGGGCACCATGCGTGTGACCGCGCAGATCGACGCCCTGTGGACACTTTCCACGGATCCCTTCCGTTACCTTATCATGCCCCGTGTTTTCTCCGCAATACTTATGATGCCTTTGTTGGTGGCGCTGGCGGATGCTGTTGGCATGGCTGGCGGATACGGCATCAGCGTGTTCCTCCTTGGTCAGACGCCTACGGTATACATTGAGAATTCGACCATGTTCCTGCAGTTAAATGATTTGTATTCTGGACTCGTCAAGGCTGCTTTCTTTGGTGGAATTATCGGTGTTGTAGGCTGTTCGGAAGGTTTTAATTGCAGCGGCGGTGCGCAGGGCGTAGGGCGTGCGACGACCAGGGCTGTAGTGGTTAGCGCTATGAGTATTTTAGTCTCCGACTACGTCATTACGGCATGGACGTTCCAGTGAACACGCCGAAAATTCAGGTCTGCGATGTAAAAAAGAGCTTTAATGGCAAGATGGTCTTGGATGGTGTCAGCCTCGACGTCATGCAGGGCGAATCCATGGTCATTATTGGACTTTCCGGTACCGGAAAGAGCGTGCTGATGAAATGCATCCTTGGCCTTCTCAAGGCAGATAAAGGCCAGATACTGGTGGATGGAGAGGATTGGAGTACGCTTTCAAAAAAGGCCCAACTGGAACGGATGCGACGTATCGGTATGGTGTTCCAGGGCTCTGCCCTGTTTGACTCATTGCCCATCTGGGAGAATGTCGCGTTTGCCCTGCTACAGCAGGGCATGGGTAAGAAAGAGGCGAGAAAACGGGCCAGCCTTGTATTAGAGATGGTTGGCCTTTCGAATACGGAAGAGCTCATGCCAGCTGAACTTTCCGGTGGTATGAGCAAGCGCGCCGGGCTGGCGCGCGCCATCTGTCACAAACCGGAAATGGTATTTTACGATGAACCGTTAGCGGGACTGGACCCCGTTATGGCCGATAGCATCACCAAGCTTATGCTGCGGCTGCATGAGGAATTCCGGGTTACATCGCTTACCATCGCGCACAATATGACGCTGGCTCGACGCTTTGGAGATCGTACCGCCATGCTGATGGATGGAAAGATTCATCGGATTTTATCGTCCGATGAGCTAGACTCATGTCAGGATCCCGTGGTTCGCCAGTTTGTCGAAGGCCGGGCCGAAGGACCGATTCGTATGCTGGGGGGATGATGGATAACAATGGAATATCGCCATGAATGCGCAAGCCAGGCTGGGGGCTTTTGTCCTTGTTGGTGTGCTGGTCATGGGCCTTTTGAGCATTAAAATTGGCCGGATTCATATATTTGGTAATGATGGGACGACCGTGGAAGCTATATTCAGCAATGTGAGCGGCCTGGAAGATCAAACGCCAGTACGTCTGGCAGGTGTCAGGATCGGTAACGTGGCATCCATCACGCTAAAGGGCAACCGTGCGCTTGTGCGCATACACCTGAAACCGGGCATCACTCTGCCCGCTTCCGCACACGCATCGCTTGCCGGTGGTGGCCTCATGGGTGAGAAGTTCATTGCCCTGAGCGCGGATCCAAACGATACAAAGCCATTACCGTCAGGGAAACGCATTCCTACGGTGTCGAGCGGCAATCTGGATGGGCTGATTGCCAGGGCTGGTTCCGCTGCTGATGATATCCATCAGCTTACAACCATGGGTGAACGCGCCATCCGCGCGTTTATCACCATACTTGATGAAAATAGCGACAGCCTCCACAAGACTATTGGTAACCTGAGTGAGACCAGTGAGGCCATCAAGAAAAAATTACCAGGCGTGCTGACGGGTGCGGGACACACCTTCAAGCGCTTGAATAAAGCTGCAGGTAGCAGTGAGAGTTTCTTCCGCGAAGGTAAAAAAACATTCCGCGATCTTGATGGTTTCCTGGTAGGTAACCGTGAAAATATTTATCGTATGATTTTTGGATTCCGCAAGACTGCGGAGAATCTGGCGGCATTATCCGGCGATCTTCGCCGCAATCCATGGAAACTGATGATTAAGCAAAAGGAAGTGCCGCCTTCCCCGCGTGCCAGACAGAGGAATATGGAAGAAATGATGCTTTCCACAGGCCAGATGGGTCTTGCTCCCGCGCGACGGTAGCCTGTGTCCCTCCTCTCCCGTGCGATGCACGCAGGCAGAGGCGATAACTTGCGGCGCGAACCGTTGGTTTGTGCGCTCGTCTGTGGGCACTTTGGTGGCTTCGCGTGAAGTCATGATGAGTAGTGCATACAAAGCAATCATTCTCGCCTGCCTGTGTTGGCTGCCAATGACAGTCTGGGCTGGAACATACTTTGAGTCAGCACAGCGTCTTCTCGAAGGGGGCCATGAAACCGAAGCGCGGCGGGCATTGGCCCTGGAAATCGAGCTACGCCCGGGAAATCTGGAGGCGCGCTACGACCTCGCTGTACTCCTCATGCGTATCGGTCACAGGAAGGAGGCCCTCCGCCTGTATCAGGAGGACATGAAGCGTGGATGGTATCTACCTGCGGTTGCCAACCTGAGCGCTATTTATCTTAAACAGGGCAAGCGCAAATCTGCCATTCGGTTACTTGAAAACGCTACTCGGAGGTTCCGCTCGGAGGCCGTCCCCTGGTACCTGCTGGCCGCCATTGCCGAACAACAGAAGCAATTCGGGAAAGCGGATCAATATTATCAAAGGTCACTTAAGGCAGATCGCAAGAATGGCTTTGCCCATATCCGTTATGCCCGCTTTTTAGCCAGCCGCCATCGCTTGCGGCTGGCCGTAACCCATGCCGAACACGCTACGCATTTGTTACCCGAATGCGCGCCATGCCTGAATATCGAAGGCGATATCCTGGGCCAGAACCATGAAATAAAGCAGGCGCTGGCCGCCTACCAGCGAGCCATAACCATGTCGTCCGGTCGTACTGCCAGTCGTGTCATCCGACTGAAAATTATTGCCATACTGGATGCGCTTGGCGAGCACCAGCGTGCCGGCATGATGAGACAGGCTATGAAAGCCGAACGCGAAGGGCCTGCCCTGTGAGCCTGTTTCCGCTGCCGTTTCATACCTCCACATTGGGCTCACTCGGCGTGGAGATGGAGTGGATAACCGTAGATGTAAATAGTGGCGCACAAATCCCGGCTGCGCCAAACCTCCTCTCGCACATTGAAGCAACCCCGCACATCAAGCCGGAGTTGTTTACCTCTACCATCGAAATCAATACGGATATTCACACCCGGACGGTGGATTGTGTCGCCGAACTGGAGGCCCTGCATCAGCGGGTTGGTGCCCTGCTCGTGGGGCAGCATGCGGCGCTACTCGCCAGCGGTACCCACCCCTTCTCCCGCTGGCAGGATCAAACGGTCAGCGATGAGGTGCGCTACCATCGCCTGGTTGAGCGTCTATGCTGGATAGCACGACGTTTCAATATTTTTGGCATCCATATGCATGTCGGCATGCCGAGCGGTGATGATTGCATCGCTGCGCTCAACCACTTACTTCCCGTCATGCCTGTTTTCCTCGCAATTTCGGCTAACTCGCCTTACTGGACAAAACATGATACTGGCTTGTCATCCTCTCGTATCAAGATATTCGAGGGCCTGAGTCAGGGGGGAATGCCGTTCTATTTCGAAGACTGGCAGGATTTTGAGTATTGCACCCACCGCTTGATGGCAACCGGAAGCATTGACTCGGTGCGCGATATCTGGTGGGAAATGCGACCACATCCAGACTTCGGGACCCTGGAGATTCGGATTGGAGATATGCCCGCAACCCGAGCCGATACCATGGCCTATGTCGCTTATGTGCGTGCCGAAGCCATGGCCGCAATACATGCGGGGGGGCGCTCCCGTGTGCACCCGTCGCTAATTCGGGAAAACCGCTGGCGTGCATCTCGTTACGGCATACATGCAACCATGATAGCGCCGGAAACAGAAAATCTTGTGCCGGTACTCGACTGGATTGAGAATCGCCTGGATATTCTACCCGGGCAGGGTGCCGAAGTGGAGGACGTTGCAATCGTTCGGGAGCATCTGGCACATTGGCGTCACCGTGGAGATGGTGCAGATAATCAACGCGGCATCCGGCAAGGATCCCAGGGTTGGGATGACATGGTTCAGCGAATGCGCCAGGATGGGTGGAATGATGTTCCAGGCTAGTGTCCTATCCGTGGATAGCGACCTTTTAGTGAGCCGCGTTGCGGCGGTGATGCCGGATGTTGTCGCCTTAAGGCGACATTTACATGTCCATCCCGAACTTTCCGGCCATGAGGAAAAGACAGCTGCTCATGTCGCCATGTTGCTTGAACACAAAGGTCTCGCCGTGCAATCTGGTGTTGGGGGTTATGGATTACTCTCGACAATCAAGACGTCGGAAGACAGGCCATGGGTTGCGCTCAGGGCTGATATGGATGCTCTGCCCATTAGCGATGGCAAGAAAATGTGTGACTACGCTTCTGCTGAGGCGGGCGTTGCCCACGCTTGCGGCCACGATGCGCATACGGCCATGCTGTACGGTGCTGCTGTCGTATTGCAAGGTATGCGGGATGTCTTGCCGTTTAATGTCGCCTGCATCTTTCAACCGGCGGAAGAAAGTGCGGCGGGTGCCCGTATGATGCTGGACGACGGCGTGTTTGACAGCATCCATCCCGAGCGCATTCATGCGCTGCACGTCTACCCTTATCTGCCATCCGGGAGCCTTGGCTTGAAAGATGGTACCATGTGCGCCGCAGCGGACATGTTCGACGTGGAAATAGAAGGACGCGGTGGCCACGCTGCGCGTCCGCATGAATGCATTGATGTTATTCTGATTAGCAGCCATATTATCCAGGCGTTGAATCATATTGTCAGTCGCCGCGTAAATCCGCTGGATCCAGCCGTATTGACCATTGGGCAGATTCATGCGGGCAGCGCAGCCAATGTTATCCCCGGTTGTGCCCGTTTTTCCGGTACAGTACGCTCGTTGCATTCGGACACGCATGAGGAAATTCGCTTGCGTATGGATCGGATCATCCGTCAGACGGCGGAAACATGGGGCGCTACAGCCCGGTTTTACATGCGCCAGGCCATTCCTGTGTTACGCAATGAGGCAAAAACCATGGAAATGCTGCGTGTCAGGCTGGCACAATATATGGCGGATACATCCATCGTCGAAATTGAGGAGCCATCCATGGGCGGAGATGATTTCGCTGAGTTTCTCGGGCAGATACCTGGTGCGCTTCTGCGCCTGGGGACAGGGGGTAGCCCCGCCACGCGTTATCCTCTGCATCATCCCTGCTTTGATGTGGATGAGGCTGCTCTGGCCACGGGCGTGGCCGCGCATGTGTGCATGTGTCTGCCGTGACCATGCTGCGCTTGTCCTTTATCCTGTTTATTACCCTCCCGCTACTGGAATTATATGTGCTCATTCAGGTAGGGGACGATATTGGTGGTCTCAATACCATTGCCCTATGCTTGCTGACGGCCTTTGTCGGCGGTATGCTGATTCGCTGGCAGGGATTGATGACGCTGATGGATGCCCGAAAGCGTATGGCTGCGGGCAATGTTCCCGCTGAGCATGCCTTCCACGGTATCCTTCTGACACTGGCGGGCGTATTATTGTTTACACCGGGTTTTATCACTGATTCTGCAGGCTTCTTGCTGCTGGTTCCACCACTGAGGCGATGGCTGATCCATCGTTTCCTTCCCATCCATATGGTCCGGTCTGGTCGAACCGGGTCGGACATTATTGATGCGGAAATTGTTAAACCAAAAAAGGATGACCATCCTGAAATTCGATATTGAAAGGAGATATTATGTCAACATATATTCAGTCTGCAACCCGCGTTGATGCACGTATCGGGTTCCTCGGACGAACGTACGGCATGCTGACGCTGTGCATCGCTGCCGGAAGCATCGGTGCCTATGCGAGTATGGGGATGACCTTCCCCTATCAGCACCCGTGGATGATGCTTTTTGTCATGATGGGCGGTATTTTCGTGGTGCAAAGGCTTCGTCACACCCCGGTCATCAATGTGATTGCATTGTTGAGTTTTGGCGCCATTACAGGTATGAGTATCGCTCCTCTGATTCACATGGTAGCTGCCAAGTCGGGCATGCTGGTAGCACAGGCGTTCATGACGACCGCTGTTTCTTTCGTTGCTTTGACGATGTATACCTTTATTTCAAAGAAAGATTTTTCCTTTTTGAAGGGTTTCGTCTGGACGGGGCTCGTCGCTATGATCGTGCTGGGCTTGTCCAACTATTTCTTCTTTGAATCCAGCATGGTTGCGCTCGCGAGCTCCGGTATCGGCGTGTTGGTATTTTCCGCCTTCATCCTGTACGACACATCCAGTATACTACGACAGTATCCTGATGATGAGTATATTTCCGCCGCTTTAACGCTGTATCTGGACGTGTTTCTGCTGTTCGAAAATCTTCTGATGCTATTTGGTGTACTTGGCGATGATTAGCGGCGGTCCGAGTCGTTGCGGACATCGTGGATCCTGTCGATGGAACAGTTTGGTCGGTTATTTAAGGTGTATGTTCCCTGCTTTGTTATTCATCATATGACCCTTAGGGGTGTCACTATGCCGGAGTATAGTTCGGCCAACGAAAAACCCCCTGAGTATTATGCTCAGGGGGGGTCTCTGCGTTCAGATACCAATGCTTGGCAACCTTATTTACCGTCTTGCCCCTTTCATGAGAGGGTTCGGCGTATGCAACGACATTAGCCTTGTATGGACTCCATGATCTTGGAGAAACCAACGGTTCCCATGAAAGCCAACGTGCCGCCGGCCAGTGTGTACATTAATTCTTTCATATCTACCTCCTGTCAAAGTCTGCGGGACCAGTATTTCCCGCTTTAGGTAGATGAACCCTATGGGGTCCTTATTAGATGTGCATGAAGGGCGGGTTAGAAAATATTTATTTTTGAAATCGGCTCACTTTCATATCGTCGCAACCTCACATATTGAACGGGTTAAACAGGACAAGTCATCCGGAGAAATCACATAGGGCGGCATGATATAAATCAAGCTTCCAAAAGGCCGTATCCATACCCCTTTCTCCACAAACATCGGCTGCACAAGAGCCATATCGACGGGGCGATCAAATTCGACCACGCCCATGGCACCCAGTACACGCACATCCGTCACTCGCGGCATCGCACGGCATGGTGCGAGTTCACGCTGCAATTGGGATCCAATAGCCATTACGTTTTCTTGCCACGGTGAATCAAGCAATAGATCAATACTGGCCAGCGCCACGGAACAGGCCAGAGGGTTGGCCATAAACGTTGGCCCGTGCATTAAAATATTGCCAGCGGTGTGGATACCTTCGCAAACCTCTCGCGTTGTCAGTACGGCTGCCAGCGTCATATAGCCGCCGGTTAAAGCCTTGCCTACGCACATAATATCCGGCGAAATACCGGCATGCTCACAGGCAAAAAGCTTACCTGTCCGGCCAAACCCTGTAGCTATTTCATCCACGACCAGCAATACGCCGTACTCGTCGCACAGTGTGCGAACACAGCGTAAAAACTCTGGCGCATAGATGCGCATGCCGCCTGCACCTTGTACAACAGGCTCCAGAATCACAGCTGCTATTTCGTGATGGTGTGCCACCATCAAGCGTTGAAAATCAGAGATATACGCCTCGTCCCAATCATCATCCGCGCCATTGGGAGGAGCCTCGGCGAAAAAATGCCCTGGCAGTATACCGGAAAATAGATGGTGCATACCCGACACGGGATCACAAACACCCATTGCACCAAAGGTGTCGCCGTGATAGCCGTGACGGAGAGTCAGTAAGCGCGTTTTCTTTTGCTTGCCATGTGCCTGCCAGTACTGCAACGCCATCTTTATGGCGATTTCAACGGCAACCGAACCGGAATCGGCGAAGAATACATATTCCATACCATCAGGCGTGATTTCGAGCAATTTTCTGGCCAAATCCGTGGCAGGTTTGTGCGATAACCCTCCAAACATGACGTGCGCCATATCTTCGGTCTGACGCTTAATCGCCGCATTCAGTTTCGGCACGTTATAGCCGTGGATAGCGCACCACCATGAGGCCATGCCGTCGACCAGTTCACGTCCATCTTCCAGCTTCAGACGCACACCATCAGCACCAAGCACAGCCCAGCATTCGGGAGGATCAAGCATGGATGCATACGGGTGCCATACATGCTCCCGTTCAAAACGCTGCCTATCCGTCAATGCAGACTCCTGGCCAACATTATTCATACACTGTCGAGCCTCTTGCAAAACTCTGGGTGGATGAGCGGCCATCCCACGTTGAGTCCATTTTCGGGATGGAATGAGGTGCATGGTGGTTCCATGGAGCGAAATTTTAGCACGGAAATGGGCCAAAGTGGGGAAGCCGATCGCCGCTCACGAGTTTTGCAATTGGCTCTTATCACGGCGATTTGAGAATGGTGCAGGTTAGTGCCCGAGCAGATGTAATGTTAAACGCTCCAATACCATAGACTTGCTTTCTACACTGGCGCCCTTGAGCAGCATTTCAGCTGATGCAAGCTGCCCCATAGCTTGCATCAATTCCTTATTTTTCCACAATTTTGCCTCCCGCGGGACGCGTTGTCTCGAATCGCCGAACAGGCGTGCCCTGGATACCGCCGAACCCGGGTTCGTGGATTCATACCAACGGTACATCAAAAGTTGTTGAATACGCGTAGATAACCAGCTTAAAACCTGAATCTCGGATACCTGCTGATCGCGCAGCAAGCTGCGAAGAATGACCAGCGCCGAAGAGGAGCGTTCACCTACGGCATTACAAAATGCCCCCAGGCTGCGGGGGCTGCGTTCTCCCAGTAAATCACCCACAAGCTGGGCATCCAATTCAGCGCCATTACCGTCATCGTACAAACGCAAGCGCTCAATCGCCTGCCTGGCTGCCATGCGCATCCCCTGCAACTGTCCCGCGAGTAATGTCATGGCTTCATCTGATAGAACCAGCCCGGCATCCCTGGTCAGACCTTCCAGCCAGTGATGAAATTGCCCTTCGTCCATGCGTGCGAATACACACCATGCAATGGTCGGTAATGCAGTTAACCGCTTATGTAACGCTCTTTTAGATTCTATTCCCGGCGCACAAATCACCAGGCGTAACCCCTCAGGTGGTTCCGCCGCCATCTTCTCCAGTTGATCCATCTGTTTGGGTCTCGCGCTAGCTGCATTACGCACCAGGGCATGGCAACCACATGTGCCAAACAGTCCCGGAGCCAGATTTTCGCGTACACGAGCCAACTCATCGACATCCACCCGGACTATCGCTACCTGTTTTGAATCATGTGAGACAAGTGCTTCGGCCATCTCAAAAACAGCATCTTCATCGTCACCCGTCAAATAATAGCAGGCATACTTTGGCGGCAAGATTCCTGACGGGGAGAGTTTAACTGGCAAATCAGAATCCGGATGAAAGGCTCATCCATGCCTTGCGTATCCATTGGCGATCAAGGTCGCGACGCAAACGATTCTTCGATGCTTCGATACTGCTCGGTCCACCCACGGCGTAGACAACGCCCTGCGCCGAAATAGGGCCACTGTCCCACAGGCGCACATCCTTACGCCACAGGCTGATGCTCCCCGAACGCGAAAGACGGTAGGAAACAGCAACTCCAGAGGCATTAAAGGTAACCGGGGCAAAGGATTCGCTAATTGTACCCATACGTAATTCCGCACTCGCGCCCTTTTTTCCGACGGTAAAACCATCCGCATGGTTACTCACATAACGTCGAAATGCGGATAAAAGGCCATGGCTGGTTTTGGCTCCTGTAACCCTTACAATATGGACGTCTTCCGGCACCGCGCCACGGCCACGTCCTGCCAGGTGATAGCCGCAAGCACCAAGTATCAGCGTCAGGCAGGAGGCCGCCACAAGCACCGTGCGCTTCATTGTGGACGCACCACAATATTGAGCAATCTGCCGGGAACCAGAATAACCTTAACGATTTCCATGCCTTCTATCCATTTGACAATACTGGCATTTGCCCGCGCCGCTGCCAACGCCTCATCCTGCCCGACATCGTTGGCAACCATAATCTCTCCGCGTTTCTTGCCCTGGACCTGTACCACCAGCGTTACTTCATCCCGGATCAGGGTCGCCTCATCCGCCCGTGGCCATGCAGCCACGACAGCCATGCTTTCCATGCCCAGAAGTTCTCCCGCTTCGCAGGCGAAATGGGGTACAAACGGTGCCAGCATAGTGACCAGTGCCTGCATGCCCTCGCGCCATACGCCACGCCCTGTCTTACCCCCGGGTTCGTACGCCTGCAAGCTGTTGGCCAGCTCCATCAAAGCGGCAATGGCCACATTGAAGGCAAAGCCGTGGTCAAATGCGCGGGTCACTTTTTTAATGGTCGAATGGATAGTTCGTCGCATGGTTCTGGCGGCAGCCTTGTCGTCCTCCCCGCTATTTTCTACATCTGTCCTTTGCAGCAATCGCCAAACGCGGTTCAGAAAGCGATGTGCCCCCTCCACGCCAGTATCGTTCCATTCCAGGTCTTTCTCGGGAGGCGCGGCAAACAGCGTAAAAAGCCGCGCCGTATCGGCGCCGAAATGTTTAATAATGATATTCGGGTCCACTGTATTACCCTTGGACTTGGACATCTTGCTACCGTCCTTGAGCACCATACCCTGTGTCAGCAGGCTCCTAAAGGGTTCATCCCCCCCTTGCTCCGGGGTAAATAAACCGGCATCGCGCATCAGTTTGTGGTAAAACCGGGCATAGAGCAGGTGCAGCACGGCATGCTCTACGCCACCGATATACTGATCGACCGGCGCCCAGCGCTCAATGGCGGAGGCATCCACCATGGCAGTCTCGTGGCGTGGACTGGTGTAACGGTTCATGTACCAGGACGATTCCATGAAGGTATCGAAGGTGTCCAGCTCACGTTCCGCCGGTTTGCCGCACTTGGGGCAATCGGCGTATTTGAAGGCCTCGCATTCGCTCAGTGGCGAAGCGCCACCTGTTGGCTGCAAATGGGTCGGAAGCTTAACCGGCAACTGGTCTTCCGGCACGGCGACAGCACCGCAGTCGTCGCAGTGAATGACGGGAATGGGTGCTCCCCAATAACGCTGGCGCGATACCAACCAGTCGCGTAGACGAAACTGTTTTTGCTCTTGACCCGCACCAAGTTCCAGCAGTCTGGCCGTAATGGCCTGTTCGGCGGCGCTCGACGATAAACCATTGAATACGCCGGAATTGATCAAAACCATATTTTCCGTGCCTGCATACCCATCATTCCAGGATGCTTTGGAGAAAGGGTTAATCCCGGATAGAACCTGCGCGGTGGCGTCTTTTTCCAAAACCTGTTTGATGCACAATCCATATTTGTTCGCAAACTCAAAATCGCGCTCATCATGCGCGGGCACGCACATCACCGCGCCCGTGCCGTAACCCATCAATACAAAATTGGCGACCCATACCGGAACCTTCTCCCCGGTCATTGGATGAACAGCATAAAAACCGGTCGGCATGCCCTTCTTTTCCATCGTTTCGACATCTGCCTCTCGGGTGGAAATCCGGCGGCATTCATCCAGAAAACCGGCCAGTTCGGGATTTTTTTTAACTGCTTTTTTCGCCAACAGGTGTCCTGCCGCCACCGCCATGTAAGTTACACCCATCAGTGTGTCCGGGCGTGTGGTAAAGATATCCAGCCTCTCATCATTTCCTTCGATGACAAAGGAGACCCGGGCCCCGATCGATTTGCCAATCCAGTTACGCTGCATGTCGACCACTTTTTTCGGCCAGCCGGACAATGTATCAAGGTCTGACAACAGCTCTTCGGCATAATTAGTGATACGAATAAACCACTGCTTCAGATTTTTGCGAATGACTGGCGTATCGCAACGCCAGCAAACCCCATCCACCACCTGCTCATTGGCCAGCACCGTATGGCAGGGATCGCACCAGTTCACTTCGGCATCGGACTGATAAGCCAGCCCCTTCTTCATCAACAAGGTGAACATCCACTGTTCCCAGCGGTAATAATCAGGATGACAGGTGGTCAGCTCCCGCGACCAGTCGTAGGACAGGCCAAGACGCTTCAACTGCCCCCGCATCTGGGTAATGTTAGCACAGGTCCATTCAGCGGGTGGGCGGCCATGCTTGATGGCCGCATTCTCTGCTGGCAGGCCGAAAGCATCCCAGCCGATGGGGTGCAACACGTTAAATCCCTGCATACGCTTATAGCGCGCTATGGCATCGCCCAGACAATAATTTCGCACATGGCCCATGTGCAAATTGCCGGATGGATAGGGAAACATTACCAGACAGTAGTATTTCTCTCGCCCATCGGCAGGGGTGTCGGATGCCGCGTCCACGCCCGATTCTTCCCATATCTTTTGCCATTTGGCCTCTATTTCATGTGCTGAATAACGCTCTGACACGTATACCACTCCTTAATAAATCAGGATGCGGATCATGCTGGCAACGAGGATGAATGAAAAGGGATAAACGCATTTGTTATTCTCGGATCGGAAGCCGCGTAGCGGCGCGAGTCTCTATTATAGATTCTACCATGTCCTTGCCAGTCCCTTTGTCCACGCCGAACCCTCCGCCCGGTCATCTGCATGCATAATAGTTACAGTCTTCCTCATCTCAATGAGAACCCTGGCCTGGACTATTCATGAATCGCCGTGATGCTTGCGCCGGACCTTTGTTTGCAACGGATTCCGAGGAAGGAGGCCGTGAGCGCGCATACGGATGACCGACGAGGGCTTCGGTGCAAACAAAGGAACAAGTAAGGGCGCGGCAGGATTTATGAATAGTCTAGGCTAGACCTGCCCTTTACCCACAAATTATGCCACAGAGCCCTTGCACACGGGTCAGGCCAAGGCGTGGTGCGCAGATAATGGGTTTATTCCATTGGCAAGCGCCGCAACGCAGGTATGATCCGTGTGCAAGGGTTCCCTTCGGGCGAGTCATCCGGCGGCCATCTGCTGCGTTCCGCTCTCCTTGCGAGGGATACAACCATTGCTTCAAGAGCGCGCCTTGCATATGACCACCGGATGACTCGCTGTGGCACGATTTGTGGGTAAAGGGCAGGACTAGACTGCCCTCGACTGGATAGTCCGATAGACTACGCCTCCAGAGGGGTCTGTCGGGCTTGAGGGAAATTTACCATACGGCAGGGAAGCAACCCAACATATCCTTAAACACGAGGTATACATGAGCCTGAAATCTGAAATCGAGAAACGGCGCACCTTCGGCATTATTTCCCACCCCGATGCCGGCAAAACGACGCTGACCGAAAAGCTGTTGATGTTTGGCGGTGCTATCCAGATGGCGGGCGCGGTTAAAGCACGCAAAGCCACACGCCATGCTACCTCCGACTGGATGAAAATCGAGCAGGAACGCGGTATCTCCGTCGCGTCTTCAGTAATGAAATTTAATTATAGAAATTTCGACATTAATCTGCTCGATACCCCCGGGCATCAGGATTTCTCCGAGGACACCTACCGTGTCCTCACTGCCGTGGATTCGGCCATGATGGTTATCGATTCCGGTAAGGGTGTAGAATCACAAACAGAAAAACTGATGGAAGTTTGCCGTATGCGCAACACGCCCATCGTCACTTTCATCAATAAACTGGACCGTGAGGGTCTGGAACCGCTGGATATTTTGGGTGAGATCGAAGACAAGCTACAGCTTGAATGTGCACCCATGTCGTGGCCTATCGGCATGGGCAAGACATTCAAAGGGGTATACAATCTGTACAGGAAGGAACTGAATCTATTTAGTGCTGGTGCCGAGACCCGCGATTTTGAGGCGGTCCATATCGCGGACCTGGATGATGCAGCACTGGATGAATTACTCGGGTCACAGGCTGATGAATTGCGTGAGGAAATCGAACTGCTGGAGGGTGCCGCCAACCCATTTGAATTGAAACATTTCCTGACCGGATCACAAACGCCCGTTTTTTTCGGTAGTGCCGTTAATAATTTTGGCGTCAAAGAGCTGCTGGACGCCTTCGTTGAGTTTGCACCAACCCCAGGTCCGCGCGAAGCGGAAGAACGAATGGTTGATCCTGAGGAGGAAGGTTTCTCGGCCTTCGCTTTCAAAATCCAGGCCAATATGGATCCGGCACATCGTGACCGTATCGCATTCTTCCGTATTTGTTCAGGTAAATTCGAGAGAGGCATGAGCGTTCGCCACCATCGTATCAACAAGGATATGAAACTGACCAATGCCACTATCTTTATGGCGCAGGACCGCACTCATATCGAGGAGGCATGGCCTGGCGACATCATCGGTATCCATAATCACGGAACGATTAGAATCGGTGATACCCTAACGACACGGGAGCGATTAAATTTTACCGGTATTCCAAATTTTGCGCCGGAAATGTTCCGTCGTGTCCGATTGCGCGATCCCATGAGGCGTAAGCAATTGCACAAGGGTCTGGTACAACTGTCCGAAGAGGGCGCGGTCCAGGTTTTTAAAACACTGCTGAGTGGGGACTACCTGTTGGGTGCCGTCGGCATATTGCAGTTCGATGTTACTGTCGCGCGTTTAAAAGCTGAGTACAAGGTGGATGCCGATTATGTTGGTACCGACTTTCAGGTGGCGCGCTGGATTTCCTGCAATGACGCCAGGAAGATGACGGAGTTTAAGCGCCTGTTTGAGGCCAGCCTGGCCGAAGATGCAAATGGATGCCTGGCCTACCTGGCACCCAATGCATGGAAACTGAACTACACCATCGAGCAATGGCCGGATATTATTTTCCATAAAACGCGGGAACATATTTAGCGGGATACACATCGTGGTAACTATCCTGGACTATTCATGAGCGGCTCAGGCCATATAGCGAAATATCCTGATATATCAGGATATTTCCGGCAAACCCCGTGCCATGTAGCGCAGCTTTATCCACTGGCTTCCATGCTGGATGAATATATATTCATATGAGGTGTGTATGTGAGGATAACAGTTATGCACATTTTCCTAACCCCTCTTAATATATGAGATTTCTAGAAATGATGAAAAAATAGGCATTGTATCGCGACAAGTTTTTCCACAAATGAAATCATGCATTATTTAATGTTATTCAGTCATTTATCCACAGCCTTTGTGGATAAATTTGCAAGAGGCCCAAGCCATTGCCGGATGAACCAACTTAACGCCGTGCAGACCTCGTTCCTGCAGACCACTCATGAACGCCCGCCAATGCACCTCAGCCTCGCTTAATGCGACCGAACAGCCCAGCAACCTCTCGCTTCCCCTCTATGGTCACACCTATGGCGATTAAGACCGCACAATCCA
>CAZUWV010000018.1:0-24774 GCA_964624255.1 uncultured Zetaproteobacteria bacterium
ACCTACGGCTTAGAAGGCCGTTGCTCTATCCTGTTGAGCTACAGGCGCAAGCCTCAAGCCGCACTATCCATGAGCCGCACAGCTTGGAACATACGAACGTACTAAAATTCTGCGCGAAGGTTGCATAAAAAATGGTCGGGGCGAGAGGATTCGAACCTCCGACCCTCTGCTCCCAAAGCAGATGCGCTACCAGGCTGCGCTACGCCCCGTCATGCAAAACCCTTCTGAAGAGCCTCTTGCAAAACTCATGAGCGGCGATCGGCTTCCCCACTTCGGCTCATTTCCGAGCTTGAATTTCGCTCCATGGAACCACCATGCAGCTCATTCAATCCCGAAAATGGTCTCAAAGTGGGATTGCCGCTCATCCACCCAGAGTTTTGCAAGAGGCTCTGAATAATCCATATTCTTTTGCAGAAGGCGGCGGAACATAAGCTCCGATACCCAATCCGTCAATCATGAAAAGGTAACGCAGCTAGTGAGCCTCATGCACATGGCCATGGTCGATCTCCTCCTGATTCGCATTACGTACATCGACGACCTGAACCTCAAAATTTAGCCTCATCCCGGCCATGGGATGATTACCGTCCACCCTTACCGTATCACCATCCACAGCAATGATGGTTACCACTTCGATCCCTTCATCACTATCCGCCTGGAACTGCATACCCTCTTCAAGCTTCTCAATATCCCCGAACATCGCCCGTTCCACCACCTTAGCCAGTTCCTCATCGCGCTCGCCGTAGCCATCCCTGGGCTCCACTGTAACGGATAGCGAATCACCCGCGGATTTACCTTCCAGAGCGTTCTCAAGCCCCGGGATCATAAACCCGATACCATGGATGTAGGACAAAGGCTCCTGCCCCCTGGACGAGTCCAGCACTTCGCCGTCCTTATTCGTTAACGTGTAGTCAATGGCTACAACCATGTGTTTACCAATTTGCATTACAACCTCGCAGGACAGGACATATACCTGTTAATTTTATACCTTCTTTCGGAAACACTGACACAAGCTCTGAAACTGGTCGAGAACCTTACGAGAATTAACCCAAATTTGCCCGTCACCTGCCCTCAACACCTCCCGCACCATCGCCGGGCTATTTCTTCTTCCTCTTATCGCGGACATAGGGCTGGGGGAAGTCTTCCCCTCTCATCTCAATTTCGAACAGGTCGCTTGCGACGACAAGATCGACGAGTTTCCTGTATCCATAATTTCTGGAGTCGAAAGATGCCTGATTGATGATATAACTTCCCACCCTTCCGAGCCCCGACCATCCATCATCATCTTCCGCATTCTCTACGGCACTCCTCAAGAGCATCACCAGTTTCGTGTCAGCCCTAAGTTCCGCCGTCGTTTTCTTCTGCTCATGCGTACTTCTGCCCAAAAACTTTTTTTCCCCGATCTTATCATCGCCGGAACCAATCTGTTCCAGATAAAGGAATGTTGAACACGCATTGACGAAAGGTGAAGGTGTCTTCTTCTCTCCAAACCCAAGAACATCCTTACCTTCTGCGCGCACCCGCATCACCAGCGGCGTAAAATCACTGTCACTGGACATGATACAGAAACCATCCATTTTCTTCGAAAGAAGCAAATCCATTGCGTCAATGACCATAGCAATATCCGTCGAGTTCTTTCCCTTGGTATAATCAAACTGTTGTATGGGCTGAATCGCATGTTCGTGAAGCAGCTTCTCCCACCCTTTCAGCGTCGAACTTTTCCAATTGCCGTAAGCGCGACGAATGTTAACAACCCCGTGTTTTGCTATTTCCGCCAACACCACATCAATTTTGGACGCCGGCGAATTATCCGCATCAATCAACAGTGCATAGTTTTTCTTATTCACCTTTCCTCCCAGCCATCAATAATACGGGCTCCCTGCGCAGAAGATAAAATTCCCCCGCTTTCATTCCCAACGCATCAAGCTCTTCCTCTATATGCTTGCGCGTAAGAGGAATTTCATCCAGAAACCGGCGTTTTCCATCGCGATACGCCAGGCGCGCGAATATGCCAACCGCTTTGATATGACGCTGCAGTGCGGTAAGCCGTAGCGCCCGATGCCATACATTGAAATCCGTAAAAAACGAGCGTAAATGATGAGGTAACAATCCAAAAAAATGCAGGCTCCACCTCCGGCGCAGCTCTTCCGGATAATCCTGATAGCAATCATACAACAATGAAGCTGCATCATAGGTCACGGGACCCATAACCGCATCCTGAAAGTCAATCACACCCAAAGGCAAAACACCCCCCGGCAGCATCAAATTGCGGCTATGATAATCCAAGTGTACGGGAACACGTGGCAGTGCGGCAATGATTTTAGACATGGAATCCATCGCATTGTGGAATGTCCATCGTTCTTCCTCTGACGGCTCGTGGGCTGCCACATGCGGTAAATACCAGTCCAGATAGAGATCGCATTCGACGCGCATTCGCATTTCGTCGAACACAGCAAGCCCGAAAGTGGGCGCGCGAGATTGCAAACGTCGAAGCTGCCGGAACGCATCTTCCAGCAGGGTCGAAGGGTCAGAATGATCTTCCAAGTATGCAGCCCACGTTACATCGCCAAAATCTTCCAGCAGTAAAAATCCTCGCGACCTATCCTCCGCCACCAGGTGCGGTACGCGCACCCCCGCCCCCTCAAGCCAGCGGCGAATATCCAGAAAAGGCATCACATCCTCTTTCTCGGGCAGTACATCCATCAGCACAAAGGTTTTTTCCTGATCACTGACCCTGAAATACCGGCGGAAGGAGCCATCGCCGGCAAGAGGGGTCATGATACAATCACGGCGTAAAACCCCGTTAACCCAGTGGTGCGCATCCATGCTCCTGAAATCCGGAGGTCGCCTCTCAGGCTGCATGATGGCTAATCATGTAGCAGCAGACCCGTGATATGCATCGTTGTCTGCACCCGTAATCTGGCTTGCCCGGCCATGCGCCTGTTGGCGTAAGGCCCTGTATAAACCCGGAACCATAAACCCATACCCGGCACCACAGTTTTCTCGACAACAGCTCGAAGACCCTGCTGCTTGAATTGTTTTTTGAGATTATCCGCGTCCGCCTTGCGATGGTATGATCCAACTTGGAGCCTGAATGCTCCACCGGGTACGGGCTGCGTTCTCCGGTGAGCCGGCCCGTGCCGGATAATATCTGCCGCTACCCCTTCATGGCCTAGACTGTTTTGTGACGTACCCAAAGGTGCCGGTGCCACTTTCTGGTTGGGTAACGTATTGTAAAAAGTTAGATCTCCAACCTGCGTCTCCATCCGGGCAAGCCGATGCTTTTGCCCACCATCCTTTTTTTTCAGTATATCAAGTTCATGACGTTGCGTCTCAATGCGCTGTAGCAGGCGTTTCTTCCCCGCATACTCCGCCTTTTCCATCCCCTGTTTCTCTCCCAATACGATGCCACCGATAAAGCTAAGGCCTACAACGGCCAACATACCCGCAACCACGAATATACTTCGCATATTCCTCATTCCATGGCCCTCCGCCCCCGGTGCTTGCACCCTGGCAAAATCCTTGCGCGCTATCACATCACCTCAGGTGCGGAAACACCTAATAACATCAACCCGTTCATCAATACCTGCTGCACCGCACGCACCAGCAGCAACCTGGCTTGTACCAATCCGGCATCCTCTACAATGACGCGATGTTTATGGTAATATCGATGTAAAATCGCCGCCAAACGCATTAAATAAACGGCTACGCGGTACGGTTCCAGACGCTTGGCCGCAACGTCCAGAACATCGGGGTAAGCCAGAAGCTGCCTGATCAATGAGGTTTCCTCTTCCGTCACGAGCAATGACACGTCCACCCTCTCCGGTTCAAACCTGCGCACGCCCTCCTCAGCTGCCTTACGCAGAATGGCGCACACGCGGGCATGTGCATATTGCACATAATAAACCGGGTTCTCGTCATTCCTTTGCTTGGCCGTTTCCAAATCAAAGTCGAGCTGGCTTTCAGCGCGCCGGGTAAGAAAATTGAAGCGTACGGCATCCCTACCCACTTCATCCACCACTTCGCGCAATGTCACAAAGGTTCCGGCCCGCTTGGACATGCGTACAGGCTTGCCGTCACGGGTCAAATTAACCATCTGTACAAGTACCACCTGCGGCTGATGTTTCTCACCCGTCAGCGCCTGCATGGCCGCCTGTACGCGGGTAACGTAACCGCCATGATCCGCACCCCACACATCCACCAACTGATCGAATCTCCGCTCATGCTTATCCATGTGATAGGCGATATCAGCGGCAAAATAGGTGGGTGTTCCATCCTTTTTCGCCAATGGGCGATCTACATCATCGCCAAATTTCGTCGTCCGGAACAGCCATTGCTCCACCGGCTGATAATTTTCGACCTGCTTACCTTTGGGAGGAGGAAGCGTTCCCATATAAATTAAACCATCCGCCCTTAATTGTTCAAGCAGGCCGGATACCTTCCCGGACTGATGTAGATCTTTCTCCGAGAAATATTCATCAAATGTAATGCCGATGGCCTGTAAATCATTGCGGATCATGATCATCATTGCCTTGACGGCCTCGCAACCAAGCCACATGTGACGCTCTTCCCTCCGCATGGCCCGGAGTTCCGTGAAGCAGCGCCGCCCTAAAATGGTTTTGGCCGCATCCACGACATATTCACCCGGATAACACACATCCGGCATGTCAATGCGTTCGCCCTGCAATTCACGCATACGCAACCAAACCGAATCAGCCAAAATGCCAATTTGATTGCCCGCATCATTGATATAATATTCCCGGCACACAAACACGCCGCGCGCCTGCATGACACTGGCCAGCGCATCGCCTACGACCGCGCCACGTCCATGTCCGACATGCATCGGTCCGGTCGGATTAGCCGATACGAATTCGACACAGGCGCGTGGTGCATGCGCACCCGCCGCAACGCAGCCATAATGAACGCCTTGTGCCACAATTTCCGTCAGAATGGAGGCCTCTGATGCCTGTTGCAGATAAATATTGATAAAGCCAGGACCGGCGATCTCCGTTTTGACCACACATAGCGGCCATTGCACCCGTTCGAGCAAACGTTGCGCAGCCTCATGAGGTTTCATACCAAGGCGTCCGGCCAGTGACATAGCCACATTGGCGGCATAATCTCCGTGATCCTTTGTTCTGGGGCGGGTTAGCGCAACCCGCACGCCATGTTTTTCGCCATGTTCCGACAACAGAGTTTCCGCAGCCAGTTGCAGCGATGCTTCAAGTTCGCGTTTCACACTTCCTCCATGATGGATGTACCCTACACATCGAACGTCCCCTGAAAAACAAAAGGACAGGGTAATGAGCCTCTTGCAAAACCCGTGAGCGGCGATCGGCTTCCCCACGTTGGCCCATTGGATTCGGACCGTTAGCCCTCAAGGCTTGCGTCCCACCCTTATGAGCATCCAAACGGCCTGCGGCCTTTTTGTCCGAGCTGGACTTTCGGTTCATGGAACCACCATGTAAATAAACACCAAACATACAACCCTACCACACGGCGGGACAGCGTCGTTTGCTTCCCGAAAATGGACCCAAAGTAGGATTGCCGCGCATCCACCCAGAGTTTTGCAAGAGACTCTCTAACCTGTATTATTCATGAATTCTACCGTGCCCTTGCTTGTTCCTTTGTTCGCACCGAATCCCTCGTCGGTCGTCCGTATGCATGGCTACGGCCTCCTTCCTTGGAATCCGTTGCGAACAAAGGCCCGGCGCAATCATCGCGGCGATTCATGAATAATGCAGGTTAATGAGAAATTCGGATTAAACGCCCGAATACTGGGCATGTATCTTTCTGGCGTGCATATCCGGTAACTTGTTCAATGCAGCAATCAATGCCTTGGCAGAAGCAACGACAATATCCGTATCCTTACCCTGGCCATTCACAATATATCCTGCATTCTGCAAACGAACGGTCACCTCACCCTGAGCATCAGTGCCGGCGGTAATGGCATTTACCGCGTAGAGCAACAGCTTGCCATTCGGTTCAACCAGCGAATTAATCGCCTTGAAAGCGGCATCCACCGGACCATCCCCCTCACCAGTGGCCTTGTGCAATTTTCCCTCAATCTCCAGCTCAATGGCGGCGACAGGTGCATCCCTAGTGCCGGATGCAACATGCAGGCTGGACAACTTGATACGTTCAGGTTCGACTTCTTCAACATGCTCCAGAATGGACATCAGATCCTCGTCGAACACCTCTTTCTTCTTGTCCGCCAAAGCCTTGAATCGCCTAAAAATGGCATTAAGCGCATCCCTATCCACGTCCACACCCAATTCATCATAACGTGATTTAAGCGCCGCGCGCCCCGAATGTTTTCCCAGGACCATACGGTTAGTCACCCAGCCGACCGATTCCGGCGTCATAATCTCATAGGTCTTATGGTGCTTCAGCATACCATCCTGATGGATCCCGGCCTCGTGCGCGAAGGCATTGGCCCCGACGATAGCCTTATTCGGCTGCACCGGCATGCCAGTGATTTGGCTGACCAGTTTCGATGTCGGCACAATCTTCGTTGTATCAATGCCCGTCTCAATGTCGTAGAGGTCCGAACGCGTACGGAGAATCATCACGACCTCTTCCAGCGATGCATTGCCAGCCCTCTCGCCCAACCCGTTGATGGTACATTCGACCTGCCTTGCACCATTTTCCACAGCCGCCAGTGAATTGGCGACGGACAGCCCCAGATCGTTGTGACAATGCACGGAAAAAATTGCCTGGTCGGAATTTGGAACCCGTTCACGCAATTCGCGGATACGTCCACCGAATTCTCGCGGCGTCATATAGCCCACCGTATCCGGAATATTGATAACCCGCGCTCCGGCGGCAATGGTCGATTCGACGATACGGCACAGAAAATCCATGTCAGTACGTCCGGCATCCTCAGCCGAAAACTCAACCTCGGGGACCAGTGATCTTGCCTGTTTGACTGACGCAACCGCCATATCCAGCACTTCGTCCGGTTTCATACGCAATTTCGCCTCCATATGGATGGGGCTGGTGGCAACAAAGGTATGAATACGTGCCTTTTCCGCTGGTCGTACTGCTTCGGCAGCGCGCTCAATGTCTTTTGGGTGCGCACGGGCTAACCCGGCGATGGTTGGCCCGTGAATTTCCGAGGCAATACGATACACGGCTTCGAAATCACCTGGTGAAGCAACCGGAAAGCCCGCCTCGATAATATCCACACCCAACACCGCGAGACTGCGTGCCACGCGCAGCTTTTCCTCCAGGTTCATGGAACATCCAGGCGACTGCTCTCCATCGCGCAGGGTAGTATCAAAAATGTATAAACGGTCAGACATAATAAAGCCCCTTATCTTTCGGGACCAGGAGGCTGTCGAACTTCCAACAAACCTCCTGGTCCGTATTACTCATAAATACCGCCATACCCTTGTCCGCCCCTTCCTTCGTTACGGCCCCCCAGCTTCGGCGAGCCTTCGACGAAATCGCAGCTCACACCGCAATTTCCAGACCGTAAAATAACACAGGCCGCAGGGATAAGCTGCGGCCTGTGTCGATAATACATGAGGAAAACTCCCCGGATTAATACCTCATAGGCCACAGTCTGCACTGGTATGATAGTAGCAAGCCATTGCCGAAAAGCGCGGATGAAGTGTAAAACATGGGCAGAGTAGAGCACCCACTCTAGATACTGTCAACCCGCCTGTGCCTCATCGTTTTTTTCTTCATCATCGTCGCCGCTTCCGGATTTCCGCCTTCTCTTCCATTCTCTAAGCGCAAGCATGGGGCCGTGAATACAATAAGCCAGCGCGAGCACAAACAGGTTCATGTGTGGATTTATCATGATAAACACGATTAACGCCAGCATCGCGAGAAGAAGGACTGCGGGGCGCCGCTTCTTCAAATCCACATCCTTACCGGCAAAGAAGGGTACGCGGCTGATCATCAGCCATGCCAACGCTATGGAGATAGCAAACCACAACGATGGGACCGGGCCCATATTATTACCTTCATGAAACAGCACAGCCGTAGCGATGAGCATGGCGGCGGCAGGTGTCGGCAAGCCGTTGAAATAGCGCTTGCTTTGCGTACCCTGTTGAACATTGAAGCGGGCCAGTCGGAGCGCAGCACAGGCGGCGACCAGAAATGCCGCCAGCCAGCCAGCCTTATGCAGGGGTACCAGCGCCCACAGATAAACGAGAACAGCGGGTGCGATACCAAATGACAGCATGTCGCACAGGGAATCATATTGGGCACCAAAATCAGATTCGGCATGCAACAGGCGGGCGACCTGACCATCCAGCATATCGAATATAGCTGCGGCGATGAGTGCCCACGCGGCAAGTTCGTAACGTCCCTGCACAGCAGCAATCAAGGCATAAAATCCGGAAAACAGCCCGCCAGTGGTAAACAGGCTGGGCAGCAGATAGATGCCGCGCTCCTTCACGGTCGATGGCTTATTCATTATTCATACCCCGGTTTTTTCTCTCTGCGCGAGGATAGTCGCGCCCGCCGTAACCCGTTCCCCCCTCCTTATCTTCAGGACAAAACCGGGAGGTATCTCGCAATTAACACGAGAGCCGAAGCGTATCATACCAATGCGCTGACCTGCTTTCACACAGTCGCCAACGGCAACATACGACACAATACGGCGCGCCACCAGCCCGGCGATTTGCGTAAAACCGACCGAAAAGCCATCCGACGTTTCCATTTCGAAGCGGTTACGTTCATTGTGCTCACCTGCTTGTTCATGGGCAGCATTGACGAACGTACCCGGCGTATACCGCATATGCGTGATGCGCCCGGATATTGGTGCCCGGTTCACATGTACGTCAAACACATTCATAAAAATGTCTACGCGAATACCGTCTTCCCCTTGCTCCGCTCGCACCACCCTGCCATCAGCCGGAGAGATAAAGAGGCCGGTCCCCTCAGGCGTTGGTCGTTCAGGGTCGCGAAAGAAGTTCAGTATGAATAGTAACAGCACGACCAGTAATACAGCGGTTACATACCAGCATAACATAGTAGCGATGAACAAAAGGCCCGTACATATTAAAAGGAAAGGCCAGCCTTCGGGAGCAAATGGAATGCGACCACGCGGATGGCCTGGAATTGCTACTTTTTTATCCATGGGCGGGAGCATACATGATGACTTCGCCGGAAGTCATCATCGCGCCCACCTTTTTTTACTTCTTTGCGGGAAACGCGCCCCCCCCCCTGTCATTGCCCGACCTCGTACGTTTGAGCCACACTTCAATAACAGCGTTATAACGACAGAGGCGGCCATATGGCGTATCATCTGGGCCATAAACACCGACACTGACAATATAAATACCTTACTTTGCATAATCCCTCATATCGGCCATCAACGTTAACGCAGATTTAGGGGCCTTCGCTTTACCCTCGAAGAGTATCTGCCTGGGTGTGAACGCTTTACCGTAATAGCCCTCGTTATACTTGATGAGGCTACTCAGCTTCGAACCTCCCAACGAAATACCGATGAATGCGCCACGGGAACGGGAATAGGAGTAAATGGCGCTTTTCAATTCCACATCCACACTGGCCTGAGCCTTGCGGCCGATAGGTCCAGCTGCTACCGAGGCGTCAACACCCAGCGTAAATTCACTCTTGACTAAACTCTTCATACCCCGGCGATTCATAATTACCAAGACCAAATCAGTAGACTGCGCACCGAATTGCAAGCCGTAGGAAGCTGCCGCAATGGAATAGAACGCGGGCGGCGACCAGCGACCCGTTTTGAGGCTGTGCCGCATCAGCAGGCCTCTGCCATATTTTCCACCTAAGAAAAATCCGCCCTTGATGACGCCGGGAAAAATGGCTGCCCCCGCCGCATGGCGTAACAAATCCCTGGGAATACTCTTATCCGAGCTACGCATAATGGCGCGCATGACTTCGCCAGCATCCTCAACTTTCTGCGTAGCCTCAACCTCCATGGCACCCGCAAACGCGACGGGCACCCATCCCACCACACATATCAGTCCGAACCACACCACACCATTTCTTAGCCAGTGTCTACCCACGTTGGCACCTCCCGTGCTCCAGCCTTTCCGCGACTATAGCAGAAGCAAACGTAGCCCGTCAGACCATAATGCGCAAATATGGTATGTAACAAGGATGCGGATCCAATTGGCAGGGGACTCGAACGGACGGACGGTGAGCTCGTTACCTAGCCGGGGCTCTTGAATAACAAAATCGTAAGTGCTTGCTTTTGTTATTCTCAGTTAAACCGGAGTTTGCTAGAAACTGAGCAAACCCGCCATTAAATAACCGTTTCCCTATGAATGGCGGCTTCATCTTATCTCAGAAAGGTGAAACTTCAGTTTGTGAATAGTCCAAGCTAGGAGCCGTCGGACTTATGGGAAATCTACTGCGCGGCAGGGAAGCAGTCTAAAATATCCTTATTTTTCGTTACATGGTTACCACTATGTGCCTCAAAATCATGCTATTCTGACCTCGCTTCCCCACCTACTCGCCACGATCCCCCTAAGCCCGGCAGGCTCCTAGTCGTCAAAACCTGCGCGCGCGGCGTAGCTTTCGAAACGGGTGTATTCGTGCAAAAACGTGAGGTTCACGGCACCCGTTGGGCCGTTACGTTGCTTGGAAATAATGAGCTCGGCCAAGCCTTCATTTTCCGGTTTTCTGTTATACACCTCGTCACGATAAATAAATGCGATAACGTCTGCATCCTGTTCGATGGCACCTGACTCGCGCAGATCGGACATCATGGGCCGTTTGTCAGCACGCGATTCCAGCGAGCGGTTAAGCTGGGACAAAGCGATGACCGGCACATCAAGCTCCTTGGCCAGGCCCTTGAGTGACCGTGTAATTTCACTGATTTCCTGTTCGCGCCGCTCCGCATCGCGGCGTCCACTCATCAGTTGCAGATAATCAATAATAATCAAATCAAGCCCGCCAGCCTCTCTCTTCAGGCGGCGACATTTGGAGCGTAGTTCGAGTACGGAAATGGATGGCGTATCGTCAATAAAAATCGGCGATTCAGCCAGGGCACCTGAATGTGCCGCGAGTTTGCGCCAGTCCTCGGCGGAAAAGCGTCCAGTGCGCAGCAGTTTCATATTGACGCGGGCTTCACTGGCCAGCATGCGCAGGGCGATTTGTTGACAGGACATTTCCAGTGAAAATACAGCAACCGCTCTGGCGTCCTCGGCCTCCATGGCGGCATTGCGGGCAAGATTCATGGCGAATGCGGTTTTTCCCATACTGGGGCGCCCGGCAATGATGATAAGATCGCTTCGTTGCATTCCTGATGTAATCTCATCTAGGTCTGGAAAACCGGTAGGGATACCGGTAATAGACTTCTTTTCAGCATAGCGTTTTTCCAACTGATGGTAGCCTTCCACCATCAAGTCGCTCATCTTACTAAAGGTAGGACGTGAACGGCTAAATTTTTCTGCAACGGCCAAAACATCCATTTCGGCCTTATCCAGATGTTCTCCAACATCCAGGCCAGGTTGTTCGTAAACATTCCGTGAAACGCCGGAACACACGTTCAGCAATTCGCGCAGTACGGCGCGCTCCCGCACAATGTGTCCATAATGATTGACATTGGCAGCGGTGGGGATAGCGCCAATCAACTCGCCCAGATAGCTCTCACCGCCACAGGAGTCCAGTTGGCCGCGTTGCTCCAGATAATCCTTGACAGTAAGCCCATCCACCGGCCGACCCTTGCCCGCCAGTTCCTGCATGGCGTTGAAAATCAAACGATGGCGTTCGGCATAAAAATGTTCGGGAAGAAGGCTTCCTTCCAGCCGCTCCAGTGCTTCAGGGTCGAGCATGATCCCGCCCAGCACTGCAAGCTCGGCATCAAGCGCATGCGGCGGGACACGCTCACGAATAGACGTGTCCCTGACAGGCGTAATACTACCCTGCATTATTCACAAGCGCCGTCGCATATAAATATAAAAAAATCTAAAGTCCGTCCAAAGGACGAAGACTGAAAACCCGAATCAGGCATCACGGTCTCTTATGAATTTCCTCATACATTCTCGGAGTCAACCATCAGGGTGAGGTCAGCGATAACATCCGGGTGCAAACGCACACGGAACGAATGTTTACCCACAGCCTTAATGGCATCATCAAGGAGAATTTGTCGCCGTTCCATCTCATGACCGGCTTCGCGCAGTAAATCAGCCAGCTCATGCGTGGAAACCGAACCGTACAGGCGTTCACCATCCGAGGTGGCGCGAGTAATGGAAAGGCTTAAACCCGCGAGTTTTTCAGCCAGTGCCCGCGCACGCTCCAGCGCATTGTGTTGCTTCTCTTCAAGCCGTTCGCGGCGATGCTCAAATACCTTGCGGTTGGCATCATTGGCCAGCGCCGCCTTGCCACGCGGCAGCAAGAAGTTACGCCCATAGCCGGACTTCACGGTAACTTCATCGCCAACATTGCCAAGCCCTTCCATACGTTCTAAAAGAATTAACTGCATCATTGTCCTCCGTTTTCCGGTATCATATTACGACGGTAATCGAACCAGATATCAAACAAGCCTATGATAGTGAAGGGTAGTACCAACACTGGTTGTATCAACAGTACGATATATATCAGCACCGCAAGCATCTTCATCCGCCGTATTTGTAACCATGTATGCGCGACAGCCAGACCCTGCGCCGACAACAGGCCGGCGATCAGCAAGTCTGTATTGACCGCAAGGTACTGCACTGTTCCATGCGCCGCAGCACCCGCGACGACAAGCGCCAGGAACAGGTAGGCTACCTTCAAATCCAACTTCAGGACGCTCACTGGCCGCACATCGCCCCGGAAGAACCCATAATACATGGCAACGCTGCGCGCCAGCAGGACATTGCCCCACCAGACAAGCCACAGGCTCAGCGCCATAAGGCCAGGAAAAATCCATACCGTAATATGGCGAATGCGCTGGAACAGCGCCGCATCCATCGTTCGCTGCTCTCGCATGGCGTCAAACAGAGGCGACAACGCATGCCCGACAAATACCCTTACTGTTACATCCTGGCTGGATGCAAGCATCATCAAAACGCCCAACATCGCCGTTCCCAAACCAATAGCCAGGTGTTGCGCACTTCTGGATACACCTCCCGCTCTGTTCAGACTGAATGCCGCCAGAACAGGAAGCAGACCGTATAAGGTCAACAACATAAGCCCCGGTTCCAATGATGCATGCGCGGCAATACTCACCAATACAGCGGCCAGAACCGCCACCTGTGTTCCAAATGTCGCGCCGCCACCCAACGTAATCAGGGCAAACAATGCCGGCGTAAGCAGATGTAGCACCAACAGCGGGATAGATAACCCCGTACCCGCGAACCGAAGTGTCGCGCCGAACATCAATGCCGCCACCAAGGCACACGGAAGGCGGTGGGTCAATACCCATTTAGCTGCCGATGGCATGACGCGCACATCCTGCGTCATATCACCATGCCCGTATCAGCAAGTCTCAAAGCTGCCCCGAAAAGAGAACATCGTTGCATGCGGGCAGGCACGCATCGGACCCAAAGCATTTCCGGTAATATTCGGGCGGCCCGACTGTGTAATCAATCGTGATGTAGCGGTGTAAACGGAAGCAGTGCCAGATTGCGGGCACGTTTTACCGCCGTCGTCAATGCGCGCTGATGCTTGGCGCAAGTCCCGGTTACGCGCGCTGGCAGGATTTTATAGCGGTCTGTAATAAACTGCTTCAATAAATCCGGATTTTTATGGTCGATTTGCATGCTCGTATCAGCACAGAACCTGCAAAATTTTCGCTTGCGCGGATAACGGGGACGGCGTGGTGGCGGGCGGCGATCATCGCCACGACGCTCTCCACGAGCTCCTTCGCGCCCACCGGCAGGGCGTTCGGCACTCCGCGGAGCCGGACGGCTCCCAGCGGTTGTTTCAGTGGTCTTCACAGACTCTTCGGCCATTTTCATATACCTCTCAACATTTACAAATGTCATCTATTATACGGGTTGGCAGCAATCCACCCATACTTCCACCTGGCCCCAGTGAGATTCGCCATGACGACTGTAATAACGCCGTCGAAGCCTTCCCTTAATATCTACCTGATGGCCTTCATGCCGTGCCAACTTCTGCGCTTCCTTGCCCGTTGCCCGCAAGGGAATCGGCTGGCTCGATTCGCTTGTTGCCCGCGCGGCGCCCAGGTTAGGCCTGAAAACAAGCAGCGAGGCAATCGCTGCCGGACTTCCATCGGGAGTCCACCGTTGACGTATATCCGCCAGCACACCGCGTAAGCAAACGCTGTTCTCCTGGTTTGCGGGGTTCATAGCAGATCAGACTACGGCACCGTCTCCCGCTTCTTCTCCCGCCGCACCCTCTTTAACAGGCTTTTCCGCCGCATCCGCTACCGGAGAATCTTCATCCCGGCTATCCTCGACCGCAGCTGCGATTTTTTCTTTCGCGACAGCTTCTTCTGTCACCCCTCCTTCCGCCGGTTTATCTTCGTTCTTGGCGGATTCAGCACTTTTAATCTGGCGGCGGAGCAACGGTGATGGTTCATCGGAAAGTTCCCGCAAGCGGGTGGTTAAAAGGCGTAGCACGCGCTCTTCCAGGCGCAAGCTCTCCTCCAGCGCCTGCACTGCAGCGTGTTCGCCATCCGTAACCAACATAACATAATGGCCACGTCTGCGCTTGGCGATCTGATAAGCCAGCGGACGCGAGCCCCAATACTCACGTTTAACGATACGACCACTGGCCTTCTCAACGCGCTTGACCAGCGCATCGGTAAGTGCCTCGGTATTTTCTTTGGAAACGTCAGGGTTGACGATAAAGATAGTTTCGTAATACACGGCGCCTCTCTTGGTAATATCTGCCCCGAAACAGATGCGCATCCGGAGCGAGTTATCTCTGACTAAAGTAATCTCGTTGTACCGCAACATGGCTATAGTAAACCCTCGTATAATCCCGGCGGCGAGCGCGGCACTATACGGTCGGAACAATCTGTTTGCAAGTGCTAGATATGCTATCTCGCGTTTACACGGGGACCGCGAATCGCTAAGGTTCGCCGCCTTAAAATTCAGCCGCATTAAAGGCTTGAATATATGCAGGCTGAATAGCATTATGTATGGTGACACAATGAGGATTCCGGAGGCTTAAAATGGTTTTGAGCAAAATGCAACTCGACAAATTTTCACAACAGCTCTCCGCATGGCGCAGGGAACTTGATGACGGACTGAATCAAACCATCCAGACCATGCATCAGGAAGAGCAAACTGCTTTTCCTGACCCGACGGACCAGGCGACCATAGAAACAGATCGAAATTTTGACCTCCGCATCCGTGACCGTGAACGCAAACTGATCAAAAAGATTGATCAGGCTATGGGCCGCATCAAGGATGGCAGTTTCGGCGCTTGCGAAAGCTGCGGTGGAGACATCAGCGTGAAACGTTTGCAAGCCAGGCCAGTCACCACATTGTGCATTGACTGCAAAACATCCCAGGAAATCGAAGAACGTACCCGTATCGACTGACTGGCTTTCACATATCGTAGCGCATAAGCAGCGCATCTTCACGAGGGGACCCGGCGGCAGCATTCTGCGTATAGTAATGCTTGCGTGTGCCTCTGACACGAAAACCAAGACCGCTGTAAAGGCGTTGTGCCGCCACATTGGATGCCCGCACCTCCAGCCAGACGTGGTGCATGCCTTCGCGGTGTTTTTTATCCAGTACATATCGGGTCAGCCATAATCCCAGCCCCCGTCGACGAAACGCGGGTACGACGGCCAGTTGCATGATATGCACATCATCCAGTACATCCTGCCCGAGATAATAGGCAAGCAGTTCTCCATGGGTGGCATACCACACATTCAGGTCGTAACCATGCTTGATGACGTCAGAAATCGCCTGATGCGACCATGCCTCAGCGAATGAGCCCATATTCAGTTCGAAAACGGCTTGCAGATCATCCTGCATGGCAGGACGAATATCTTCCATACTGATAGTTTTTATATGGTTTTGGAGGTCTCGACCTGCTCGCGCCAATCACACCCTTCCCCGGCGCATACATGTTCCAGCCCGCGCCTCTTGGTAATCTTTTCCGTGACAAACGGGGCGCCGCATTGCGGGCAAGGTTGATCAATCGGCTTGTTCCACAGCGCCTTTTTGCATTTGGGATAGGTGGAACAGGAATAAAAAATCTTGCCGCGACGGGATTTCTTCTCCAGAAATGTCCCCTTGCCACATTCAGGACAGGGGATGCCGGTGTC
The DNA here is from genome assembly GCA_964624255.1 of uncultured Zetaproteobacteria bacterium. Taxonomy (GTDB): domain Bacteria; phylum Pseudomonadota; class Zetaproteobacteria; order Mariprofundales; family Mariprofundaceae; genus JAUZQZ01. Next base: position 16,175 of record CAZUWV010000018.1, read on the forward strand.
CTTCGGCTTCTCCATCGGTTGAATATTTTTGCATTCTGGATAAGCCGAACATCCGAGAAATTTACCGTAGCGGCCACGCTTAATAACCATCGGAGCTCCGCATTTATCGCATTTCTGATCGGACATCTCGGGTTCAGCCTGCTCTTCGTCACTGCCGCCCAATGGCTGGGAATGCTTGCATTCAGGATAGCCTGTACAGGCCAGAAAACGCCCGAAGCGCCCCAGCTTGATAGCCATGGGCTTGCCGCATTCAGGGCAAACCTGGTCGGTTTCCTCGTGGGTAACATCGGAACGTTTCACGTTCTCCATGGTGTGGTCTACGCGTTCCTTGAATGGCGTCCAGAATTCGCGCAATAATGGTTTCCATTCCGCCTCGCCGCGCGCTACAGCATCCAGTTTATCCTCAATATCCGCCGTAAAGCCGGTCTCCACGATGTCGGCAAAGTATTTTGTCAGGAATTTACTGACGATTTCGCCAATATCGGTGGGTACAAAACGTTTTCGCTCCATTTCCACATAGTTACGGGTCCGTAATACATTCAGAACCGAAGCGTAGGTGGAGGGTCGGCCGATACCATGACTTTCAAGCTCCTTGACCAGACTGGCTTCGCTAAAACGCGGCTTGGGTTCGGTAAAATGCTGTCTGGCCTCAGCTTTTTCAATCTGGACGGATTCGCCTTCCGTCAAGGGTGGCAGCATACCGGTATCCTCCTCCTTGCCAGGCTCGTCGCGTCCTTCCAGGTATAGCTTGCGGAAACCATCGAAGGCGATGGTCGAACCTGTGGCGCGTAGCATCGCATCATCCGATGTGATATCGGCACTGACCTGATCCAGAACGGCGGGGGACATCTGACAAGCCAGCGCTCGTTTCCAGATGAGTTCATACAACCGGGCCGCATCGGTATCAAGTACATTCTCCATTGCCTGTGGCGTGCGTGCAATCAGGGTAGGCCGGATGGCTTCATGCGCTTCCTGCGCATTTTTGCTTTTGGTTTTGAAATGACGCGGCTTGTCCGGCAGGTAATCGGCACCGAAATGCTCCGTGATATGCGCACGCATATCAGTCATGGACTCCTCAGCCAACGATACCGAATCGGTTCTCATATAAGTAATCAGGCCGGTACGTTCACCACCCACATCAATGCCTTCATACAGTTTTTGCGCCAGTTGCATAGTTTTTCGCGCCGTGAACCCCAACTTGCGTGCAGCCTCCATTTGCAAGGTTGAGGTAATAAACGGAGGCGACGGATGCTGCCGTTTCTTCTTCTTGCTAACGCTGGCGACGGTGAAGATGCCCGCCTTGACCCTGCGCTCGGCGGCGCGGGCGACAACACCGTCGGCCAGCGCAAACTTCCCCAGGTTTTTACCGTCCAGTGCATGGAGCCTGGCCTTGAATATACCATGAGGCGCACTACACTCCGTTTCTACATCCCAATATTCCCTGGGTACGAACGCACGAATCTCCTGTTCACGTTCGCAAATCAGGCGCAAGGCAACCGACTGTACCCTGCCAGCAGACAACCCCGTCTTGACCTTGCGCCATAACAGCGGTGACAGGGTAAACCCGACCAGATAATCCAGCGCGCTGCGTGCCTGTTGTGCATCCACCAGTTGATAATCAATGCTGCGCGGATGCGCGATGGCTTCGGTAATGGCCCTCTTGGTAATTTCGTGGAAAGTGATGCGCTCCACCGTTTTATCCTTCAACGCGCCGCGCCGTGCCAGTTCCTCACTGACATGCCAGGCTATGGCCTCACCTTCGCGGTCCAGATCGCTGGCGAGGATCAGCGTATCGGCCTTCTTCAGGGCATTCTCGATGGCATCGAGGCGCTTTTTTTTGTCCGCGATCACTTCATAGTGTAGCGCAAAGTCCTGTTCAGGATCCACCGAACCGTTCTTCTTGGGAAACGCACGGACGTGGCCATAAGAGGCCAATACCTTATAGCCTTTCCCAAGATATTTTTCGATGGTCTTGGCCTTGGCCGGTGACTCCACGACGACAACGGAACTCATGAATAATACCTCTCTCTCAAGTAGCATTTAGTCTTGATGCCTTCTTTTCGCTTTCCGGAGAACCAATTGTAAAACGCGTGAGCGGCGATTGGCTTCCTCACCCAGGGTTTTGCGATTCGCTCCGAAGAGTAAAAAGGCCGCAAGCGGCCTTTTTACAACATCATTGACTTTAATTCGGAAAAACGGCTTTACCCGCCGCCCATGGCGTAGCGGCTGCCGGGCAGGCTTTCCACAACACCGAGTAGCTCAAGCGCGAGCAAGATGGGGGAAAGTTCGGGGACGGTCAAGCCGCAGTATCGGGATAGCGCGTCGATGTGCATGATTTCGCCTCGGAGGGTCTTGAGAATCTCCGCTTCCGGTATATTGGCAGGCTTATAATGTGAAACCTTTGAGTGCGTCGGATCGGCATGCCACCTGAGGGTGCGCAGAATATCCTCCGGGGATTCCACCAGGGCCGCTCCATCGCGAATCAGCTGATGGCAGCCCGCATGGTAACCCGACAGAACGGAACCGGGGACAGCCATTACCTCTCGCCCATAACTCGTAGCCTGGCGGGCGGTAATGAGCGAGCCGGATCGAATATCTGCCTCCATCACCAGCGTGGCCGTAGCCAGACCTGCAATAATCCGGTTGCGCCTGGGAAAATGTTCGGGGCGTGCTTCCATTTCCGGCAAAAATTCGCTGATGACACATCCATGGTTGGCTACAGCCGCAACCTGGCGCTGTTGTTCGGGATTAAAGGATGCGGCCAACCCGCAACCCAGCACAGCAATGGTGGGTGCATTATTACCTTCCAGAGTCCCGCCGTGCGCCGCAGCATCAACGCCATAAGCCATACCGCTGACAATACCAATACCGCGCCCGGCCAGGGAACGACACCACCGCCGGGTCAGCATGCGCCCCTCCCGGCTAGCTTTGCGCGCACCCACAACCGCCAATAATTTCGGATGGTTCAGGGTTATCGGGTCACCTTTGACAAACATCACCAGCGGCGCGTCATCCATAGCGTCGAATGCAGGCCAGGTTTCATCATCCGGACAAATGACGGTAATGGCGCTTGCTTCGCACTGTCTGAGGATATGTGACGCCTGATCTGGACCCGATTGTTTAAGCACTTGAATGAGCTTGTCTCCGATACTGTCGATATGCCGCCAGTCCGCCGGGCTGTTACCCCACACAGCCGCAATGGAGCCACTGGCGCCAACCAGTTGGCGACCAATACGAGGGCCGATGCCATGTATCAGACTGAGCCGCAGCCAGCCTGATACCGCGCGGCTAGCCGGCATGATTCACAGGTTGGTGTCTGTAACGAAATAACATACCCATTTCTCCATCCAGCCTACGCACCATCTCGACGCGTTGCTCAATCACAAAACATTCGATGTAGAAAGGCTACATCTCATGATTTTGTTCAATCGCATCACGACAATCTGGTACATATTCAGGCGTATAAATGATCATGTTATTTCGCTACAGCCACTTAGTGTCTAACCTGGTTGTGCACCGAATCCCCCAGGTTGATTGGACCTGTGGATTCAGTTATCAGCGCAATGGATGCATCCTGCTGCGGAACCAGCACCATTAACGCACCAACTTTTTCCTTCGGCAGCGCTACCATTTTACCGCTGATCGTATCGCGAATCATGCGGCCCGCCCTGTACACTGAAAGAATGGCTCCGGCCTTCATGCCATCTTCCAAACCCAGGCTGATACCAATAATCTGATGCTGACCAGCTTCCGTGGCATCGTTGCGGATATACAGCACGCGGCCATTTACCGGGTGCGGGGGGTAGCTGGGAGTAATGTGAGTATCGCTGTTATGCGCAGGTCTGAGCCGATCACCGCGAGAAATCTCCTCAAACGACTTGATGACACGTCCCCTGGCTATTCCGTGTGATTGGGAAATAACTTCTATCTGGCCCAGATGATTCACCAGCACACCCGTCACTTTTCCCGTTTTTGGATCATGGATTGGATGGCTCGCGCGAAAAACATCGAACATGTCACCTTCATTTACGGGAGAGCTAAATTTGAGGTAAACCTCATCGTTGGCGCCATAGTTGATGCGCTCATTCGAAGAACCGAGAATATATCCGACACCCTGCACCGCCCCGGGCGAAATAAAATCATGCCGTCTCAAGGCAGTAACCAGAAGACTGGAATCAACGGGCGCCTCCAGACGTTCCACTGGCTTGATGTGTACCGATGGCTGTAACCGTGCCACTGTCGGCTCACCTGTTCGCCCCGCTTTCTCCTTTTGGATGTTAAGCCAGATCTTATTGCCTGGATAAATCAGGTCGGGGTTGCTGATATAATGGTTGAGCTCCCATATCCTCAGCCATTTTTTCGGTTTTTTGAAGAAGTAATTGGCAATATCCCAGAGTGTGTCGCCCTTCTTGACAGTATAGGGCTGGGGAAGGTGGGGTTTGATGTCGGAGGCGGTCACATGGCCCGGTAGCGTCAGCTCACTCGCGGATACCCATGGCGACAATACTTGCGAAAGCATGAGCACGGGAAATGCGCACAATAGCCACAACAGGAAGGTAGCTGGTTTGTCTTGAAGTTTCATGTAACCCCCTGCCGGAAACAGTACGTTTTCAGATCATATCGTAACGCCGCATCTGAGACAAGATCGACTGACCTGTCGCTATTTTTGCCCAACTCTATCTTCTTCCCGCGCCATCATACGGCGAATATTACCCTGATGGCGTATCAACATGAGCAGGCAAAACAGGGTGGAAGCGCTTATACAGGCGGTCGAAGCATGCAATAGCCATGCCGATACAGGCAAGGTGAATCCAGCCATGATTGATGCCAACGCGACATAACGCCACGTTCCCAACACCAGTAACCATACACAAAAAGCAATGGCGGCAATCCATGGTTGCCAAGGCAGTAATACGCCAAACATGGTGGCAACGCCCTTGCCTCCCCTAAAGCCAATATATATAGGAAAAATGTGCCCCAAAAAAGCAGCGACGGCAATCAATGCAACCACACTTTCACTAGCGGCATGCGCAACAGCCCATGCAACGGGTAAAGCCCCCTTGCCGACATCTGCGGCCAATGTCAGCAGACCAATGGCTTTTCCGCCCGTGCGCGACACGTTGGTGGCACCTATATTACCACTACCGTGCTCGCGCGGATCCTTGCCAGTCAGCCAGCGCGTCAACAGCAGCCCGGAAGGAATGGCGCCAAGCAGGTAAGCCACGATAATCAGAAAAATATACTCATGGGTCAATTGTTCAGGATCCACTTCAACATTGAATAGATTAGCATTATTGTCGTCTCCTTTTGCAGCCAACGTCGCAAATCGTCGCCCAGCCCCATGTATTTTGTCGGGCGTCGCCGCTATCGTGCATAAATCGAAACGTCTTCATTGGAACGCTCCCTCCCATTTAGCAAAATGGTAGCCTTGCATGCTTCATACCTCAACCAGGAGAAAATTCGAATGCATACGGAACCAAAGTGTAACCTATTCAGTGGTTGTTAGTATCCATACGGCGCTCTACACTGCCAAGTAGGGCATCGGGCCCTGTCGGGTAAGGGTTGCGAGGAAAAAATAGAGTAGAGGGAGAATTGTCCATTGCGTTACTTTAACCAGAGTCAAATGATGGTCGCCGCGCGTAGCGCCCTGAAGCCTTCATTCATTATCACCATGGCGGGAACCATTATTATCGCGGTGGTTATCTACGGTGCCTTTAGCATGGGCGGCGCATCCGACACCAGCGAAATCTTTCTCCGTTTTATTGGCGGCGTTGCCTGTTTGCTGTGGATGTTGTTTGGTCTGACGGCACTGGCCCGACAAATATATATCGGTATACAGGGGCAATCCGTCCCGAACACCAGGCAGGCCATGTGCTTCGCATGGTCGCGTGCCCGGTCCCTGCTATTGCTACCAGCCTGGATCGCGGGTGGCCTACTGACATTGTTGTTGGCGGAGTTATTCATCCTGATGTTAGCCAGGATTCCGGGCCTTGGTTTAATCTGGCTGGCATTGGTGGACGTACCGCTGCTGCTGCTTAACACAGTGGTCGCTACGAGCTTGCTGCTGGCGTTATTCAACATCGCCGCCCGCGTAGCAATTTCACAAGTAGATACCAACGCGCTACGCAATATTCTATGGCGGCTGCTGCGTCAACGGTTACCGGAACTGTTGATTTACAATCTTGGCGGCGCGCTGGCAACACTGCTGGTCGCCGCCCTGGCACTTTCCCCCATCTGGCTGGGATTCCAGATCACATGGGGGTTGGGGCATAGTGTAGCAGGACCACAAATGGCGGCCATTCAGGCCTCTACCGGATTTTGGGGAGGGATCGCACACCTTGTTACCCTGGTTGTCTTCGGCGGTTTGCTGGCTGCCATTGCCAGCATTCCGGGTATCGTGATAACGCATATGACATTACGGGTACACATGGCGCTGGACGAGCCGAAAACGAAGAAAGCTGCCGCAAAAAAAACGGAGGCTGCCAGCCACCGCACAGCAAAATCGTCCATACCTCGTTCTGTAAAAAAGGGGGTGCCTGCAGACAATGAAACCAGAGAAAAGGGAGTCGCCGCGGAAGCACCGGCCCCCAAACCTGCTGAAACGGATTAGCCACAAAGCCTCCTGCAACGCTCCGGGTGGATAAGGAGCTATAAATAAATAACATGGCCATTTCTCCATCCAGAGTACGGAGATAACCTTGCTTACCGGCCACACGGCCGTACTGGAAACCGCGACAAGCCTGCCTGCGGCTTTTTTTGATACGGCGAGACGGTGCCCTGATCGTCCCGCCCAGTGGTATCGGGCAGATCAGGGCTATGTCTCCGTTACATACGAACATTTGCATTCGCGCATTCGTCATGTCGCCACGGGTCTGATGCGCGTCGGGATTAAAGCCGGTGACCGGGTGGCTCTATTGATGGAAAATATGCCGGAATGGGCGGTAGCCGATTATGCCATCCTGTCTATTGGAGCAGTAACGGTCCCGTTATACTGCTCCTACAGGCCGCAGGACATGGTCTATGTGCTACAAGATTCCGGTGCCAGACTGGCCATCACCTCATGTGGCAAGGTGGCCAGACACCTGCTCGAAGCCGCCAATTCCTGCCCTGATCTGGAGGTCATCCATGTCATGGGAGAGTCCTCTATGGACGCGATGGTGGATGGAGACAAACTATGTTTATTCGCTGAACTGGAGACGGGAAAAGTGGACGCAGCGAGGCTTGAGGCCCGTCTGGAAAGCGTAGGTCGCGATACCCTGGCAACGCTGATCTACACCTCCGGAACCACGGGTGAACCCAAGGGGGTCATGCTCTCACATGGTAATATCCTGGCCAATCTAAAAGCTATTCCTAGCGTCTTCTCATTCAGGCCTGACGATAAAATGCTGTCTTTCTTGCCATTGCCGCATGCTCTGGAGCGTATGGCCAGCCATTTCCTTCCCTATACATTCGGTATTTCTGTCGCATTCGCCGAACGCCCGGATACCGTGGCTAAAAACATGGCCGAAGCCAAACCCTCCATCTTCATCGCCGTACCACGGGCCCTGGAGGTAGTCCGCAATCGAATACTGGGCCAGGCGGCCAAACAGTCTCATCTTAAACGAAGCCTGTTTCACAAATTTCTCACCCTCGGCGCGAAGGAGGAAGATACAGGCACATCACGGTGGCGAAGTATTTACTTTCGTTTGCTGGACTATTTGATCGGGCGAAAAATACGCGCTCGTTTTGGAGGGAAAATAAGATTGATAGTTTCCGGTGGCGCACCACTTAATGCAGAGGTGGCTGAATTCTTCAAGGCTCTGGGAATGCCAGTCCTGGAGGGCTACGGCATGACGGAAGCCGCGCCACTTATTAGCGTTAATCCCGTAGACGATCGGCGTTTGGGTTCGGTAGGTAAGCCCGTGATGAATATGGAGGTAGCCATTGCCGGGGATGGCGAGATCCTTGTCCGCGGTCCCAATGTGATGTCCGGCTACTGGAAACGTCGAAAAGAAACCGATGAAGCCATCGTCAACGGTTGGCTACATACCGGAGATATCGGGAGCCTGGATGCGGATGGCTATTTACGTATTATTGATCGTAAAAAAGATATAATTGTCAATTCAGGCGGTGAAAACATTGCACCACAACGCATCGAGGGGTGCCTGATGGCAGAGGAAATGATTGAGCAGGTGATTATTTATGGCGATAAGAAGCCGTATCTGGTTGCCATGATTGTACCGGCAGAAGGAGCATGCAGGATATGGGCACATGATGAAGGACTGCCGAAAATGGACTGGGAACATTTGGCTACGTCCGATAGCCTGCGCAAGGCATTGCAGACCCGTGTCAATAAACATTTGGAGGACCTGGCCCGACATGAGCAAGTTCGGCGTATTTACATCCACGCTCAGCCATTGGATATTGGGGATGGATTGCTCACCCCGACCATGAAAATCAAACGCCGCGAGGCACACAAACAATTCAGAAGGGAACTGGAAGCACTTTATTAAACAGAATCAAAATAGCACAGGAGGATTACCGAATGAACTACACCAGAAATAACCCCGCATCGGAGAAAGAGCTTCAACGTATTCACGCCTGGTGGCGTGCGGCCAATT
>CAZUWV010000019.1:0-24466 GCA_964624255.1 uncultured Zetaproteobacteria bacterium
TCAAATCCAGCAACTGTTTGACTTCGGTCTGAAACGTGCGGGTTTCCCTGCTTGTATTGGTGGTCATGAGTTCTCCTGAAAATAATTAATTCTTGTTTGAGTCTCTTGCAAAACTCCAGGCGGGATTGCCGCTCGCGAGTCTTGCAAGACGTTAAAAGGCTAAAAAAAAACGCCCACATTACTGTAACTATTTGATTTTATTGGCGTCCCCAACCGGATTCGAACCGGTGTTGCCGCCGTGAAAGGGCGGTGTCCTAGGCCGACTAGACGATGGGGACGTCTACTTCCTCGACAAGGCGGCGTAGAATATACGAACAGTGGTACGCATTCAAACGCAGATTTTCAAAAGGCGGGTATCCTCCAACCAGCGCGAGAGATTTTATTTGCGGGTCGGCCGAAGTGATATCTGTAGACACTCTATAACTCCATGAATCTCCTAAACAAATAACATAGCCGTTTATGCGTCTGAATATGTGTCAGATCGTCGTGATCTGATTGAACAAAACATGAGATGGTTGGGGTTGGTCTCCACATCGAATGTTTTGTGATGGAGCAGCGCGTCAAGATGGTGCATAGGCTGGATGGAGAAATGGCCATCTTCTTTATTCACAGCTCCTAACCTCCGAGCCGCCCGGATTTAATATCAAAACCGGACTGGAGCAATCTGGCAAGATCTTCCGGCACGTCCACATCGAAGCCCATACTTAGGCACTGGTACGAAAGGTCCAGTTCCGATACTTGATGTATGGTGTCATTTAATGCTGTGGATGTCCCCCATGCGATGCCCTGGAATATTTTTTTTCTGTAACCGCGCATGGCCAGAAGATCATACCCCCCGTCTTCGACGGGACCGAGGATCACGTCATACCGGCGTAGCATACGCAGGGCGCAGTGCAGCCGTGCAATACTCATATGCGGGCTGTCCGTACCCAACAGTAACACGCCTCGCGCGCCATATGTGACCGCGCGCTCGGCAAGCCGGCTCATACGCAGGCCAAGGTCACCCTCCCCCTGCGGTAGAACGGATGCATCAAACTGACGGAAAAAAGAATGGTATGGATCATCGGTGGCAATCCACGCATAAGGGAACAAATGCAACACCCGCTTGATCACGCAAGTGGCCATGGCAGCGTGGATATTTGCAGCCTCCAAGGGAGAATACTGTGGTTGTAAACGGGTTTTAACCCCGCCCGCGACGGGCGCCTTACAAAAAATGATGGGGCGAATCATGGGCAGTCCGTGTAAAAGTGCTTCAACGTCGCCGGACTGGCACCGAGCCAATAGCGAAACCTAAGCCACCACATTAACAGTATCGTCCGCGCAATACCGCGTCTTTCCCACCGGCGGCTGGATGTTTTTACCCTGGAGCGCAGACAGGCTATACGCCCTTCTCTCTTCAAACGCCGCGAGAATTCCACATCTTCCATCAGGGGCTGCTCAGGAAAACCACCCATGCGTTCAAATACTTTACGGCGCACAAACATTGCCTGGTCGCCGGTGCTGATTCTGGTAAGCCGTGAACGCCAATTGATAAACCATTCAATCACACGAAAGGCGGGGTGATCCCCGGAAAGCTGTACATCGAAACGTCCACCCACCACATCGGGGTCAGACATTGCCCGTTCGATATGCTCGATATGGCCTGAAGATAACTCTGTATCTATGTGAAGAAAAACAATAATATCCGACTTGGATTCAGATGCTCCGGTATTCATCTGAATTGCTCGTCCACATTTGGAGCAAATCCATTTCACAGCCATTTTTTTCAGCAATACAGGTGTTTCATCCGATGACCCGCCATCCACAAAGATAATCTCGTTATCTCCCAAACCATGGATGCCTTGTAACATGGATGACAGGCGACCCGCCTCATTCAAAACGGGAACGATAACGGTGACTCCATGGCCGATTGGCTCCATATTCTTGATAGCCCTGATTCCTTTTTTGTGCGATGGACACTTGATCACGGCGATTTATGAATAGTTCAGGTTAGATTGAAAGTGGAATCCAGCCACTTCCTTCGCTGCGGAAATTGGTCATCTGTCCCCGCCAAATACGTCCCGCCACAGCCAACAACCGGGAACCCTGCGTATACAGCCGGACATCCAACTTGAATTCTACCCCTTCCAGGTTGACAGTGCCTGGCGGGACATAGCGCTGGAGGATGGTTTCTTCAGGCGCTAGCGCCGCGAAGCGCTTACGGCTCATGGCCTTCCCCAGCACAACCCCCTTTCCACCATGGCGTGCTTCCGGTTTGAAGACCCATTGTTTGCGTTCATCCCAGATAGCATCCCGACTCACATCTTTCAGACGCCGGGATTCTGGTACGATATGGCGAATGAACCGGACATCTTCCCGGGGGAGAAAGGTTTCCAGAAGCCCTTTCCTCCACCAGTCCACCATGCGTCCCTTGTCTCCCAACAGGGCATAGCTGCGTGGATGCGGATTCAACTGTACCAGATGTTCCTTATAGGCTTTGCGAATGTGAGCGAGATCGGGATGCTTGAGATAAAAATCCGTATGCCGGTTATAAATCGCATCCAGCCTGATATTCTCAACATATAATCCGTCAGACCGGATACTAATGGCCTCAGGGCTGACAACGAAAACCTTTCGACCCTCATCGCCCAGTAATGTCGCATAGGCCAGCATTTCCGGATACATATATTGCCGGGCCACATCCTCATCCATGACTGCAATATGCCGCCATGGATGAGGAAACATGCTACACAGCCTCGCTGTCAGCGGTTCATGCCATTCGAGCAGGCTCGGCTGCGGCAGCCATCTTCCGTCACCAATATAAAGGCCGCCTGCATTGTTGTTAATTTCGATAAGTTTTGGTCCGTCCGGTGTTAAATGAAAATCATATCCCATCAGCGCGCTGGGCGTTTCAGGATCGATGTCTGCGGCCCGTGGTAGCCGGTCCTTCAAAATAGCCAGATAGTCAGGATTCTGTTTCAGCCTCCACATCGTCCGTACAAAGTCCCGCATACACGAAAAATCCTCGTGCGAAACAGGGACGGGGGTTTCCGAAGCCAGAGACATAGGAGGCGGATGCTACCCGAAGACGGCATTCGCTGTACAATGCGGAAATGTCGGATAACAGACTGCAATTACCCGCGCTAACATTGTCGGAACTCATGGCCCAAATTATATCCATGCAGCAACCTGTTTATCGTGCAAAACAGGTATGGACATGGATGGACAAGGGCGTTTCCAATCCTGAGACCATGCACAACCTGCCTGCCGATTTTCGCCGAAAGCTCTCCGAACATCTGGTCTGCGAGCCGTTAGAGCTGGTGAAGCGGCAGATATCCACGGATGGTACGCGTAAATACCTGTTTCAACTAAAACGCGGCGGCATGGTGGAAACTGTTTTAATCCCTGATGAACATCGGGGAACAGTCTGTATTTCCTCACAGGTCGGGTGTGTACTGGATTGTCCTTTTTGTTATACGGGAACGCAGAGATTTGAGGCCAATCTGACAGCAGGTGAAATACTGGCGCAAATTCTTGCCGTCAAACTCGACATATGGCGTGATCCACTATGCGAAACACTGCACCAGCATGTCACCCATGTGGTCTATATGGGTATGGGTGAGCCGTTGGCGAATGAAGGCGGTGTACATGGAAGCTTGCGTATCCTCCTCGACCAGGGCGGACTTCATCTGTCTCGGCGACGTATCACCGTTTCCACGTCGGGCCTTGTGCCGCAGATCCAGCGTCTGGGCGAAGCATACCCCGTAAATTTAGCGATTTCCCTGCATGCAGCCAGAAACGACTTACGTGACGAGCTGGTTCCCGTCAATCGTAAATATCCGCTTGAAGTATTGCGCGCGTGCCTCAACGATTATCCGCTGGGCAAGCAACGCCATATCACGCTGGAATATGTGATGCTTGCGGATGTGAATGATCGGGATACCGATCTGGACGCACTCATACAGTTTGTTAACCCAGAACGGGAGCGCGTTAATCTCATTCACTTTAACGCGTGGCCCGGGGCGCCCTACCCCGCCGCCTCGAAACAACATATGAATATATTTGCCAGAACCTTGATTGAAAAAGGCATTCGTGCCACTGTGAGGCGCTCTCGCGGAGACGATATTATGGCTGCATGCGGCCAGCTAAAGGGACAGTCCGGTCCGGGCTATTCAAAATAATTTCAGTCAGGTAATCATGGTGACCATATCGGATACACTTCGTGCAACAACGGATGGGGAAAATGAATAATCGAATAGGCATTATTGGCGGTAGCGGCTTGTATGGTATCGAAGCTATTGAAGTACTCGACCGCCTCAATATCGAAACACCGTATGGCCAACCCTCAGCTCCATTGGTATTGGCCCGTATGGGCCACCACGAAGTAGTCTTCCTCCCGCGCCACGGACAGGGGCACGCCATCCCACCGCATCGCATCAATTATCGTGCAAATATCTATGCCATGAAGCTGGCGGGTGTTTCGCGCATTATTTCCATATCCGCCGTAGGTTCACTGCGGGAAAGAATTAAACCGGGAGATTTTGTGCTGGTGGACCAATTCGTAGACCGCACCTCTGGCCGCGCCTCAACATTCTTCGACGGGCCTGTAGTTGCGCATGTATCCATGGCGAACCCCGTATGTGCCAGCCTGCGTGCCCAATTGGTGGAGGCTTGCCGCAACATCGGTACCTCCATCCATGATGGGGGCGCTTACCTGGCCATGCAAGGACCTCAATTCTCTTCAAGGGCTGAGTCCGAACTCTATCGAGGCTGGGGTATGGATGTGATTGGCATGACCAATATGCCCGAGGCCAAACTCGCACGGGAAGCGGAAATTTGCTATGCCACGGTAGCCATGAGTACCGATTATGATTGCTGGCATGAAGAGGAAGAGGATGTCAGCGTAAACAATATTCTTGAAATTATGCGCGATAATGTCGCCAAGGCTCAAAATATGCTGTGCGCGTTCTTTGCGTTGGGTGAAGATATCCACCGCTGCGCGGAAAATTGTCGTTCAGTGCTTGAACATGCCATCATCAGTGATATGACGACCTTGAACGACCAGGCGCTGAGGCCTGTTCATGCCCTTGTGAAGCATTTGCTGTAATGCGCATCGGCTCGAAAAAAAAACCATTGATTTGTACTGTACTGTTGCTCACGACGGTTAGTTTATCCGCGTGCGCAAATATGAACCCATCGGTGAGCCTAAAACTCCAGACCAGGCGTGTGGACATTCATTATCAACTCGGCGTAGATGCCTTGAGCAAGAAAAATCTACCCAAGGCTTTTGATGAACTGCTACTCGCCAAGAGCATGGCCCCGGATCGTTCCGACGTACTGGATGCGCTCGCCTATGCCTGGCAATTGCGCGGTAATTTAAGTAAGGCCAATGGATATTATCAGCAATCGCTCAAACACCATCCATCTTCCGCCACCTATAACAACTATGGCGGGTTGATGTTGCAAATGAACAAGCCGAAGGTGGCTGAGAAATATTTCCGCAAAGCCCTGAATGACCCGCGTTACCGCCACCCTGATATCGCTTACATCAACCTCGGCGATGCCCTGCTGCTTCAGAAACGTTTTAATGAAGCCATTGCGGCCTACCGTCAGGCGCGCAGGCTCAACCCCAGCCAGGGAATATCCCGGATCAGGGAAGCCCGTGCTTATACGCGTTATGGACGTATCATTTTTGCCAAAGCCCTGTATGAAACCATCTTACACGACAGACCCGACAATCGTCAGGCCCTTGAAGGCCTGCTGGGTCTGCTGCGTAAAGAAGGAAATACTTCTGAGGTCAGAAAACAATTGGAACATTTTCATCAAATGGCTTCCGACCCTCTGGACAAAGCATGGGCTGAGGAAAAAATTAAAAGGCTGGCAGAATAACAATGACTGATCCCTCAAACCCTGAACACACAGAAAAAGAACAGACGGACAAAGGAATACCCGCTAACGAACCGAAGGAACAGATTCAGGCTCGTCTGGGACAACAGCTATGCTCCGCCCGTAAACGCAGGAAGCTAACGATCAGAGAAGCTTCCGCGCAGCTAAAGATTAGCGAAGTCTACTTGCATGCGCTGGAGGGAGGTGACTGGCACCATCTTCCTGAGGAGGTCTACGCCCTTGCTTTTCTGCGCCAGTATGCCGCACTTCTGGGTGAAGACTGCCACGAAGATATTGAAGCGTTGAAATCCAGTGACTATCAACTTACCCGACCCTACACCATGCCCGACCCGCCTATCGCTCCCAGCAAAATATGGGCCGTGGCTGTAGGCATTCTCTTTGTACTCCTTTTTATTCTATTTAATACGCTGAAAAATAGTGGAGATGAGACGCCTCCACCGAAAATACTTGCCGCAAATACGAGTCCGACCATCCTGGCGGACAGGATCGTGACAACAACGCATCCCATTCCCGGAGTGGCGGTCAAGGGTACGACTTTGCCATCCCTGCCACATCAACTACCTGCTGCTACCATTTCCGGCTCCAGTCAGGCCGCCTCAAGAGCGAATTCCGCCACCCTGCCCCGAATAACGAAAGGGTTCCCTCTGGCCGTAACCACTAAAATGGCTATCCAAACACGCCATTACTACCGCCTGATGGCCATTGGGTCTTCCGTCTGGCTACGGGTATACGACCCTTCCGGATCGCTACTTAAAGAAGTTTTGTTACACGCGGGACAAAGCCTGTCGTTAAAAAGTGATGCACCATTTCTCACGATAACATGTGGCAATGCCGCAGCGCTGAAGATTGAAGTCGATCATACACTTTATGCTGCTGCCGGCACACTTGGCACAAAGAAAGAAGTCTTGCGTGATTTCAGGATAAATGCACCGAATCATGACCATTAAGAGCCTCTTGCAAAACTCTGGGTGGATGAGCGGCAACCACACTTTGAGTCCATTGTCGGGATGGAATGAGGTGCATGGTGGTTCCATGCATCGGAATTTCAGCACGGAAATGGGCCAAAGTGGGGAAGCCGATCGCCGCTCACGAGTTTTGCAAGAGGCTCCTAATACTCACCATTTCTGCCGACTGCAAGTCTGAGCCATGCCTGATACAAGCGCGCTCCTCCATGCCGTCGAATTAATTCAAAGGCAATCCACCACACCCGATGACCGTGGCTGTCAGGACTATCTCGAATTGGTACTGGGACCACTGGGGTTTGTCCGGGTCCGCATCAATACCGGCGGGGTAACGAACAGTATTTACAGACGCCATGGCGAGAAAACAGGCTGCCTCGCATTTGCCGGGCATACCGATGTAGTGCCAAGCGGCCCCGCCGAAGAATGGCCACACCCTCCCTTCGCAGCCATTATTGAGAATCATATATTATATGGGCGTGGCGCACAGGACATGAAGGGGGGCATTGCCTGCTGGCTAGCAGCGCTGGAACAACTGATAGAGAAGAATATTCCCCTACCCTCCATTCAGTTACTCATCACCTCGGATGAGGAAGGAGAATCCATCGACGGTACGGTTCGTATCGTTGAGGCCCTGCAGACAGACGATGCGCTACCCGACGCGGCTATCGTCGGCGAACCATCCTCTTCGAAACAGGTTGGCGATGTTGTGCGCCGCGGCCGCCGTGGCGTGGTACAGGTTGCCGCAACATTTAAGGGAAAACAGGGGCATTCCGCCTATCCGCACGATGCCGTCAATGCCATACACCTGGCAGCACCGGTTCTCGATCGGATCACACGCATAGACTGGGGTCGGGCAACACCCGGCTTTCCACCTACGAGCTGTCAGATCACCAATATTCAGGCTGGCACAGGCGCGATCAATGTCATACCTGGATCATGTTCGATTTCTCTTGATATCCGGTATAACCCAGGCCTTGATTATGATGGCATCCGGCAGCGTATTGTCGAAGCTTGCGCCAACGCAAGTGTCATGCTGGATATTCAGCATCAGGCCGAAGCATTCTCCACGCCTGACGGCGCGTTCCTTGATCTTGTCGAAGCATCAATTCAACGCGTAACCGGCATGATAACCAGGCGCGATACCGGTGGTGGAACCTCCGATGGCCGTTTTCTGGCGGCAGCAGGCGTACCCGTGACGGAGTTGGGACTCACCAATTCTACCATCCATCAGGTTGGAGAGCGCGTTGCCATTGCTGAACTAAAAACCTTGACGAATATTTATACTGATATCATCACACATTTTGAGGCCTGAATTGTCAACTATCCCAACAAAAACCAAGCCATCCAAACAGATGGAAACGTTCCCGAACCCCAACCCCGAGCGTGATTACCATATCCACATTACTTCCCCTGAATTCACCTGCCTGTGTCCGAAAACGGGCCAGCCGGACTTCGCCGAGATTAAGCTGGATTATATTCCAGGCCATCTTTGCGTGGAATTAAAGTCATTGAAGCTCTATTACTGGAGCTTTCGTAGTGAAGGGCATTTCCACGAGCAGGTTACGAATATGATCGCCAGCGACCTGATCGGGTTGCTCAACCCGCATTATCTGAAAATCGCCGCTATCTTTAATGTGCGAGGCGGCATCTACACCACCGTCGTCGTCGAGCATGCGGGTGAAAAATAGTTGTGACGACCCTCCCCTTCTCCAAGATGCAGGCTCAGGGGAATGATTTTGTCATTCTCGATGGGCGCTCATATCCATTACCTGCCCCGACTTGTGAGTTTATTCGCAAGATAACGCAGCGCCGTTATGGTATCGGATGTGATCAATTGCTGGTCATACTCCCGCACGACGAAGCCGACATTCGCTTGCGAATTTTCAATAACGATGGCTCCGAAGCGGAAAATTGCGGTAACGGCCTGCGCTGTATCGCTGGCTTACTACTGGAAGATAACGAGCCCTCCACTCTATCTATAAAAATTACGGACCGGACAATACGGGCAGAAAAACATCAGGGTGGAATTCGTATCCATATGGGCGCCGCAACGGTTACAGATCACGCCGGTAGCTATGTGGATGTTTGTATCGGTAATCAGCACCGCGTTTTCTTCGAGGTTATGGAAGACTTTCCTGAAGATCGGAATATTGAAATAATCAGTGGACAAATTAACGACGATGTTTATGTGGATATTATCGAACGCGGCGCGGGCCGTACCCCCGCCTGTGGTAGCGGTGCCTGTGCCATCGCAGCCGCCGTTTGGGCCATCGACAAACACACTCGCCCACAAACCATCCACATGTCGGGTGGCCATGTCGTCGTGTCCGGGACACAGAATGCAATGATACTGGAAGGAACTGTTTCGCTCGTATTTTCGGGCGAATACCATATTCCGTAACGGTTGAGGTTATGATTGTTTGATGCTGAGAAATGGCGTTGGCCGCCTGCCCCTGCCAATATCTCCTCGATCATCGTTATATCGCCACGCGATACTACCGTGACCTAACATGTTGTGGCCTGTTGCAGCAATTCTGGTCGGTATTTTTCTGTTGGTCTGGGGCGCTGACCGTTTTATAGATGGTGCGGCTTCGATGGCCAGGAATCTGCGCATACCACCCATGGTCATCGGGTTGACGATTGTTAGTATCGGCACCTCGTTACCTGAAATGGTCGTTGCCGCGATGGCGGCCCTGAATAACAACCGCGATCTTGGTATCGGCAATGCGCTTGGTTCCAATATCGCCAATATTGGACTGGTGATCGGAGTTACGGCGTTAATCATGCCGCTAGCCGTTAAGTCGATAACGTTACGCAGAGAAATGCCGGTACTGCTCCTGGTCACTGTATTTGCCTTTGTGCTGATGTTGGATGGTAATCTGGACTTTATCGACGGGATGATGTTGATTGCAGTGCTTGCGCTCGTGCTGATATGGATTGCCCGTATCGGCCTGAAAGACAGGCGTGATCCTCTGGTACAGGAACTCACTGACTCCATTCCGAATCAAATGAGTACGTGGCAAGCTGTTTTCTGGTTTGGCGCGGGGTTGCTGGTACTCATGGGCAGCTCTCGCATGGTGGTATGGGGAGCGGTAGGAATCGCCCATGCCCTCGGTGTCAGCGATCTGGTGATCGGGTTAACCATTGTGGCAATCGGGACCAGTCTGCCGGAACTGGTAGCCTCAATTGCAGGCGTGCTGAAGGGCGAGACAGATTTGGCGATCGGAAATATTATTGGATCGAATATATTCAATCTGTTGGCCGTGCTGGCCATGCCGGCCATGATCCATCCCGGCACCTTCGACCCGCAAGCGCTATTGCGCGATTTTCCGATCGTCTTGGGCTTCACCATTGCCTTGTTCGCGGCTTCCTTCGGCTTAAAACTGGGAAAAATTGGCCGTCTTGATGGAGTATTGCTGGTGAGTGGCTTTGCCGGTTATCTATATTTTCTTTTTCTGCAGGTATAGGATCAGCTAGACTTGCCCTTTACCCATAAGTCATGCCCCAGCGAATCGCCCGGTGGGAACCCTTGCGTACGGGCCATACCGGCGTTGCGGTACTTGCTCATGGAATAACCATTATCTGCGTGCCGCGCCTTGGTCTGACCCGTACGCAAGGGTTCTGGGGCACGACTTATGGGTAAAGGACAGAGCTTGCCTGAAGCATGCATTTTTCCTTACAACCACGACTACTGCATGGACCGGGGTAACAAGAGGGTAGCGATTTCGCCATTGTAACGGATCAAAACAGGTGCCAGCACCATACTGAACAGCATAGCCACCAGTACAGCCTGCCCGGTACCCGAATTAAGGATGCCGCCGGTCATGGCCATGACCAGAATAGCAAAACCAAATTCACCTCCATGCGCCAGAATCAATCCTGTACGCATGGATACGATGTTATTCCGCCCTCCCAATCGACAGAATATGGCGATAATCACGCATTTGAACACGATCATGGCAATCAGTAGAGCCAGTGCCGGTAGCCAGATTGTGGACAGAACAGATGTGTCAAGCATCATGCCGATGGTGATGAAAAACAAGCCGAGTAATAAATCTCTGAATGGCCGGATCTCTGATTCCACCTGGTGCCTGAACTCGGTCTCACTGAGCATGACCCCGGCCAGAAATGCGCCGAGCACGAAGGAGAGTCCAATACGGTAAGTGATCCAGGATGAACAAAGAACAATCAGCAACACGGTCAATGTAAACAACTCGGCAGAGTGAAATCTGGCCGCTTCCCTGAACAGGGGTCGCAGCACCCAGCGTCCAAAGGCAAAGATGAACGCCAGCGCCAGCGCGGCTTCAGCCACAGCGGTAGCCACAGTCATCAATGATATATGGCTGTCAGCGCCAGTCAGACTGGAAACCAGAATCAAAAATGGTGCTACCATTAAATCCTGGAACAACAGGATACCCACGCTGTTACGACCATGGCGTGTATGTAATTCCGTCTGATCAGCCAGTTGTTTAGTGACCAGCGCAGTGGAAGACATCGTGATGATACCGCCAAGTACCAGCGCACTTTCTAGCTTGAGTCCGAGCAAGAATGCTACCGCCGTGGTGATTGCCACCGTCAACCATACCTGGGCGCTTCCCAAACCCAGAACGGTTGATTTCATGCGCATCAATAATGGTACGGAGAATTCGAGACCAATGGAGAACAACAGGAACACCACACCAAATTCGGCGAATATTCTAATATATTCGACATTGCTGACCAAACCAAAACCAAACGGACCTACGGCTACGCCAACGGCGATATAGGCCAGGATTGGCGATAGTCCCATACGCAGGAATAGCGCCACGGCCAACACGGTCGAAGCCAGCACTGCCAGCATATCATTCAGGTAACTGTGTTCCATTGCACCTCCAATGAATCGCTACAATGTACCGCCAGCCCATGCCGCTCACGGGTTTTTCAATTGGCTCCTTAGAACCACGTAACCAATGGTCCCTGATATAAATGACCCTGCAAGGATTCCTAATTTATCCGTGTATTGAAATATGCTGACATCCTCAAATGCCAGGGAAACAATAAATAGACTCATGGTGAACCCAATACCCGTTAATACTGACACTCCGTAAAGCTGTGTCCAATTACTGCCTTCCGGTAATTTTGCCAGCTTAAGTTTGATTGCGACCCAGCTAAAACCGAATACGCCAAGCTGCTTGCCAATGAATAACCCGAGCATGATTCCTAATGGTACGGAACCGGACATTTGGCTAAAAGTGATTCTAGTAATATCAACACCTGCATTAACAAAAGCAAATAAAGGAAGAACAAAGAAAGCGACCCAAAAATGGAGGTTATGTTCTATTTCTTTAAGTGGCGATACGGGTTGTTTGTTTTCATCTTTCGCATTCAATGGAATGGTGAATGCTAAGACCACCCCGGCCAGAGTCGCATGTATCCCGGATTTAAGGACACTTACCCACAGGATGATGCCAACGATAAAATAAGCAGCCTTTTTGGTAACGCCAAAAATATTAAAAGCAATTAAAGAGGTTAGAGAAACAAGTGCGATGGTAATAGATAGCATTGACAGTTTGGTCGTATAGAAAATAGCGATAATCACGATGGCACCCAAGTCATCAATAATGGCCAATGCCATTAAAAATATCTTGAGTGAAACGGGAACCCGGTTCCCTAATAGAGAAAGGACACCTAATGCAAAAGCTATATCGGTTGCCGTTGGTATTGCCCACCCGTGAACTGCGATGGGGTTATCCAAGTTGAAAGCTAGGTAAATTCCTGCTGGAACAAGCATCCCACCAATAGCGGCGACTCCAGGCAGTACAACTTGACGCATGGATGATAAATGGCCTTCCAGTATTTCCCTTTTGACCTCCAAACCAATCAACAAAAAGAAAATCGCCATTAAACCATCATTTACCCAGTGATAAAGTGACTTGTCTAGCTTTAAGGAACCGACGCGTATCTCTACGGAGGTATGTAAGAACGATTGATACAGTGGTGACATGAACGTATTGCTTAATATAAGCGCAGAAATAGCCGCTAATATTAACAATATACCACCAGCAGATTCCTTCTGTATAAACTCTTCGATGATTTTCATTTAAACGCTGAAAGAAACGCCGCAGCCACACTCACCTTTTTTGTTCGGATTGATGAATACGAAACCCGCAGATAAAGCATCCTTTTGAAAATCCACCGTTAGTCCCTCCAACGCTTTTTTATAGGACTGCCCATCCACATACAGCGAAAAGCCGTCAAATGGTAGTATAAAATCGTCGGTATTCGGTGCCTCGGCAAAATTCATCACATATTCCAGCCCGGAACATCCGGTTTCCTTCACCGACAGGTGGATCCCGGCACAACCCTGTTCTCGGCTCTGCTCGCGCATGCGCGAAATCGCCGCGTCCGTCAGATGGATATCCGGTCCGCCAACTGGGCCGATCTCTGCCCTGATCACTTGTCTATTTTGCATTATGTGTACCCTCGAACTGCACCCGCCATGGACATAAGTCGCGCACGGATACGAATTAGTTCATTAACCAGTGCAATAGCATCATCTGCCGTGTTGCCAGGACCAAAACTGACCCTGATGCTGCTGCGTGCCCGTTCGTCGCCCGCGCCCATGGCCATCAATACATGTGATGGATCGCGCTTCCCCGATGCGCAAGCAGAACCTGAAGCAACAGCAAACCCCGCCAAATCCAGTTGCATCAGTAAGGTCTCGCCCTCCATACCAGGTACACAAAACATGCTGGTATTTGGCGTACGCGATACACCTTCTGAAAACACTCGCGCATTTGGTAATTGTTTATGCAGTTCCCGCTCAAATGTATCCCGTACCTGCTTCAAGTTCCCAAAATGAACCTTGCCCAGCGCTGCCGCAAACCCTGCGATGCCGGGTACATTCTCCGTGCCGGAACGCCGCCTGCGTTCCTGCCCCCCGCCGGGCGTCAGCTCATTGATTTTAAGGCCCCGGCGTATTATCAACGCCCCGACCCCTCTCGGTCCACCGATCTTGTGTGCGGAAAATGAAATGAAATCGGCATTCCATTCGCGCACATTTATATCCGTCTTTCCCAGAGCCTGCACAGCATCTACTAGAAAGGCCGCGCCTCTCTCCCGACAAATCGCACCCACTTCCGCCACTGGCTGAATCGCGCCAGTCTCATTGTTGGCCGCCATTAGTGCCACCAGACGAGTATTTTTATCCATATTTGCCGCCACATCTTCTGCACGCACTACACCGTGTTTATCCGGGCGTAGACATATCACCTCCCAGCCCGACCTTTGCAGACGTTCCAGCGGCCGCAGTACAGAAGGATGCTCGATAGCTGATACAATCACCCGGCCTGGTTTTTGTACTGAACACCAACCATGAATAGCCAGGTTGTTAGCTTCGGTACCACCAGACGTAAATACGATGCTACCGCTCTGTACGCCGATAAATGCCGCGAGTTTCTCACGCGCGTCATCCAGAACCCTCCGGGCGGCACGCCCGGCCCAATGCAAACTGGAAGGATTCCCGAAAGCTTGTGTGGCAACACATTGCATCGCCGCAAGTGATGTATCTAGCGGCGGGCAAGTCGCATTATGGTCAAGATACCGCCGCAACACGCTCATGCATCGTAATTTCCTGCTCCGGGGGGTTGGTTGGTTGGTACTGCTCCACAGGCGCGAGTTCCACCGTCTCCAGCCGTACGCGTTTCTCGCACACATCCGTCAGTGTCACGACGTCCAGAAAACGATAGATATGTTGACCCAGAGCATCCCACAATTCATGCGTATCGCAGCGATGACCGCGGTGGCAACCACGCAGGGCATTAACACAACGCGTGGCTTGAATCTGCTCATCTACGGCGCGGATGGTATCGGCCACGGAAATTTCCGCGGGATCCTTGTTCAACAGGTAGCCGCCACCAGGACCGCGTACGCTTTTCACCAATCCATTCTCGCGCAAACGACGAAAAAGCTGTTCCAGGTATGATAATGATATAAACTGGCGCTCGGAAATCGCAGCCAGATTAACCGGTCCTTCATGTTGATGCGTGGTAATGTCCACCATGGCTGACACCGCATACCGGCCTTTACTTGTTAAACGCATGCATACCTCCTTTACAACTCTCAGGATTCATAACTTGTACAATAACACCCGAGATTATAAAAAAGGATATTCTATATACCCGACTATTTTAGTCAACTATTATATAGCCACTTAACCAGAATGATTCATGAATAGCGCCTCTCACCCGGCTATGCGCCTTCTAACCCGAAAGCAACACAATCAGGCGCCTACGATATTGTATTGTTATTCAAAGGTCAGGGTACCCTGCGACAATGGCTATCGCCCAATTGGTAACAATTGCCCAGCTAACCTCCCGCCATCCAAATCAAATACCGCCACCGCCAAGAAAACGATCCAGATCCGAATGTTCTTTTTCCATGTCCTTTTCGATATCCGTCATGCCCCCCTCCCTTTTCCCAGCATCGGGATGGATCTCGTCGATACGCCCATTCACGTCATCAAGCAGTTTTAATACATGTCGAAGTGCCTCGGCCACCGGGTTCGGCATAAGATGATGGTCCAGATTTATTTTTCCGCCCTCAATGATGGTTTCGGTTTTTCCGACGATCATACCGGGGATACCGATGACCGTGGAATGCGCGGGCACATCCTGTAGCACCACTGAATTAGCCCCGATCCGAGCCTGTTCACCCATGGTAATAGCACCCAGGATCTTGGCACCCGCGCCAATAATAACACCATCCCCGAGCGTAGGATGGCGCTTTTTCTTCTCCCATGTCGTACCGCCCAGTGTAACGCCATGATACAATGTTACATCATTGCCAATTTCCGTCGTCTCACCGATGACCACACCCATGCCATGGTCAATAAAAAACCGACGCCCGATGATGGCCCCTGGATGAATCTCAATACCAGTCAACCAGCGAGCAAGATGTGAGACGAGCCTGCCCGGAAATTTCAGCTGATGCACCCATAGCCAATGGGCCACGCGAAACATCCAGATTGCATGTAAACCCGGGTACGTTGCGATAACCTCCAGCGTTGAACGCGCGGCAGGGTCGCGGTCAAACGCGGTGGCGATGTCCTCTTTCATATTATTCCACAATTTTATAGCCATTGGTAGCGGCACTGTAGCTACGCAGACCTAGGCCTGCAAATCCTCCGGTAGCAACCGCAGAACGTCATCGGGACCGCTAAAGCTCCACAGGGCTGGCGCGCAAAGACAAGCGTTTGCCCATGAACAAAGCTCTTCGAGTCCAATTTGTTGCACGCGCTCCATCCATTCGTCCTGTGACCGCACCCTCTTCTCATCAAAACGCGTCCCCAGATGCATCATATTGGCATCCGTGGAATCCATACTCATGCGTATTGAAACCTCCAGTTGCCGCTTGGCCCGCGCCAACACGGACGGACTCAGCACATCGCAGAATGCACTCACCACATCCCGGATAACCCTGGTGCAGTCGATCAGTCGGTTAGGGTCGGTGCTGGCACTAATGGTCCACATCCCCGTATCGCTCAGGCTGGCAAGGTGAGAACCAATACCATAAGCCAAACCGCGCTCCTCGCGCACTTCGCGAAACAATTGTGAACTCATCCCCCCACCCAACATCTGGTTGGCCAGCCATGCGACAGGGCGCTCTGCCGATGCCGATGCAATACCAGGGAATGTGCACACGATGTATGCCTGCTCATCATCACGCACCAACTTTTGCACGCCCATCCCCATGCGCGGTGCCTCGCGGTTTACGGATACACTGGCCTGCGGCCAGCTCCAGGTACCCAAATGTTCCAATAACGATTCATGGTCCACGCAGCCTGCGGCGACAATCAGCATACGCGGAGGCCTGTACCGACTCTCCAGAAAAGTGGCGAGTTCATCTCCACTGATATTGGAAAGCGTCGCACGGGTACCCAGAACGGGACGACCCATAGCCTGACCAGGGAACAATGCCTCAACGTGATGGTCGAATACCCACTCTTCCGGCACATCCTCCGTCATCGCCATTTCGGAGAAAATAACTCCGCGTTCACGCTGCCACTCATCTTCTGGCAACGTTGGCGTCAGCACCATGGAACACAGAATAGATACCGCCTTTCGCCAATCCTCACGTAATACCCGTATGTGGAAACAGGTGCGTTCGCGGGAAGTGAACGCATTGGCTGTACCGCCCAATTCATCCAGTAGCTCACTTAATTCGCGCACATCATGCTCGCGCGTACCCTTGAACAGCATATGCTCCAACGCATGGGCGATGCCCGCCTGCTCTTCACACTCATCACGGCTGCCAACATCCAGGAAAATACCGATGGACACCGTCTGCGCTTCAGGCATGGCATGGGTCATCAACAAGGGGCCACCCTGAATCTGCGTTTCACAAATCGGGGATGCGAGCATCTATACCCTCCCAGACCAAAAAGGAAATACAGGAAAGCATCTCATTGGAGAATACGCAAAGGAGAAACGGCGTACTCACACGCCTGGATATATGTCCGGTCACGAATTTCACTCATGTTAAATTTCCTTTGCATACTTTGCGGCAAATATTT
The DNA here is from genome assembly GCA_964624255.1 of uncultured Zetaproteobacteria bacterium. Taxonomy (GTDB): domain Bacteria; phylum Pseudomonadota; class Zetaproteobacteria; order Mariprofundales; family Mariprofundaceae; genus JAUZQZ01. The sequence goes on from CAZUWV010000019.1 coordinate 17,401, forward strand.
CTTGCTGTTATGCTCATAAAAAAAGAGGCGGAAAATCCGCCTCCTTCTCTGTCCCGTTCCGGGCAAATCAGGCTTCCTCAGCAGCACCCTCTTCCAGCAATACCTTCATAGACAGACGAATGCGACCATTGCGATCGACATCCAGCACCTTGACGCGTACTTCCTGACCTTCCTCTAGTTCATCGGATACTTTTTCAACACGATGATTGGCAATCTGTGAGATGTGAACCAGACCATCCGTACCACCAACAACGCGCACGAATGCACCGAAATCCATCAGCTTGACCACCTTGCCGGTATAAATCGTACCGACTTCCACCTCGGCTACGATATCCTCAATCATCTTCTTCGCCGCATTGCCCGCATCGCCGGTCACCGCAAATATCTTGATCGTGCCATCGTCCTCGATATCCACCTTGGCGCCGGTCTCCTCGACAATACCACGAATCACCTTACCGCCCGCACCGATAACTTCGCGAATCTTGTCCACCTTGATCTTCATGATGAACATACGGGGAGCATGTTCAGCAATGCTGGCACGCGGTTTTTCGATGCATTTGGCCATTTCATCCAGGATATGCATACGACCTGCATGCGCCTGCGTCAACGCTTCCTTCATGATCTCGCGGGTGAGTCCGCCAATCTTGATATCCAGTTGCAGCGTGGTCACGCCATCACGGGTACCCGCCACCTTGAAATCCATATCACCCAGATGATCCTCATCACCCAAGATGTCGGTCAGTACGGCATGCCCATCTTTTTCCAAGATCAGACCCATAGCCACGCCAGCTACGGCCGCTTTCACCGGCACGCCGGCATCCATCAGCGCCAACGATGTGCCACAAACCGAAGCCATGGAAGATGAACCGTTGGATTCGGTAATTTCTGATACCGAACGAATGGCATAACCAAAATCGTCCGAACTTGGAATCACGGCTTCAATCCCCCGCCGCGCCAGCCGTCCATGTCCGATCTCGCGGCGCCCTGGAGGACCCATACGGCGCGCTTCGCCGACGGAGTACGGAGGAAAGTTGTAGTGCAACATGAAACGCTGTTTGGTTACGCCCTCCAGCGATTCAGTCAACTGCATGTCAGAGTCGGTACCCAGTGTGATGGTCACCATGGCCTGCGTCTCGCCGCGGGTGAACAAAGCGGAACCGTGTGTGCGCGGCAGCACGCCGATCTGGCAGTCGATAGCGCGCACCTGATCGGTCGCGCGCCCGTCGATGCGTGGATTGCCGGCAATAATGGAGCGGCGAACCACGTCCTTCTCCAGACTCTTCACGGCAGAACTCACATCATTGGCGGAGAACGAACCCGGCTCTTCCTCCGAACCGGCCAGTTTTTCCTGTGCAGCGGTACGGATTCCTTCCACCTTCGCCGAACGCTTTGATTTATCGATAATCGAATAGGCCTCGCGCACATCGGCTTCAAACGCTGTGTTAACTGCCTCCTGCACGTCGTCGCTGCCCGCCAGGTCAACGACCAATTTCTCTTTACCAGCAACAGCGACCAATGCGTCGATAGCGTCCAAAACCGGCTGATAGCCTTCCTGACCAAAGGCGATTGCATCAATCATCTGATCCTCAGACAGCTCTTTGGCTTCGGATTCAATCATCAACACCGCATCGCGTGTGCCAGCTACGATCAAATCCAGCTCGGATGTTTCCATCTGCGCATAGGTCGGGTTCAATACGAACTCGCCATCAATCAGACCCACGCGGGAAGCAGCGATTGGCCCGTTAAATGGCACATCGGATATCGCCAGCGCCGCAGATGCACCATTGAGCGCAACGATATCCGGATTGTTGTCTTCGTCAGCGGAGATGACCATGGCGACCACCTGTGTCTCATGAAAATAACCCTTCGGAAATAGCGGACGGAGTGGGCGGTCAATCAGACGGGAAGTCAGGGTTTCCTTCTCACTTGGACGCCCTTCGCGCTTGAAGAACCCTCCCAGAAAACGCCCCGCCGCATAGGTTTTTTCCTGATAATGGACGGTGAGCGGCATGAAGTCTACGCCTTGCAAAGGCTGCTTGGCCGCGGTAGCCGCGACCAACAGCACCACATCACCGTATTGAATGGTAACGGCGCCACCAGCCTGACGGGCAATACGTCCGGTTTCCATGGAAAGTTCACGGCCAGCGACCGTGGCTTTACTGTTCTTGATATCAAACATTGGTTTTCCTTTGTGGAATCATACGGGCTGAAAACCCGGAACAGAAATCATATGAGTAAATAAAGAGGGACGAGGGAGGGGGCATTCACCTTTCCCCTCCCTCGTCCGATAAATAATTAACGGCGCAAGCCAAGACTATCGATGAGAGTGCGATAACGATTAAAATTCCTGGTTTTCAGGTAGTTCAACATATTGCGTCTGGTACCAACCATCTTCAGCAAGCCCCTGCGGGAATGATGATCCTTGTGATGCGTCTTGAAGTGTTCGCCCAGCCCATTGATGCGAGCGGTTAGAAGCGCAACCTGAACCTCGGGGGAACCCGTATCACCCTCGTGCGTGGCGAATTTACTGATAATTTCGTTTTTCTGTTCTAAATCCAGCGACATGAATCCAGCTTTCCTTTTTAATTTTTTTCCTTTTATATAGGGACGGCGAACCATAGCGCCAAGGGATCAGCCTTGCAATACCTGTACCCTTGAGCCTCTTGCGAAACTTGTGAGCAGCGATCGGCTTCCCCACTTTGGCCCATTTCCGCGCCGGAATTTCGCTCCATGGAACCACCATCCATCTCATTCCATCCCGACAATGGACTCAAGGTGGGATTGCCGCTCATCCATCCAGAGTTTTGCAATTAGTTCCTTCATTACCCAACAAGTGCCTCCCCGCCCTTGCTGGGCCTGATATACACAGGCAGGCTGCCATGAATGACCGGAGCCGTTCAACCCACGGAAGTTTTCGTGCTGACCGTACTCGTGGCTGTCAGTGCGCAGATCATATCTATCCACATACGCCTGCCCGCCATTGTACTGTGGCTGATCGCGGGTATGTTACTGGGTCCGTTCGGACTACATCTGCTGCATGTAGAGATCGTCAGGCCGGCCATGCATACCCTGATTGAGCTTGGCCTTGCCGTTATCCTGTTTGAAGGCGGATTAAACCTGAACTTGCGCGCTTTGAGGCAACAGGGGTGGGTTGTAGGAAGGTTGCTTGTTTTCGGCCCTCTTTTAACCATGCTGGTGGGCGGCGGGCTATTGCACACCTTCATCGGCATAAACTGGGAAATGTCATTATTATTTGGCGCGCTGGTGTCGGTGGGCGGTCCTACCGTCATCATTCCTATTGTCCGCCAGACACGCATGGACCGGGAACTGCGTCATATCCTGACTGGTGAAGCCATGTTGATTGATATCGTTGGTGCCATACTCGCAATCGTGATGCTACAAGTGGTGCTAGTGACCGGATTTGCATTCGACATTATCGCCATCAATCTGATAACAACATTTCTGGTCGGCGCCATCATCGGCTGGACAGGAAGTTTACTGCTCAGCAAGGTTCTTTATTCATGGATAAAAGACGCTGAATTGCGTTCTATCACGACCCTGGCCGCTGTGTGGGGTATGTTTTTACTGGCGAATCATTTAAGCGCCCAGGCAGGACTGCTGGCCGTACTGGTCGCGGGAGCGGTTCTCCAACGCGAGAACCTCCCCGACATGCAACGCTTGCGCCACTTTAAGGGTAGCCTTTCGATGCTGCTGGTATCCACCCTGTTCGTATTGCTGGCGGCGGATCTCAACCTTGCCGTACTCGCGGGCGATGTGGGTACGGGCTTGCTGATTTTCCTGTCTCTTGCCTGTATTGCGCGACCCATCGCAGTCTTCTTTTCTACATTGGGCTCGAAATTAACGGTGCCACAAAGGAGATATCTGGCCTGCATGGCGCCGCGCGGCATGGTCGCGGCAGCCATTACCGCCCTCTTTAGTCTGATTCTGAAAGATAAAGGCGTGCCGGGGGGCGAGCTGCTGGAATCGCTTGTTTTTACCATTATCATCCTCTCCGTACTGACCTACGGAATACTGGCCACGCCGTTAAGCCGCTGGCTGAAGGTGGAGGGGTCCGGGGAGTGCTCCGTATTGATTGTTGGCGGTGGTCAAATCGGTGCGGAGTTGGGGCGGGCTCTGGGCGAAGACCGGGAGATACGCTTTCTCGACATGAATGCCGAAGTGGTCAATACGCTACAACGCTCAGGCTATATGGCCGTGCGCGGCAACGCTCTGGACCCACTGTATATGGAAATTGCACACGCTGAAGAGGTCGGCGCAATCGCGGTCATGACCAGCTCCTCCGACCACAATATGTTGATTGCGCAGCTGGCACGGGATGAGTTCCACGTCCAGGACATCTATGTCGCCCTTCAGGAAGGCGATGAAATCAAGCATGCGCGCATGATCCATCAGTTGCAGGCCAGACGCCTGTTCGCCAAACCCTATAATTTCACCTACTGGAACGACCAGGCCTACCGCAAGCGATTGGTTTATGAACTCCGGTGTGTGGAGGAAGGTTCCGACCTGATGGGTCAGCGCATGGCAGACGTGCGTATTCCACACGGTATTCAGCCGATGGCCATCATCCGCGAGGGAAAATCATGGCTTCCTTACGATGGCTTCCGCTTCCAGGCAGGCGATGAAATAAAGATGCTGATACGCCCGGAACGTATGCAGGAGGGGCAGCCGTTCATCCTGCCCCGGCGGGCAAGTGTAGTGCGGGTACGGTACGGCAAACCGCCTGAGGTATAATATGACGACGCGCATCACCCGCTTTGCACCCAGCCCTACGGGGCTATTGCATGTGGGTAACGCATTCTCTGCCCTGATATGTCAGCAATGGGCCGAACAGCAGCATGCCAAACTTCTGTTGCGTATCGAAGACATTGATTTTAATCGCTGCCGGAAGGCGTACACGGACGCTATCATTGAGGATATGCGATGGTTGGGAATCCACTGGCATGGGGACATACGCCGCCAAAGCGAACACCTGCCAGTCTACCGGAACGCGTTGAAGCGTTTACGCGAAATGGGAGTCATTTATCCCTGCTTCTGCACCCGCCGCCAAATTCAGGAGGAGATCGGCCGCATGAGCGCCGCACCGCATGCGGAAGAGACCACAGCCCCCTACCCCGGATCCTGTCGGAGGCTCACGGTGGAGCAGCGACGGAAGCGTATGTCCCGGCAGAGCTACGCATGGCGTCTTGATGTGGCTACGGCACTTGAATATGTAGATCATAACCCCTCATGGAAGGATGGCGATGGGTGCCGTCATACCGCAGAATCGGTCATACATGGCGGTGATCCGGTGGTTGGACGCAAAGACATCGGTATCAGCTATCATCTCGCCGTCGTGGTGGATGACGCAGTACAGGGGGTTACCCATGTCATCCGTGGGGAAGATCTGCGCCCGTTTGCCGCGCTCCACTCCCTGTTGCAGGACTTGTTCAACTTTCCAGGCCCGCATTATATCCATCATCCAATTTTATGCGATGCAAACGGCAATCGTTTAGCCAAACGGTATGGCCCACCCAGTTTGCGAGCATTGCGGCATAGTGGAATAACGCGGGACGCGCTGCGTGATGTGTTGTTACATTCTCCGGATATTGTCCAGCAAGGCCGATTCAATCTCAACCCCATGCATGGAAAGAACGATAGCCTATCTCTTTAACCTGTGTTCTCAAGTACTGAATATTATTGCTGGAAATTATAAATTGTAATATTACATGAGTGATTGTATTATTGGTGGTATGATTGCTGACGACCTTATTGCCAGGAAGCTTGCGGTGCTTGGACATCCGATACGGTTGGCGATGATACGCCTCCTCGTCCGTGCCGGTCCGACGGGTCTGGCAGCCGGTCGTCTGGGCAAACAGTTGAACACTGCCCCCAATGCCTTGACGTTCCATTTACAGAAACTTGTCCATGCCGGTTTAATCACTTCGCGGCGGCAAGGCCAGTTCATTATCTATTCGGCTATATTCTCCACTTTGCTAGGGCTCGCGGAAGCGCTCGTGGGTGCCTGCTGCGCCAACTCCCCGGACAAATGTGGACCAAAATGCCCGTCGAAGGATAGCGCTACTGATAGCCCTGTAGCCAAAAAGATGATCTCTCAAAATGACAACCATTGATGCCAAGTAACTACTCAGCACCCCTATGGATTGGCTGTCATTGCGAGGAGGAACGACGAAGCAATCTCGTATTTCCACGAAATTCAAGATTGCCGCAGTCGCTTTCGCTCCTTCGCAATGACAAAACGATGGGTGCTGAGTAGTTACGATGCCAAAACACTACGCTCATGGCAACTCGATCAGCGGGGCTTTGCGCTGGTGGGCACATTACCGTTATCGGGTCATGAAAAGGGTCATCTGCCGGGCGCCATATCCATCGTTTCGGACGACATTATTGAACTGGATCGCCGCCGGATATCCGCTGGAGTAAACAGGGCGTGGCGAGAGAATTGATGCTGACGGTGGTCATTTATGCGGGAGCCGCGATTTTTGAAATCGCGGGCTGTTTCGCATTCTGGGCCTGGTTGCGGCTGGGGCGCACTGCCTGGTGGCTGTTTCCCGGCATGGCGAGTCTGGCCCTGTTCGCCCTGTTGTTGACGCGGGTGGATACTGCATTTGCCGGTCGCGCCTATGCGGCATACGGCGGCGTCTATATTGTCAGTTCACTCATCTGGCTCTGGCTGGTCGAGGAAAAAACACCGGATCGGTGGGATATGCTTGGCGCGGCGATATGCTTGGTCGGCGCTGGAATTATTTTACTCATCCCAAGGGCGGGCACATCCTGACGCCGGATACCTTCATAGCTGGCTATAGTAAATATCCCCCGGCAGAGCCGTCATGTAGATTTACGGAGCCCATGGCTCCTTGATCCCCTGAAAGGGGCTATCCTTTATTGCAATTGTAATTGCTCCACCCTATAGTCTTCAGCTCCTTGATGGCGTTTGTTTGTTTTTATGCTGCTAGTCGAGCAGTTCATTCATTACTGAATTTCACCCTCACAGAACCGGGCGTGCGGCGTTGACCTGCTCCGGCTCTTCCGGCCAAGTAACCCGGTG
>CAZUWV010000020.1:0-22377 GCA_964624255.1 uncultured Zetaproteobacteria bacterium
AAAGCCGTTGGGAGATAAGAAATCTACAACGTACAGTGACGAAGATGGGTTAGGGGGGTCAATTTTGGACGCTGTTTGACAAACCAGTACAATTTAGACGGTAGAATGACTAACTTTTAGTCATTCTACGTCAGAAGTCGGATAATTTCTTCCATAGTCCGTTGTTTCCCCATCTCACCTCTCGGCAAGATAAAATCGGCGCACTCTTCGTAAAGCGGATCGCGAATGGCTGAAAGCTCCTGCAATTTCTCCAGAGCACTGCCGGATGCAATTAATGGGCGATTGGTATCGCCTTCGATGCGGTTCGCCAGAAATTCCGGGGATCCCTTTAGCCAGACCACTGGAGAATTTTGTTTCAATAAAGTTCGGTTTTTTTTTGAGAGCACGATCCCGCCCCCGGTGGCAATAATGGCGCGTTGGGGGATAGCTTTTCGTAATGCTTTAGATTCCATTCTACGAAATTTATCTTCACCCCGCAGAGTGAAAATTTCGGGAATACTCAGGCCTGATTTGGCGACGATAGCATCATCCAGATCAATCAGCGGAAGGTTCAAATGGGCGGAAAGACGTTTGCCAATACTACTTTTCCCTGAGCCCATCAGCCCGATAAGGATGATTCGATAGCATGGTTTTATTGTATTTTTCTTCAAGGAGAAGCCACTTTTTCGTTAAGGTTCCGGTAGGGCGGGCGGCTCCATAAGAAAATATGGGCCGCCCGTTGATGCCTCAGGGTTAGCTGTAGTAGCTAACCATATCCTCAAGCGAACGCGCTGTAATCTCCGAGGCATGGCCAGCGGAGCCGAAGGCCTCGAAGCGAGCCTTGCAGATGCCCTTCATGGCATCTTTAGCGGCTTTGTAGAATTTACGCGGGTCGAAATTGGATGGGTTATCTATCAGGTGCTTGCGAATGGCACCCGTCGAGGCCATACGCAGGTCTGTGTCGATATTGACCTTACGCACGCCGTGTTTGATGCCTTCGACGATTTCTTCGACCGGTACGCCGTAGGTTTCACCCATGTCGCCACCATGCTCGTTGATAATTTTCAGCCAGTCCTGCGGTACCGAGGAAGAGCCGTGCATCACCAGATGCGTGTTGGGTAACTTGGCATGAATCTCCTTTACGCGGCCAATGGCCAGAATATCGCCAGTGGGTGGACGGGTAAATTTGTAGGCGCCGTGGCTGGTCCCGATGGCGATAGCCAGGGCATCTACGCCAGTTTTCTCGACAAAGTCAATGGCCTCATCGGCATCGGTCAGCATTTGGTCGTGGGTCAGTTTTCCTTCCGCTCCCGACCCGTCTTCTTCACCTGCCTCCCCTGTTTCCAGAGAGCCGAGGCAGCCCAGTTCGCCCTCGACGGATACACCACAGGCATGCGCCATTTCACAAACCTTATGCGTCGTCTCCACATTATATTCATAGGTGGATGGCGTTTTGGCATTGGGCATCAGCGATCCGTCCATCATGACGGATGAAAATCCAGACTGGATGGAACGCAGGCAAACGGCCGGTTCAGCACCATGATCCTGATGCATGACCACTGGAATATGCGGGTATTTCTCAATGGCTGCCACAATCAAATGGCGCAAGAACGGCTCTCCTGCATAGGAGCGAGCCCCTGCCGAACCCTGCATAATGACAGGTGAGTTCACTTCATCGGCTGCCTCCATGATGGCATGCACCTGTTCCATATTATTTACATTGAATGCCGGCATGCCGTAGCTGTTTTCAGCAGCATGGTCCAGCAACTGTCTCATCGAAATTAACGCCATTTTTATCCTCCTTGGGTTGCACCCGTTATTGTGACTCGCACGAGCTCTGAAATCAATTTTGATGACTTCATTATGATCTACTTCAGGCTATTGCCGACATGAATGATTTTCATTGCGTTGGTACCTCCCGCATGGCCCATGGGTGTTCCCAGTGTCATAATGATTAAATCGTCATGCTTCACCAGTTCGTCGTGCAACATGACCGAAAGAGCCTCACGCGTAGCCTTGGGGGCATCGGTTTCACCATAATTGCCACTGACTGGTTTGGGGATGACGTTACGAAAGAGCGTGACGCGCCCCGCTGTTGTTTCCTTCGGTGTTAACGCATAAATAGGGACCTTGGACAGATGCCGCGACATGTATAACACAGTATTCCCACTTTGTGTGAACGCGGCAATGGCCTCTACCGGCATGGCATGCGAGGCATCCATGGCTTGCCGGGCGATACATTCATCTACCGAGCGGGGTGGGTAACGCGGGTCGCGCGTTGAGGAAGACGGCATCACCTCCTGCTTCTCCGTTTCGATGCATGTACGGTGCATGGCTTCCACCGTTTCAACCGGATATTTACCGGCGGCCGTTTCGCCAGAGAGCATAATGGCGTCGGTACCGTCCAGAACGGCATTGGCTACATCGTTGACTTCTGCTCGCGTCGGGATCGGATTGTTAATCATGGATTCCATCATCTGGGTCGCTACAATAACGGGGCAATTGTAACGCGGCGCTCTGCGTAGAATACGCTTTTGCACTGGCGGCACGGCGGCATCGCCGATCTCCACGCCCAAATCGCCACGCGCCACCATCACCGCATCGGATTCTTCGAGGATGCTGTCCAGATTATCAACTGCCTCGGCGCGCTCTACCTTGGCAACCAGGCGCGCATGCCCTCCGGCATCGCGTACCAGTTGACGGGCATATTTCATGTCCTTGCCATCGCGCGGGAAGGAAATGGCGATGTAATCCACGCCAATATCGCAGGCTGTTTTTATATCTTCCTTGTCCTTATCCGTCAGCGCTGCGGCAGAAAGGCCACCACCCGCTCGATTGATCCCCTTGTTGTTAGATAGTTCGCCACCGATGACGACGGTACAATGGATCTCCTGACCTTTGATTTCATCAACATCCATTGCAATCAAACCATCGTTGAGTAGCAGACGAGCACCGGGTTCAACATCATTGACCAGCTCTTTATAAGTGATACCAACGCGCTTGTCCGTGCCATCATCGATATTCAGCGCCCCGTCAATAATGAAATCCTGGCCGACGGTGAGCTGGGTCTGGCCATGCCTGAACTTGCCAATACGAATCTTCGGTCCTTGCATGTCGGCCAGAATACCGACACAAACCCCGTGCTTTCTGGCGGATGCGCGCACATTCCTGGCACGCTCGCGGTGCTCTTCTGGTGTGCCATGCGAAAAGTTCAGGCGGACGACATTGACGCCAGCTGCCACCAGACGATCCAGCATCTCCGGCGATTCGGAGGCCGGTCCCAGCGTAGCAACAATCTTGGTTCTGCGGAATTCAGAATTAGACATCAGGATGCACGCTCCTCAAGCATAGCTACAGCGGGAAGCTTCTTGCCTTCAAGGAACTCAAGGAAAGCGCCACCGCCCGTGGAGATATAGGAGACCTTGTCGGCGATGCCATATTTAGCGACAGCGGCCAGCGTATCGCCGCCACCGGCGATCGAAAAGGCGGGGGAGTCGGCAATGGCCATGGAGATGGCCCTGGTGCCCTCGCCGAACTGATCGAATTCGAACACGCCTACCGGACCATTCCACACGATGGTACCCGCACTCTTGATGATTTCGGCCAGCACCGCTGCGGAATCCGGGCCAATATCAAAAATCATATCATCATCCTCCGTGGTGGAGACGCCTTTCAGGGATGCTTTGGCAGCCGGGGAAAACTCTTTACCACATACCACGTCGGTAGGTACCGGAATGTCGGTACCGCGAGCCTGCGCGGCGGAAGAAAGTGATTTACAAGTATCTATAAGGTCTTTTTCATATAATGATTTCCCGACGTTGTAACCGGCCGCAGCGATGAACGTATTGGCGATACCGCCCCCCACGACCAGTTGGTCTACCACCATGGAGAGGGATTCGAGGACGGTCAGTTTGGTGGAAACCTTGGAACCTCCGACAATAGCGACCAGAGGTCGGGCCGGATTGTCCAGCGCCTTACCCAACGCTTCGAGCTCGCCAGCCAGTAACGGACCCGCGCATGCGAGCGGAGCGAATTTTCCCACGCCATGTGTCGAAGCCTGGGCACGGTGTGCCGTACCAAAGGCGTCCATCACATAAATATCGCACAGAGAAGCATATTTCCTGGACAACCCATCATCATTTTTCTTTTCGCCAACGTTAAAACGGATATTTTCCAGCAATACCAGCTCGCCGTCCACAATTTCGGGCGTGGTGCCAAGGTAATCCTTAATCAGGCGCACCTCTTTGCCCAATAGTTTGGACAGGTGACGAGCAACCGGTGCCAGGGAGAGCTGTTCGTCATATTCGCCCTCGGTTGGACGCCCGAGGTGACAGCAGACCATTACTTTTGCGCCTGCATTCATGGCATGTTTCATGGTCGGCAGGCTGGCGCGGATACGTGTATCATCGCCTACCTCTCCATCGATAATCGGCACATTCAGATCTTCACGGATCAGGATGCTTTTTCTGGCAAGATCAAGGTCGGTCATTTTAATGATAGGCATTTCATACTCCTTATTACGCGCATGACGGATGCTTATCAAACAATAAGACACGATGATGACACGCTTCTATTGGCACAGGTCCAACGCTTGTCGCTGCCTGCCTGAGGTTCACTCGATTTCGGATGACTCAAGCGGGCAATGAAAAGCGTGGGAGCCGAGACTCCCACGGCATGAATTTCTAGTTGTTCGCTACGTGACGTACGAAGCGCATCATGTTGCAGGTATAGCCATATTCGTTGTCATACCATGCGACCAGCTTGACAAACGTGCTGTCCAGCGCGATTCCGGCACCGGAATCGAAGATGGATGAGTAGCTACAGCCACGGAAGTCGGTGGAAACCACTTTTTCATCGGTGTAGGCCAGTGTATCGCCGATGCCCGGACTCTCAGAAGCTTGTTTGACCACGGCGCAGATGTCGTCGTAGGACGCTTCCTTCTCCAGCTCGACCGTCAGGTCAACCACGGAGACATCCGAGCTCGGGATACGGAAGGCCATGCCTGTCAGTTTGCCATTCAGGTCCGGTAGCACCTTCCCTACAGCCCTGGCCGCGCCGGTGGAGGATGGAATAATATTCTCCAGAATGCCGCGTCCGCCGCGCCAGTCTTTCATGGATGGACCATCCACGGTTTTCTGCGTGGCTGTTGACGCGTGAACTGTCGTCATCAAGCCGCGTTTGATACCGAAGTTGTCGTGAATAACCTTGGCCAGTGGTGCCAGGCAGTTGGTGGTACAGGAGGCCGCCGAAGAGATAGCTTGTCCGGCATAAACATCGTGGTTGACACCATAGACGAACATCGGCGTGGCATCCTTGGAGGGTGCGGACTGGACGACTTTCTTCGCACCGGCAGAAATATGTGCCTGACAACTTTCCCCGGTCAGGAAGAAGCCAGTGCATTCGAGTACTACGTCAACACCGATCTCGTCCCATTTCAGGTTTGCCGGATCGCGCTCTGCCGTCAGGCGAATTTTCTTACCGTTAACGAGCATGTTATTGCCTTCGACGGATACATCGCCGCCAAACAGACCATGCACGGAATCGTGTTTTAGCATGTATGCTAGATATTCAGGATCCAGTAAATCGTTGATACCAACGACTTCCATATCAGAAAACTCTTTCGCTACGGCGCGAAATGCCATGCGGCCAATACGGCCAAAACCATTGATGCCAACTTTAATTGTCATGCTTCTCTCCTTTTCCCTATTTATATTCAGCGCCACCTGCAAAACCCCGGGCGGCCTGGATGCCCGCAGAGACGGGCGCAGACCGAGAGCCAACGGGCCGGAGCGGGGTCGCGGTCACTGCTCACGCATTTTACCTGACCTTAAGCCAGTTCGTTTACCGCCGCCACGACAGCTTCCATGGTGATGCCAAATTCTTTGAACAGATCGGAGGCCGGGGCCGATTCACCGAAGGTATCGATACCGATTACCTTGCCACCCAGCCCTACATATTTACCCCAGAAACCGGTAACGCCAGCTTCGACGGCAACACGTGCAGTGACGGATGCGGGCAATACGGACTCTTTGTACGCATCGTCCTGTGCATCAAAGCGTTCGGTGCATGGCATGGAAACGACGCGCACCTTTTTTCCAGACAGCTCCTGTTTCGCCGCCAATGCCAGCTGTACTTCAGAACCTGTGGCGATGATGAGCACGTCGGGTGTCTCTTCGCAATCGCTTAACACATAGCCGCCGCGCTCAACGTTGGCGACCTGATCGTCCGTATAATCATTGCAGGGGAGCCCCTGACGTGTGAATACCAGAGCGCTTGGGCTGTTGCGGCGTTCGACCGCAACCTTCCATGCAATCGCAGACTCCACCGCATCGCACGGGCGCCATGTATTCATGCGCGGAATCATACGCAGGGTGGCAATCTGTTCGACCGGCTGATGGGTCGGGCCGTCTTCACCCAGACCGATGGAGTCGTGGGTATAGACAAAGATGGTACCAATTTTCATCAGGGCAGACATGCGGAGAGCATTGCGCGCATATTCGGAGAACATCAGGAAGGTGCCACCGAACGGAATCACCCCTCCATGTAGCACCATGCCGTTCATGATGGCGCTCATACCAAACTCGCGTACACCATAGTGGATATAATTACCTTCCGGCGTATTCTTATTGAAGGCTACGGCCTCTGGCCATTTGGTGTTGTTCGATGGTGCCAGGTCGGCGGAGCCACCGACGAGTTCGGGCAGCAGCCCGGCAAAAGTACCAATAGTTTTACCGCTGGCGACGCGTGTGGCCCAACCAGGTTTTTCTTCGCGTAAGCGGTTGATCCACGATGTTACACCTTCGCGCCAGCTGGCGGGTAATTCGCCTGACTGACGGCGCTCAAACTCTACGGCCAGAGCAGGGTTTTCCGCCTTGTAGGCATCGAAACAGCCCTGCCAGTCGGCTTCGGCGGCGGCACCCTTGTCTTTGGCATCCCAACCGTTGTAGACATCCTCGGGGATGACAAAGGGGTCATATTCCCAGCCCAGCTCTTTGCGGACCAGCGCGCATTCTTCCTCACCCAGTGCGGCACCGTGACAGTCATGGCTACCGGCCTTGTTTGGAGAACCGAAACCGATGATGGTTTTGCAGCAGATCATGGTTGGCTGATCGCCATTGGCACGCGCGGTGTCGATGGCTACCTTGATTTCATCGGCATCGTGGCCGTTGACATTGCGGATGACCTGCCAGCCATAGGCTTCGAAGCGGCCGGGCGTATCGTCGGTAAACCAGCCTTCGACCTCGCCGTCGATGGAAATACCGTTGTCATCCCAGAACAGAATCAGTTTACCCAGCCCAAGTGTTCCCGCCAGTGAACAGGCCTCGTGCGAAATACCTTCCATCAGGCAGCCATCGCCATGAAATACATAGGTGTAGTGATCGACAATGTCGTGGCCCGGTTTGTTGAACTGGCTAGCCAGCATACGTTCGGTCATCGCCATACCGACGGCATTGGCGATACCCTGACCCAGCGGGCCGGTTGTGGTCTCGACGCCCGGGGCATAACCGTACTCGGGATGACCCGGAGTTTTGGAATGGAGTTGACGGAAGCGTTTGATCTCATCCATTGGCAGATCGTAGCCGGTCAGGTGCAACAATGAATAAATCAGCATCGAGCCGTGACCATTGGACAGTACGAAACGATCACGATCCGCCCAGCCGGTATGACCGGGGTTATGCTTGAGATAGTCGTTCCACAGGACTTCAGCAATATCTGCCATACCCATCGGCGCGCCCGGGTGTCCGGAATTGGCTTTTTGTACCGCATCCATGGACAGAACGCGGATGGCGTTGGCGAGATGTCTGCGATTATTACTCATTGATTACCCCTTTTCTCGATTTGAATTGAAATATTGTATAAACAAGACCATGGACGGACCCTTTTCACGGTTTTGTCAAGCATGGACAGTGGTGATGACGTGACGGATGTTACCAATGCCGCCATCAAGCACGACCGTGTCTGTGGTTTTATGGCGACCGTAAGCATCGCAGCCAACCTTGACGTGGCGGACATATGCGCCAGACGTCAGGCCTGTAGCGATGAACAGGCAATCGTCAGATGTAACCAGTTCATCGCGGGCAAGGGTGCGCGTAGTATCTACGCCTTCTTTTCTACACAGCTCAATCTCAAAATCCTTTTGCGGCGCCATCCGGCCGAACATTTCCGCACCCATCGCACGAGCGGCGCAGGCGGTAACGATACCTTCCGGCGTACCGCCGATGCCGAACAGAGCATCGGAACCCATGTTCAGGACGGCCTGAATAGCGCCGTTGACGTCACCATCGGTGGCCAGACGAACTTTGGCACCGGTCGCATACACTTCCTGTAGCAATACCTGATGGCGCGGCTTGTCCAGAATAAAAATCTTGAGCTCACACACCTCTTTACCCAACGCTTTGGCCAGTTGCTTCAGACGGTCTGCAACAGGGGCTTCAGCATCAATCCTGCCGCGGGCGGCTTTCGGGTAAACCTGCTTATCCATATAGAAGCATGAGCCGGGACGATACATGGAACCTTCGGGCGCGGCTGCCAGTGTTACAATCGAACCGGGCATATCCTTGGCAAACAGATTGGTGCCTTCAATCGGGTCAACGGCGATATCCACGCCAATACCTTCGCCGGTGCCTACCTTTTCGCCATCGTACAGGGCAGGCGCCTCATCCTTGGCACCTTCGCCGATTACGATCATACCCTTCATGTTCACTTCGTTGATGCGGGAGCGCATGGCGTCAACAGCCAGGCCATCGCCCTCATCTTTCCGGCCGGACCCGACAAACGGCGCGCAAGCGCGGGCGGCGGCCTCGCAGACTTCTACCAGGTCAATTTTGAGGTTACTGATGCTGCCCATGCGCTATTCTCCTTCCCTCTGGATGTGCAGATACGATGTATCGAAGACCATCGCGGGAGCGACATAATAATGGAAATGGAGGGTAAAAGCGACCCTGTCATGAATGGCTGTATTCAGAGCCAATCGCAAAACTCGTGAGCGGCGATCGGCTTCTCCGCGTTGGCCCATTTGATTCGGGCCGTTGGCCCTCAGGGCTTACGCCCCGCCCGCAGCCTTTTTGTCCGTACCGACATTTCTGCCCATGGGATCACCATGCAAACAAACACCAAACAGAGGAGCCTCTTGCAAAACTTATGAGCGGCGATCTGCTTCCCCACTTTGGCCCGTTTCCGAGCTGGAATTTCACTCCATGGAACCACCATGCAGTTCATTCCATCCCGAAAATGGACTCAAAGTGGGATTGCCACTCATCCACCCAGAGTTTTGCAAGAGGCTCAGAGTCTATAAGTTCTTTTCGGGTGTCGGACTCAGGGTGTCGTGGACCCTGGTTTAATAACCAGCACATCACAATCGGCTTCGCGCACTACGCGCTCGGCGGTGGAGCCGAGCAGGGTATGCATCAGCCCGGTATGTCCATGGCTGCCAATGACGATCAGGTCCGCCTCGACGTTTGCCGCCGTTTCGGCAATCGCATCGGCGGGGCGCGCTGTACTCTCCTCGACGTGGATACAGCAGTGTACACCATCGCCGATTTCCGCGACCAGTTTTTCAAGTCTCTCCTTGCCGGACACCCGTAATTGTTCGCAAAGTCCCTGCATGGGCGGCAGCGCCATGTCCGGCATTTCGGTATAATACACCTGGGCGGCGACGATATGTAGCAAATGTAGTTCGGCTTTATACTGGCGAGCCAGCCCTGCCGCAGCATGTACAGCTTTGGTGGCGGAGCCAGAAAAATCCGTGGGAGCAAGAATACATTGATATTCGGGCATAGGACTCTCCGTGTCATGCGTTTCTGCCTGCTATTATAGCCTTAATTTGTGTTAATGCGGGTGGCCGATATGAGGTACCATGCGACACGGTGATGAAGGGATGCTCATTCATGTTGTTGCGTGTTTCAATAACCTCCTGATGGCCTGGCTTAATACGCTGACCCGAAAGGGTTTGGCGACGATTTCGGAATGGTTCAGACGAAGCTCGTGGGTTGGGGAATTATTCATATCGTATCCGGTGATAAATAGAATGGGCAGATTGGGACGGATGCTGCGCATATGCCCGGCCGCATCCATGCCTCCCATTCGCGGCATAATCAGGTCGAGCAAGGCGAGGTCCACACCATCCTTATAGTTTCTCAGACGCTGAACGGCTTCCTCGCCATCTGCTGCTGTTATTACCCTGTAGCCAATCTCCTCCAATATTTCGCGGGCAGCCTCGCGTACCAGCTCCTCATCATCTGCAATGAGTATAGTTTCGCCCTCGCCCGACAGGATCTTGCCACCATCATCGTTAACAGAATTATCTTCCATATTGTCTGTTGTCGGCAGGTAGAGATGCACGGTTGTGCCGTTTCCTTCCGAGCTTTCCACCTTGAGTACGCCACCCATGGACTCCATGGCACCGTAGGCCATGGACAGGCCCATACCTGTTCCGCGACCCACGCCCTTGGTGGTGAAAAAAGGGTCGAATATCCTGTCCATATACTTTTGTGCAATACCGCAGCCATTATCGGTGACAGTGATATGCGCGAGTGATGAATGGACCTCTATCTTCGGATACTGTCGGCTAAAGGCTTTATCAGCGTTAAACCGTTCCAGTCTGATACCGATGCGGCCTGGTCGAGTACCTTCCAGCGCATCGAGCGCATTGTCAATAACACTGCCCAGGATTTGCTTTAGCCTGGCGGTATCGGCGAGAACGGTTAACTCATCCGGCATATCAAGGCTCATATCCACATGTTCCCGTAGGTTTTCCCTCTCCAGAAGGAAGATCCTCTCCACTATTTTGTTCAGGGCGACGCTGCGAGTCTTCGATACATGTTTGCGGCCGAAGGTGAGCATCTGGTCAATCAGTATTGCCGCTCGCTTGGTCAAACCTTCAATGCGTGCCAACCGCTTGGTCTGCTTCGGCTGGCTGGCCAGTTCCTTCTTGAGTAAGAACACATTACCCACAATTCCCGCCAGCATATTATTGAATTCGTGCGCAATGCCACCCACCAGTGTGCCAATAGCCTCCATCTTGCGAGCATGTTGCTGCATTTTAAGTAGCTCGATTTCCCGTTGTTTGCGTTCGGTAATATCGTTGCTGATGCTAATAATCATTGCAAGCGAGCCACCTTTGGTGTATTGGAGGTAAAGGCTTTCACCGATCCAGCATGTTTCTCCATCCGCGTTCTGAACATGATCCAGCGGGTAGGCCAGATCAAGGTGCGCGATATGGTTCTTTATGGCTTGCTGTAACGTCTCATACAATTCCTGCCGTCGGGGAGCACTTTCGAGCCATGACCACAACGGTGTATGCAGCAATTGTTCGGATGATTTTCTGAACACGTTATCCGGTTTTGACAGAAAATCACTATATTCGATATTCGCACCAGCATTCCATGTGCATCCCGGAATCATATCCAGAATGCGTTTCGTGCGTTCTTCCAGATGATGTTCCTGATCCTGCAGGTGTTCATAGGTATCAAGGATATCCGCTGCTTCGTCCGGTAGCGTCTTTCCCAGTTTATGCAGAATATTTTCCGGGGTGTCCTCGCCGGCATCGATGATACCCCGGACTTCTTCCACTGGCTCCACGAGCTGACGGCGTAGCGCATAGTGGAGCGCCTTGATGGATAATCCGAGAAGAATAAGCAGGAGAAATATGGCTATAATGGTGGAAGACTCAATGGTGATGCCGATTTGTCGGTCATCCATAACCAGGAAAAGCATGGCACGCTGGTTCGGGATTTGCACTTTGTACAGATGTAAATGGGGGTTTTTAGCGACGATAACGGCCAATTTTCTGGCTGTAACGGGTTCGCGCGTACGCAGGACCGGATATTGCTGTTTCTGGGTAAAGATATGAATGAGCTTTCCGCTGGTGCCGACCAACAGGATACCGGCAATGCCAGGTTCATGGATTAGCACATTGCTTTTTTTTCGGATGGAATCTGTATCCTGGTGTTTCAGGTATCCGGAAAATTCAGCAGCCTGGTAGGACAGACGCGCGTGGGCCTCGCGGCCCAGCATGTAGTCTTCCAGATGATTGAATGTGAGCGAAAACGTGATCGTCAGGGAAAGGAAGAAGAAACCGCTCCAGACCAGAATAGCTCGGGTGAGTGCATAGCGCAGCGAATGGTGCGATTGCCTCTTTTTCATTTTGTATCTGGATTCATGCTGCGCCAGCCACCCTGTCAACCTCCTATACGATTGCTAGGCGTCCTGCCCTTACACGAAATTATCCTGATACCATGCACACACTGCGCTTTCTACGCTCTAAAGGGCCTGCTTGTCAAAACCGGACTTTTTATGACTTCGTTATCTATCTTGGATTATTCACAAATACTGCCATGCCCTTGCTTGTTCCTTTGTCCGCTGACGGATTCCGAGGAAAGTGCGCGCAGCCATGCATGTGGAGACCGACGAGGGGTTCGGTGTGGACGAGGGAGCGAGCGAACAAGGGTACGGTAGTATTTGTGAATAGTTCAGGTAGACCCAATCTCCATTAGACATTCATCAGGATTGACGTTATCACCGACGCTGACATGAATCGTTTTGATCGTGCCAGAAACCGGCGCATGCACCGGATTTTCCATTTTCATGGCTTCGACAACCAGTACGGTGTCTCCGGCTCCTACCTGTTGACCTGCCCTGGCGTGGATGGCGACGATACGTCCTGGCATGGGCGTGGTCACATCACTATCGGAGCTGGCTTTGGGTCGCAGGGATCCCCTGGAGGCTTTCCTGACATCAATAGTACCATCGGCAGTGGGGACCACTTCAGTGAGGGTTTCCACCATCACCTCTTCGAGAACATGGTCTACTTTCACGTAAAAGGGGCGCACGTCGGCACTCTTGTGGCCGGTTCCCTCGATGCTGATATGGTAATCTTCACCATGAATCGTGAGGTTGAATTCAGTCGGTGCCAGGGGGGGGGCTGCGGGTTCCGATGATGCCTGGATGATGGGCGCTTCCAGTGGCTCAGGCTTGAATATGCCAGTCGCCCGTTCTTCGAAGAAATCAAGCGCGATGGCCGGGAACAAGGCATAGGACAGCACATCCTCCACACTGTTGGCCTTATCTCCTACCTCGCGCGTCAGCGCATCCAGCTCGGGCTCGATCAGGTCGGCAGGGCGCGTATCCACGACGTCTTCGTCGCCTAAAGCCAGCCTGCGAACATCCTCGTTAACCTTACCTAGGGGCCGGCCGTACATGCCCTTCAGATAGGCTCTGGTCTCATTGGTAATCACTTTATATTTCTTGCCGGATATTATGTTCAGGACAGCCTGTGTGCCGACAATCTGGCTTGTTGGGGTGACCAGCGGCGGGTAGCCGAAGTCCGTACGCACCCGTGGTACCTCATCCATGACTTCATCCATGCGCCCCAGTGCGCCTTGTTCCTTGAGCTGGTGGGCCAGGTTGGAAATCATGCCACCGGGGATCTGGTTGACCTGCACGCGCGTATCCACGCCGGTGGAATCTGATTCAAAACGGGCGTATTTTTTACGCACGTCGCGGAAGTACGCGGCAATATTCTGTAACAGGCCAAGGTTTAGTTCGGTATCGAACGCTGTTCCGGCGAATGCCGCGACCATCGCTTCCGTAGGTGCGTGGCTGGTTCCACCCGCTAACGGCGAAATAGCCGTATCAATGATGTCGCAACCGGCATGAACGGCTTCCCACTCGACTATTTCGGCTAGGCCCGCCGTGGCATGGCTGTGCAGATGTAGCGGAATGGAAACTTCCCGCTTGAGTGCGAGCACCAGTTCACGCACGGCTCGCGGCGTGAGCAATCCGGCCATGTCCTTGATGGCCAGCGTATCGCAACCCATATCTTCAAATCTTTTGCTCAAATCAACGAAATATTCCAGCGTATGGACAGGGCTGACGGTGTAGCAAATTGCGCCTTCGGCGTGGCGCCCGTTCTTTTTCACCTGGGTGATGGCTACGCGCACATTACGCGGATCATTCATGGCGTCGAAGATGCGGAATATATCAACGCCATTGGCGCATGCCATATCCACGAATTTTATGACGACGTCGTCCGCATAATGGCGGTAGCCGAGCAAGTTTTGACCGCGTAGTAACATTTGTAGCGGCGTGTTGGGAATAGCCCGTTTCAGCTCGCGCAAGCGAATCCACGGGTCTTCCTTCAGATAGCGCAGGCAGGTATCGAAGGTGGCCCCACCCCATGCCTCAATGGACCAGAAGCCGACAGCATCCAGCTTCTCGCAAATGGGCAGCATGTCATCCAGGCGCATGCGCGTGGCTAGTAATGATTGATGCCCGTCGCGCAATGCCAGTTCGCTGATCGCCAGTTTACGTTTCGTCATTAGATTACTCCTTAACCCGCGCTGTTCTTTTCTTTCGTGGTGGATGTATATGATTCAATTAGAGTCCTGCATGTGCAGCGATAGCGGCAGCGACGGCGGCAGCAATATCTTCTCTTTGTTCAAACGGCTGGTATTCCAGAAGTTCCGGGTGTCCTTCCAGAAATCCGGTATGGAATATACCCGTTCCAAAGACTTCGGATTTTGCGATGTGGCGATACAAAGGGAGGGTGGTGTGCACGCCGCGAATATCGTATTCGTTGAGTGCCCGGCAGGCGCGCGTTACGGTCAGTGGCCAGGTGGGCCCCCATACGGTCAACTTTGCGCACATCGAATCATAAAACGGTGGAATGATATATCCGGGGTAAACGCAACCATCTACGCGCACGCCCAGACCGCCCGGAGAATGATAACGGGTGATACGTCCCGGCGTGGGTAAAAAATTATTTTTCGGATCCTCGGCATTGATACGAAATTCAATGGCATGGCCGGAGATATGCAAATCATCTTGCGTGAAATCCAGCGGCAGGCCGGATGCGATCTTGATTTGTTCAGCGACGAGATCCTTGCCGGTGATGGCTTCAGTGATGGGGTGCTCGACTTGCAGGCGTGTGTTCATTTCCATAAAGTAAAAATTACGCTCCGCATCGACTAGAAATTCGACCGTACCGGCATTGATATAATTTACGGCACGCGCGGCGGCTACGGCCACCGCGCCCATTTCGTTGCGCAGTTTATCGCCAATAAAATTACTGGGCGCAATTTCGATCAGTTTTTGGTTGCGCCTCTGAATAGAGCAGTCACGTTCGAACAGATGGACCACATGGCCATGCATGTCTGCCAGAATCTGGAATTCAATATGGTGTGGTTGGACGATACATTTTTCCATGAAAACGGCATCATCACCAAAAGCGGCCAATGCTTCGCGTCGGGTAATTTCCATATTTTCTTGTAGTTGGGCGGGTGTATCGCATCGGCGGATACCGCGCCCGCCACCGCCTGCGGCTGCCTTGAGCATAACCGGGTACCCCATGGATTCGGCTATCCCCAGAGCCTCTTCAAGTCCGGACAATACGTCTTTCGAACCAGGTACAACGGGAATGTCGGCGGCAATCATGGCCGCCCGCGCCCGCGTTTTGTCCCCCATGTTGCGGATGGCGGAGGGGTCGGGGCCGATATAGGCCATACCTGCATCAATGATACGCTCGGCAAATTCAGGATTTTCAGACAAGAATCCGTAGCCCGGATGGATGGCATCGCACCCTGCTTCTACAGCAACATCCACGATGCGGTGGATATTAAGGTAACTTCTAACCGGATCCGGACCAATGAGTACTGCCTGATCCGCCTTTTTTACATGCAGGGCATGTGCATCTTCCTTGGTGTAGATAGCAACACTTTCAATACCCAGCTCGCGGCAGGAACGGATGATGCGAATGGCGCATTCACCACGGTTGGCTACCAGTATACGTTTGAACAAGAATGCCGCTCCCTGAAGAATAGTTTTCTGTAAATGGATGGAGGATGTTACCCTAGAGTGTACCGGCAAACAAATCGCCGCTTCCGGTTTAACCTTTGCCGCGAGCGATGTCTTGTGGTCCGGGCAAACGGGGATGGGAGGTAATGTACACTGTTTCTCCTGTATGCGTATGATCGAACAACTCCAGCACATCCGTATTGCGCATACGGATACAGCCATGAGAAGCCGGGGATCCGATCCTGCTCTCATCGTGCGTGCCGTGGATGTAGATGAAACGCGATTTGGTGTCTACATGACCGCGTCTGTTCTTTCCCGTCTCCATGCCTTCCAACCATAGAATACGCGATAATATCCAGTCCCGATCCGTTCCGGCGCGAGAAGGGGTATGGCGTGCGGGATCATAAATACCAGCTGGGATACGGGCGGTGAAGGCAGTGAAAATCGGCATACTATCTCCGAGTCTGGCATGGATACGGTGGCGACCTAGCGGAGTCTTCAGGCTACCTCTATCGTTGCCGGGGCCGGCCCTTGCTGTGGAAACGGGATAAGCGTGGAACACGCCTGTCCGGCCGTGGTGGTAGAGCATCTGATGAATAATGGAGACGATAATCACCCGCCGAGCGTAGCGTCTATGGGCGAAGATAGCTTGTGTCGGACGCTGATATACCTACAATCTCCTGCAAATTCGGATTTGAGGAGTAATTATGGACATCAGCAAGATTCCTGCGGGGAACAACCCGCCCGAGGAGATCAACGTTATCATCGAGGTACCGCAGCATGCTGATCCGGTTAAATACGAGTTGGATAAGGCGTCCCGCGCCTTCTTCGTTGACCGTTTTATGCACACGGCTATGCATTATCCATGCAATTATGGTTTTGTGCCAAACACACTGTCCGAAGATGGCGATCCCGTGGATGCGTTGGTGGTCAGCAAGTTCTCGCTGATTACCGGTTGCGTGGTGCCGTGTCGCCCGGTGGGCGTACTCAAGATGGAAGATGAAAAGGGTATCGACGCCAAGGTGCTCGCCGTACCCGTGTCCAGGGTGAACCCTGTTTATAAAGATGTGAGTGGACCCGATGATATGCCGAAGTTTCTGTTGGACCAGATTGTACACTTTTTTGAGCATTATAAAGATTTGGAGCCTGGAAAATGGGTGAAGGTGCAAGGTTGGGAAGGTACGGATGCCGCCAGACGTGAAATTATGAATTCGATTGCACGATATTAGCCTGAACTATTCATGAATTGTCGCGATGATTGCGCCGGGCCTGGAATTCAATCATCGTGCTTCCAGAGCCGATATGTATTTTTACCCGTATGCTTGGCTTCGTACATAGCGGCGTCGGCGCACCTGAGTAGTATGTCGCCGATTTCGCTGTCTGTGGGGTAAATGCTGATACCGATGCTGGAGCCGATACACATCTTTTTACCTGATAACACAAATGGACAAGTGAGTGTGGCAAGGATTTTTCTCGCGGTGGTTTTAATGCCGGCTAGCGTCTGTGTGTTCGTGAGGATGACGGTAAATTCATCGCCGCCAATACGTGCTACGGTATCTACTTCGCGCATGCAGTCGAGCAGGCGGACTGCCACTTCTTTCAGTAGTAAGTCGCCCGTTTCGTGACCGAGTGTGTCATTGATCTCCTTGAAACGATCAAGATCTATAAACAGTACGGCAAAACGCTCCTTGCGTCTTCGTCCTTGCGCGCATGCCTGCGCCAGGCGATCAAAAAAAAGGAAACGGTTAGGCAGGCCCGTCAGACTATCATGGTGAGCCATATGCTCGAGCCGCTTCTCCATCCGTTCACGCTCCAGTTCGGCACCGGCCCGTTCGGCGAAAATACGCAAGACCTGTTCGACCTCATTTTTTCCACTTAGTGGCTTATCATCAATGATACCTATATAGCCGGTGACATTTTCCGATGAATCCTGAAACGGGATACCCAGATAGCTTTCCGCTCCTATCTTTGCGAGCCATGCGCTGTTGGGAAATTTTTCACATAACCTTTCTTCGAGAAATACAGTTTTTCCTCCCTCGATTTTTGCACATGGCGTACCATCCAGGTTCCAGGTGAGACCATGGCTAAAACCGGCATTCGTCCAGGTGGCCAGAGATCGCGCTTGCAAACCATTTTCAGACAGCAATTCGGCGGCGAAGGCAACCTTGACCCCGGTGGCCGAAGCTACATGGTATACCAGATCGCGGAAGAAATTGGTGCCGGTTGATTTTGCAGTGCCTTCGACGATGCACCTTAGCCATTCCGTTGTCTGTTTGCGGATGGTGACGTCACGGGTGACCACCACCGCATGGGTGATCTCTCTGTCGGCATTATAATACGGGTAATATGTTGCGATAAAATAGGATGGTCCACGCTTGCGAATTTTAGCGGAAAATTCTACATGGACGATATTGCCTGCGAAGCATTGGTCGAGACATGGTTTGGTCGCCGATTCAAAGGTCTCCTCGCCCCATATGTCCGCCACGCTTTTGCCGACAGTTTCTTCCCGCGTTGTGTTGAGTGCCGATAAAAAGGCATCGTTGACTGCCTGGTAAATGTAATCTCTGTCGATGAGGTCCATGAAATCCCTGGAGGTATTAACGATGAACTCGTAGCGCTTCCACATCTCTCTCATCGCTTCGGGTCCGATGACATGGCTGCGCGCAACATCGGGGGCAATGTTGGATGGGATCCCGGGAGCACTATTCAAAATTCTTAAATCTACTTCCCAGTCACCAGTGGCTGTATGCGCCCCCATCGATTCCTTTTCCGTAACATCCCCCATGAGGCATGGACGTTAATCCATATTTTTTTATGTGTCCACGCAAAAGGAAGAAAAACAACCCATATCGACTTATCCGGAACCATCCCATCACGAAAATGGGCCAACGCGGGGAAGGCAATAGCCGCCCAAAAGGTTCATATATCTGCTGATTACCCCATGATCATTCCCCATCAGGAGCCAGCTTCAATGCGTAGGGGAGGGGATTTACCCATGAGGTCAAGACCATCCTTTCACTGTGATGGTTGATTACGTTATGATTGCGTGTGCGCCAATTACCAAAAACTTGTTCATGATGCTGGATACGCGGAATCACGATCGAAACGCGGCAGGATTGACCTACATTTATCCCGTCATTTCGCGCCGGGCAGGCGGGGTATCCATCGGGGTAAATCTTAATCCGAACCATGCCTGTAACTGGCACTGCGCCTATTGCCAGGTTCCAGACTTGCTCCGCGGGAGTTCTCCAGACATTGATTTGGCATTGTTATATGACGAGTTGGAATCATTTTTTAACAAATTAAAATATGGAAATTTTATGCGGAAACATGTGCCGGAGGATTGTCGCACGATTCGCGATGTGGCTATATCAGGCAATGGCGAGCCAACCAGTTGTCGCCAGTTCGATGCGGTGGTGGAGATTATTGTCCGTTGCGTGCGGGCTGCGGGGTTGCTTGGGCGTATACCTGTCGTGCTTATTACCAATGGGTCCTACGTCCATCGACCCGAGCTTGAGCGGGGGCTTCGGATGATGGCCGCGCACAAGGGAGAGGTGTGGTTCAAGGTGGATTCAGCGACGCAAGTGGGCATCGCGCGCATCAATGGCGTGAAGCTGAGTTCTGAGTGGGTGGCAAGGCAGTTGGATACCGTGGCATCCTGCTGTCCAACCTATATCCAGACCTGCATGTTCGCCTGGGATGGAAAAGCACCGGATAATGGAGAGGTGACGGCATACCTGGATTTCTTGCGCATGGTTGCGGAGAATAACATTTCACTTAAAGGTGTCCTGCTGTACGGCATAGCCCGCCCCTCCATGCAGCCCGAGGCAGCGCGTGTATCGGCCCTGGATATTGAATGGATGCAAGGTATGAAGCACCAAATTGAGGAAGCAGGGCTACCCGTGAGGCTGACTGTCTGAACCAGAGATTGTAACATGAGCTATGTGTCCGGCCTGCGCGCCGCTTAAACCATCATTGAAACTAAGGATAACCACCCATTGTTTTACATCGTTCGGGTGATAGCCTCCATTACCTATTACCTGGGAGTTTGTCGGACTTATGGGGATCGTAGCAAGTGGGGAAGCGCGGCCAAAATAGCATGATTTTGAGGCGCTGAGTTATAAGTGATGTAACGAGAAATCAGGATATTTTGGGCCGCTTCCTCGCCGCGCAGTAAATTTTTCATAAGTCCAGGCTAGTCTGCATGATTCGTGAATCACCGCGGTGATTACGCGCAGGGTTAAATAAGGGGGATCCCATGTCAGCTACCACCGTTGCGACCCGACCTTTCGGTGATCAGAAACCCGGTACTTCGGGTTTACGCAAGAAGGTCAGCGTATTCCGGCAGCAACATTATCTGGAAAATTTTATCCAGTCGGTCTTCGATTCAATCGGTGATTTCTCCGGGCAAACACTGGTGGTGGGTGGTGATGGACGTTTCTACAACCGACATGCCATTCAGCTTATTCTGAAAATAGCGGCGGCCAATGGTTTTGGCCGGGTACTGGTCGGGCAGGGTGGTATTTTATCTACGCCCGCAGCTTCACATCTGATCCGTAAATATCAGGCATTCGGTGGTCTGATCCTGTCAGCCAGTCACAATCCTGCTGGCCCGGACGAGGATTTTGGCATTAAATACAATATCGGCAATGGTGGCCCGGCACCGGAAGGTGTAACCGAGGCTATTTTTGCGCATAGCATGAAAATCTCCGAATATAAAATCCTCGTGGCCGATGATGTGTCGCTGGATACGCTTGTTTCCATAGAACTTGGCGATATGCAGGTCGAAGTCATCGACCCGGTTGCCGATTATGCGGTACTGATGCAATCCCTGTTTGATTTTGATGCCATTCGGAGCTTGTTGGCCAGTGGTTTCCGTATGGCGTTCGACGCCATGCATGCGGTGACGGGGCCTTACGCAGTTGAGATTTTTGAGGGCATATTGGGTGCATCTCGCGGAACGGTAAAAAATGGCGTGCCGAAAGAGGATTTCGGTGGCGGCCATCCTGACCCGAATCTGACCTATGCACATGAACTCGTGGATACGCTTTACGCGGATGATGCCCCGGATTTTGGAGCCGCATCAGATGGCGATGGTGATCGCAATATGATTCTTGGTCGGCACTTCTTTGTAACGCCCAGTGATTCACTGGCAATCCTGGTCGCCAACGCCGATTGTGTGCCTGCTTATCAAGGCGGTCTGGCCGGTGTCGCGCGCTCCATGCCGACCTCGGCGGCCGCGGACCGTGTGGCGGCGGCGATGAACCTCGCATGCTACGAAACACCGACCGGGTGGAAATTCTTTGGTAATTTGATGGATGCGGGAAAAGTAACGCTGTGTGGCGAGGAATCCTTCGGCACCGGCTCGAATCATGTGCGCGAAAAGGATGGTTTGTGGGCGGTCCTTTTCTGGCTGAACATTCTGGCGGTTCGGAAAACCTCCGTGGAGACGATTGTGCGCGAGCACTGGCGCGAGTTCGGCCGCAACTATTATTCTCGCCATGATTATGAAGGCGTGGATACCATGGCTGCCGGGGCAGTGTTGCAACGTGTGCGCGATCAGTTTAATGATTTGCCGGGGCAAACGCTGGCCGGGCGTGTTGTCTCCGCCTGCGATGATTTTTCTTATACCGATCCGGTGGATGGTAGCATGAGTCATGACCAGGGCGTGCGTGTGCTGTTTGAAGATGGTTCACGCATCATTTTCCGTCTGTCTGGCACGGGTACCAGTGGCGCGACTATTCGCCTCTATCTTGAATCCTATGAAGCGGATGCGTCAAAGCATGATGCGGATGCGCAGGATGCGTTAGCTGATATGATTGCTGTAGCCAACGAGATGTCACATTTGCACAAATTAACAGGGCGCCATTGCCCAACCGTTATTACCTGAGGATATCGGAACCATGAATCATAAGGAACAGATGTACTGCATTGTCGAAGCAAGAAGTCACGACCCGTTTGCATATCTTGGTCGGCACGAAGCTAAAAAGGGTGGGGTGGTGATCCGTACTTTTTTCCCGCGCGCCAAAAAAGCGTGGGTGTTGCCACGGAAAGGCAAAGCTGTGCCGATGAAACGCATCCATCAGGACGGGATGTTTGAAGGTAATCTTCCCGAGATGGGTCTTGATGATACCTATCGTCTGCGCCTGGAGAACCATGAAGGCCATCGCTGGAACATGGATGATCCGTACTGCTTTTCGCCGGTACTGGGCGATATGGATTTGCATTTGATTGGTGAAGGCCAGCATTTTGAGAAGTACCGTTTGCTCGGAGCGCATGTGCGCGAGCATTGCGGCGTATCTGGGGTGTCTTTCGCTGTGTGGGCACCCAATGCCAGCCGTGTCTCCGTAGTCGGCAATTTTAATCATTGGGACGGTCGGGTGCATCCGCTACGTGTGCGCGGCGCTTTCGGTGTATGGGAGTTGTTTGTCCCGGGGTTGCGCGAAGGCGAATTGTACAAATTCGAGATTCGTACCCGGTCCGGCGATGTCCTGCTGAAGGTGGATCCTTACGCGCAGCAGATGGAGGTGCGTCCGGCCACGGCCTGCGTTGTGCATAATCCCGAACAGTATCAGTGGGCCGATACGGGGTGGATGGATGCGCGCC
>CAZUWV010000021.1:0-15859 GCA_964624255.1 uncultured Zetaproteobacteria bacterium
CTCAGTCCTGAAAACAGGCGAGTTGAAGTGAATATCACAGGAGGAAAAAAAGAATGGAAAAAATAGAGACAAGAACAAACATGCGAACAGCGCTGTTCGCCGTCGCGGTGGCGGCGACATTTATTTTAATGACTATGCCGGACGCCCATGCGGCCACTACGGGTAGCGTATTCCAGTTGGCGTACACCACTCTGGTCGGATGGGTGCAAGGCTACGGAGGCAAGGTTTTTGCAGTATTGGCATTTTTCGTTGGATTGGGTGTTGCCGCATGGACCAAAAGCTTGCTCCCGCCGTTACTGGGTATTGGCATTGCATTTTTAGTCGCATACGGCATACCCATCATTGAAGGCGTTGCGACGGCAACGATCTGACTGATGGGCGGCATGGATTCTCAGGAACAGCTAAGTCTGATGATGCCCCGGCACCTGGACGATGAAGGAAAGTTCTTATGGTGGGACTTTCAGCAGGTGTTGATCGTCATTGCCATCATGGGGTTTTCCATCGTGGTGAACATGCTACCTGAAGGTATTGTTTTGGGGGTTTTAGCAGGCATTGGCATTGGACGCCTCAAGAGCGGGCGTGGGCGTGGTTATATGGCGCACACGGCATACTGGTATTTGCCGATGAACATGGGAATGAAACGAACACCATCATCGGATATTACGCGGTTTATCGGATGAAAGAGACGCAGCTTGCTGGTGGTATCAGCCGATTGAGTAGTGAGGCGCGCTTTTTGCGCGTCTCCCTGCTCGGCTCTATCCTGATCATCCTGCTTATGGCAATTCATATGATAACCACAAGTACCGACATCAAGGTAACGGTGGTCGCGCCCCCGGATATTACGAAGGACTTCTGGATCAGTACAAATGGATTTGGCCCTGCCTATCTTGAGCAGATGGGGACATTCATCGCCTATATGGCCCTGAATTCCACCCCCGCAACCCTTGCCTTCCAGGCGAACCTTTTGAAACCGTATCTAGCTCCAGGGGCTTATGGAAAGATAACATCGTCGCTGGCGGCAAAGCGTAAGCGTTTCGCACGTTATCAGATATCCACTCTCTTTTATCCGAATCAAATTTCTCTTTCTACAAGCCATTGCCGCATTCAGATATCTGGAGAATTGAAAACGTTTATTGGAAACAAGACCGGCTCATCAAAGATGAGAAAGCTGGATATCGAATGCAAAAATGTAAACGGGAGGTTTTATGTCACGAGTCTTAAGCTTGTTAGCGCTGACCCTCATAATGGCCGCGCCAGTTAATGCCTTCGCGGTCACCATACTGGATGCCGATTTGTCTGATTCGCTTCTTGCGAGGATTTCCGACCATGATCCAAACCGTATCCGCATCGCGGATGGCTATATAGCGTCTGCGGTAGGTCCGAAGAATGGGCGTATTGCTATCGAAACGAACGATAAACAGGGGGAGATATTCATTCGTATCAACGCGAATGACCCTGATAAAGACAAAGCATTCACCTTATTTCTCACTGATGCACATGGTCGGGATTATAATTTATTGTTGAAGCCGCGCGCCATCGCCGGAAAAAGCATCATGATCATTCGTTCCCACACCTCCCGTTTGACAGGGAAACATAAGCGTCCGGTAGGTATATCCATTCGAGAATCAAGGATAAAGCGTCTCGTCCGGGATATGGCGATGGGTAACGATACGCACCGTTGCACTGCTAAATCCGAAGACAGAAAAACACTATTATGGCAGGGGACAGATTTTCGCCTGAGGCGAACTATAAAATGCGGGGATTTCTCTGGAGAGCGTTACACGTTAACCAACATAAGCCACAACGGAATACGCATAGCCGAGCAGGAGCTTTACAGTGAAGGCGTAGCTGCTATATCTGTCGCGCGCATGCATTTACGCGCTGGCAGCATTGTGAGTCTGGATCCCGGCAAATCTACTACGGTCATCATTATTCGGGATGCAACAGAATGAGCGATTCGCCAGCGCCTCTTTCATGGTGGGAGCGGATCACCAGGTCTTTCACAAGGACTCCTCCTCCATCTACGCAAGATACCCCATCCACATCAGGACCAAAGAGCCGCAAAGGGTCACAGTATCTGTTGGCTGGTGGTATCTTGATCGTTTTATTGGTACTGGCTCTTGTCAGCGTGAGTCTGAGCCAACGATCCGGAATTCGGAAAGATATGCAACCGGTTGACTCGCCAGTTGATATGAAGGTGCATTCAATTACAGCGCTAGGCGCGGGCGTATCAGACAGGGATATATGGATCACAAAGTCCGAATCCGTCATGCATAATATGGCATTGGAACTGCGAAAACTAAAGCAGAAAATCCAAAAACTTCAAACCGACCAAAAAAATAACAAGCAGCCTGATTCTGGTGTATTTGGTAATACAGCGGCGCACATTTCGGAGAATACCCTTCCGGTATTTCCTCCACATCCTATAAACTCACCGGCTACAATCCCCCGGATAGGGTCGGCAGGAACACCTCCCGAAACATCCATTACCCCGATCGCGTCGCTACCGCCGCAACCACCGCAAAGTTTAACGCAGTTACCATATCAGCCTGGTTTCGGGGATGCACAACCCGAGCAACCAGTCCCACCTCCAGATAGCGGAATGCTAGTGGTGCATTTAAAACCTCCCGTGGATACGGCAAAAAAAAGTAAACCAAATGATCAAAGCGCATGGCTCGCCATCAGCTTCACGCCAGCCCAATTATTAAATGGTCTGGATGGGGCAACGGGTGGGCAGGCACAGCAAAATCCGCAGCCGGTATTGATGCGGGTTACGGATATGACGCAAATGCCTAATCGTTATCAACAGGATTTCAGGGAGTGCTTTATTACCGCTGCCGGATACGGCGATATATCCAGCGAGCGAGTCTATCTGCGGCTTGAAAAATTATCGTGCATTGACGATGAGGGGCATGCGATCGAGGAAACTATTAATGGTTATGTAACCGGTGAAGATGGCAAGGTTGGTATGCGTGGCCGACTGGTTAGCAAGCAGGGGCAGGTGTTGGCCAAGGCACTTCTTGCCGGTCTTGCATCCGGTATTGGCACCGCATTCACTCGGACCCTTAGTACACAGTCTATCTCACCATTGGGCGCAACCACCACCTTTCCCCCGTCCGCTTCTCTTCGCGCAGGTATTTATTCCGGCGTCGGCAAAGCACTTAACAAATTAGCTAATTTTTACATCAAGCAAGCCCAGAAACTATATCCTGTCATTGAGGTAGATGCTGGACGGTCAGTGGATGTTATTATCAACAAGGGTGTGCGTTTAGCCCAGTGGGACAAGAAGAATCAACGATGAAAACGGGAGATGGTTTAATGGAAACAATGACTAAAGACGTGCGGGAACCAAAATGGATAAAGTGGCTGGCATTGGCCATCGCCTTTGCCATTATTTTAATCTTTATGGCCGTTTCGGCAGAAGCTTGCCCATCCGGCCCTAATGTCCGGCAGCATGCGACCATGATCGTTCCACGGACGACGATGGGTCCCTTCCGGGAAGATGTACAATCGACAGTTTCCGGGACAACGACTGCCACTGTCCGGCAACATATACAATCGACTCTTCCGGGGACAACTATCGGAGCGATTCGCAAAACCCCGATGGCGGGTGTGTACGAAATACAAATGGGAAAAACCATCGCTTATACGAACAGCCAAGGGAAGCTGTTCATTGTCGGGCACATGTATGATCCATCTCACAACCGTGATTTGACCGCTGAACGGCTGGCGGACCTTCATCGCATTCAATGGAAAGATTTACCTTTGAAGGACGCCATCATCTCCGGGCCGAAGAACGGCGTGAAGATGGCGGTATTTACCGACCCTGAATGTCCGTATTGCAGGCATCTGGAAACCATGATGAAAGGCATGAAAGGCATCAGAATCTACACTTTTCTGTTTCCCCTTGAGTCCATCCATCCACAGGCCCGCGCCATGGCGGAATCCATCTGGTGCGCGAAGAACCGGCATAAGGCTTTATTGAGTGTCATGTTAGACGGCAAAACACTAAAATCGGGAACATGTGACACTTCGGTTATTGATCGCAACATCCAACTAGCGCGAAAGTTCGGTATTAACGGTACGCCCGGATTGATTTCCGGTACGGGGAGGATCAGTGCCGGATCGCCGCAGTCAAAGACGGCTCTGCGCGCCTGGCTGGCACAGAAATGAAAAATTTCATGCTGAACTTTTCAGCGAAGCAGTCGTTATTTTTGAGCGTTCTGGCTCCAATACTTCTTGGCGCCTGCGCACCAACGTTTCATTGCTCGTCTGGTATGAAAGGCCCGGGGTGCAATTCCGTATCACAGGTATATGATAATGAGCATTTAGGCAAGCCTGTATCGCAGGTATATGATGAAGCACATCAAAGCTCGCCGAACCCTCCTCCCTCGTTAATACCAACAGGACTACCGCAAACGATTAAACCTGGCGCCCCGTTACGCAGCCGTGCGCGCGTATTACGCGTATGGATGGCGCCATGGGTGGATAGAGATGGAGATTATCACGATCAGTCCTATTTATATCTAGTTCTGGGACATGGGCGTTGGTATGTTGATCATGCACGCAAGCGCATTATTCGACACTTTGCACCACGGGTTATTCCTCCGCTCAGGAATAAACCAACAGCCAGCAGTGGAAAACCGAAGCACACAAACCAACCATCCGCTACACCAGCGCTGAATTCACAAATATTGAAATGATTAAAATTCTACGTCAACTGATAGAACCGGATGCGATTGATCCGTCTTCCAGGCGCGCCCCGCGCTTCTCTAAATGGCTACCGTATATGGCATGCGATGATGCAGACAATGTATACCAGAATGAGGATTCATATGGCTTCGTGCTGGAGTGCATTCCACAAGCAGGGTCGGACATGGAGATGGCGCGGATCCTGATGAGCCTGTTTACGCTGGGATGGCCTGCCGACACGGGCATCCAGTTTCATATGTATGCCTCTCCGAATATACGTTCCATGGTATCGAAGTGGGCGGAGAGCCGCGAGGGTAAAGAATTAGATGCCCAGCGCGTGGGTGGAATTTACCGGGATATGTCTCGCCGCCGGGTTGAATACCTCCTTTCCGGAACACGTAAATCACTCTTCAGAAGTTCTCCGTATTTCATACGAAATTTTCGGTTATTTGTATCGGTAACATTGCCCGGAAGAATGACCGAAGAGAGGCGTCGCCACCTCGTCGAATTACGGCGTGGCGCGCAATCTATTCTAACCAGCGCAAGCCTTCCTGCATATGTTGTGACGCCGGAAACTTTAATTACATGGCTTGCGGAGATGTTGAATCAGGAAGATTACGCAAAAGAGCTTGTTTATGACAAGGGTAAGTTGATTCGCAATCAGATATTGAATTTTGATACGACGATGGATGTCAAATCGAACCATATTTTGATCAATAGCCATACCGAAATGAGAATGATGTCGATCAAAAACTATCCGGAAGAATTTCCTTTGTGGGGTATGGCTGGACTTATAGGTGATGTGTTCCAGAACAATTTGCAGTATTCGTGTCCGTTTCTTTTCACGCTTGGCGTACACCTTCCTGATATAGAAGCGGCGAAGACGGGGGCGCAAATGAAAGCCGCCCGTGCGACCCATGATGTTGATACGCCGATGGCAAAGTTCCTGCCGGATTTTGCACTCAAGAAACGTGATTGGGATATCGTGATGCAAGCACTAGCCGAGGGCCACAGTATGGTCAAGCTCTATCATCAAATTGTGCTGTTCGCGAAAAAAGGTTACGGCGTGCAGGCTGAACAATCCGCGAGGGCCGTACTGCGCGCAAAGAACTGGGAACCATGTTCTGATCGCTTCATGCAGACGCAAGGTCTTTTAAGTGCGCTGCCGATGTCGTTATCGAAAGGCATGTGGTCGGATATTAAACGGATGGAACGATATTCCACAAAAACAACGGGGAACGCCATGCATATGGCTCCTCTAATCGCCGAATGGAAGGGAACTGGCACACCAACCTTGCAACTGTATGGGAGACGTGGCCAAGTGATGCACTTCGACTTTTTTGATAACATGGAGGGGAACTACAACGTGGCCATCGCCGCCGCCAGCGGATCGGGCAAGTCATTCTTATTGAATGAAATTATACTATCATACCTGGGTATCGGTGGGCGTGTATGGGTCATTGATGTAGGGCGTTCCTACGAAAAACTATGTGGTTTATTAGGTGGCGAATTTATTGAGTTTACCCCCTCCGCCAAAATATGCATTAACCCGTTCACTCATGTGCAGGATATAAACGAAGAGCTATCGCTGCTTAAATCACTTCTGGCGCGCATGGCACATGCATGCATTGAAACGACCGATCTCGAAAATGCCATTCTGGAGGATGGCATTCGGCATGAGTGGGATTTGAAAGGGAATACCATGACTGTTACGGATGTTGCGAGTTATTTGGCCGGACAATCCGATGATCGCGCCACGGATTTGGCTCGCATGCTGTTGCCATATACGGCGTCCGGCATGTATGCCCAATATTTTGAGGGACATAACACACTCGATTTCAAGAGTAACTTCATCGCCCTCGAGTTAGAGGAATTAAAAAGCAAACCGGACTTGCAAGCCGTGGTGCTGATGATTGTGATGTACGAAATACAGCAAGCCATGTACATGGGTGAACGGAGTCAACGCAAGATCTGCATTATTGATGAGGCGTGGGATCTGATGTCTGGTGCTGGCGCTTTCATTGAAACCGGGTATCGCCGGGTACGCAAGTACGGAGGCTCCTTTATTACCGCCACGCAATCAGTAAATGATTATTACAAATATCCCGCATCGCTTGCTGCTTTTGAAAACTCTGACTGGCTCCTTCTTCTCAGGCAAAAAAAGTCCAGCATCGAACAACTCGCCAATACCGATAAAATTGTTATGGACGATTCGATGAAGCGCATGCTTACAAGCCTGAAAACATCGCATGGCGAGTTTTCTGAAATATATGTGCATTCATCCATGGGTTCAGGAATCGGGCGCCTCATTGTTGATCCATTTTCTGCGATTTTATATTCAAGCAAAGCCGAGGATTTTGCACGCATGAAGGAGTTGACCGGGCAAGGTATGGAGATTTCTGCCGCAGTGGAGCATGTTTTGGAGGAGCGCAAAAGCCATGGAAACTAAGACAATGACAAACACCGGCCACGCGAAAAACATGGGTAACGGCTCCCTATGGTTGTTGCTGGCCCTCTTTCTCAGTGTAACAGCATTCGGAATATCTAGCATTACATACTGGCATCAATTGCAACAACCGCAGATAGTGACTATTGATCTGGTCGGTTTGGCCACCACGGCCAGGCACAGGTTGCACACTCAGGAGTCCATGGCGCTGTTTGCCCGGAATTTGCAGCGAGAATTAAAGCGCCTTTCCCAGCAAGAGCATCTGGTTATTATGTCCAGCAGGGCTGTTGCGGCAGGGACTCCGGATATCACGAGGCGCGTGCGACGGGACCTTTTACCATGATGGCCGCCGCGATGGAGTTCATGGATTCCATTCATCCACCGGAGCGCGTCATTCGCTGGCTAATGCGATTACTATACGCCATGGCGGCTATTGTCATCACCACCGTCGTTGCTCGTCCGTTCTTTACTGTGGGCATTAACCTGGATCATTCTTTGCCTGGTACAGTATTTCTCATCCACAAAGGAGAAATGCCGAAGCGTGGTCAGGTTGTGGCCTTCCGGTTCCAGGGATACAAACCGTATTTTCCGGCAGGGGCTATCTTTGTAAAACTTTTAGCGGGCATTCCTGGCGACACTGTGCGCGCCACGGATCATGGGTGCATTCAATATTCTGTCAATCAAACGGTTATTGGTTGCGCCCGGGCGCATGCACGCGATGGGCACTCACTGAACCTCGGCCCGGTCGGTATGATACCCAAGGGGCGATATGCGGTACGCGGCACATCCTGGGATAGTTTCGACTCGCGCTATGCGGGCGTGGGCTGGATCAGGAAAAGCCAGATTATTGGTCGTGCGTATCGATTATTCTGATGTGTAAAGCGATCAAAGTAAAGATCAAGGAAAGCATCCATGCCGGTGTGAGTCTTCGCCCTGCATATGTCTTCATGATGATGGTGTCTTTGGTTTCATGGGCCATTTTGGCCTCGGCAACGCCTGCTGGAATTACGCTTGAAACCATCGGCCCAGTGTATTCAATCAAGGAACAGGATTTTCTTGAATATATCAAGAACAAGCTGCTCGCCATGCAGAAGTCGGGTGCACTGAAGCGTTTGCAGGAAAAGCAGCTTAAGCGAGCAAAGAAGCACATCGAGCGCCCGATACCCGTGGCTGGCATCACGCGCACCACGAAGCCACACGTATTCTATGTTAATCCATCTATCCGCATTGATCATACCATTACAGACCAGAAGGGGCGCATCATCGTGATGGCGGGAACGCAAGTGAACCCGTTTGATTACATCAGTATGAGCGAGGATTTGGTGTTCATTGATGGCGACGATCCGGAACAGGTCAAATGGGCCATGCACATGCACGCCCGTTACCACGGACATACAAAAGCGATTCTGACCAAGGGCTCGCCGATTGATTTGATGAAGAAGTGGAAACAGCGTTTCTATTTTGATCAGAAGGGGGTGCTGACGAAGAAATTTCACCTCCGCCACGTTCCGGCCATTGTCAGTCAATCAGGGAAATTATTTCGTATCCAAGAGGTGGTGTTGTGAATGACCAGACGAGGGCACTACAAAACGGGTATTGGAGTTTCTTTCTGCGCTGCATCGGCAGTGCTGTGGATCGGATATCCTCCAGTGTACGCCACCATCACGATGGTTTTAGCCATGGCATCCGCAGCCTTGCCGGACGACATGGAAATAAAGTGGTGGCGGCGGGGGGAGAGACACAGTGTTATCCCGCATCGCACGCTCACACACTGGCTGGCGCCATGGCTGGTGATGCTCGTATGGATTGCACAGGAGACCCAATCAAACGGAGTAAGCATAGCTTTTGCGGCTTTGTTTGGTCTGGTATCAGGAGCCATCGGCCATATTCTCATGGATTGGCTCACGCCGATGGGCGTCCCCGTTTTGTCTCCATTCCGTCGTCAATCTTTACACATGATTCATTCCGGGAATCGAACGACGGAAAGCGTTGTTGCCCTTCTTTCCTTCGGAGTCGGATCAACGCTTTTGTTCTTGAGCCTGGCATGAACGGAGTACCTGCAAGAACCCGCGATTTCAAGTCTGTACGGGCATTGCTAATAGCGTTTTTGACCATGGTAGCAATGTGTGCACATACCCCCAGCGCACTGGCTGGTGGCATGTGCCACGGTAGATTCATAAATCCAATTACAGACATTAACTGGATAAACATGTTTCCAATCACCATCGCCGGTATTCCTATAGGGAAAAGCAGCCCGTTACTACCCGATACCATCCGCGATAAGGGTGGGCTGCCTATTTGCACATGTCCCATTCCCCTTCCTCCATTCGTCCGCATCGGTTTACCCATTGGTTTTTGGGAACCCGTCCGTCTATCCGAAGTGGTCAGGCAACCATTGTGCTTTCCATCGCTTGGTGGTCTGGACCTTGGGGGCGTGGTGTCGGCGGTTTTACCTCACGGATCGCGCACCCCGAACCAGGGGGACCGAAAATCTTTCTATCAGGTCCATTGGCTGGCCAATCCTTTATTGTTTATCCTGAACATCATTACTGATGTTACCTGTTTGCAGCATGAATCGTTTGATGTCCTGTACTTGACAGAATTCGATCCGATGTGGAATGACGATGAACTGTCGGCCATCATCAATCCTGAAGCGTTGTTGTTTGGTAACCCTATCGCCCAGGCCGCATGTGTGGCGGATTGCGTAGCTTCCACAGCCTACCTACCCCTGGATCCGTTGTTCTGGTGCGCTGGATGTCAGGGCGGGCTATACCCCTTCACAGGAACAATATCAGATCATGTTGGTGGCGTGATGGCATCGCTTCTGCTCACTGAGCGTTTTCAGGCAAAGATGCACCGGGAGCTATTGGCTTCGATTACCAGCATTCGCCAGGGACAGTGTTTTGCGTACCCCTTTCCCATTGTATTGAAGAGTCAGTATAGGTATCAGTTGGTGTTACCTATCCGTCAGATTCTTCTACCATCCCAACCCTTTGGCCGCTCTACGGTCCTTATTGCCCCTGGCAAGGAATTTCCTGTATTGGGGGAAGATTTTGTTTGGCAATCATGGCGCAAGAGAGACTGTTGTGCGTTATAGCGCAATTTTATTACTTTTCTGCGGGCTGATTACGCCCGCGCATGCAAGTGCTGAATCTGATACGCCGTTTGCATTCCCAAGCGCGAGTGTTCTGCGAAGCCGAAGCGGTCAGGGCCGGGCGCACTTACCTTCAACGAATGCGATTCAGAAGAACGTCCGCAAGAGTCGCGACAAGTTGTCTCGGTTTCATCCTGATCGCGTACCTGTTCAATCCTTTCCAAAAATACCGCCCCGTCCAGCGGCGCATATTGACTTCAATGAGGTCATTCGGAATGCCGGGAAAGCCAAGCGGATTTTAACCCATCCAAAGGATCATTCACCGAGGCTTCTGGTTTTCGTATCGTTTTCGATGCCCAGGAAAAGTTTACAACGTTTGGCCATGCAGGCCGGTTTGGCCCATGCCGCAGTCATGCTTCGCGGTTTGGTGTCCGATGCGAAGGGTAAACCCTCGTTTCACGCGACCGGTATTGCAGTAGGTAAGCTGGAACTGAAGAAAGGCCAGGGCTTTTCGGTTAGTCCCATGGCATTCAAAAAGTATGGTATCAGTCAGGTGCCCGCCTTCGTGCTGGTTACGGGAAAAATATGCACGACATGTGGAATGAACTTTATTCCGAAACACATGAGACTCTTTGGAGATGTGAGCCTGGGTTATGCGCTACGAGCCATGGCGCTACGCCATCCCGGCCAGTCGGAACGCATCAAGCCATATCTGACGCGATTAAAAACAGGTTTTTTTGAATCTGCACCTGGTGGACGCAGCAAGTGAAGCGTTCCTTGTTTTTGGTACATCCTCCTTTTGCCGTGTGGCTTTTGATATGTCTTTCGCTTGCGTGGATAAATATCCCAAACAGCGCCCATGCAGGGCCAGTTCAGGATGCTAAAAGCTTTGGGGCAGCGGGCATGAACAGGGCTACAGGCATCTTGAAATCTGGCAGTATTAACGCAAATACGATACCGGGCTTCACTACGGCGAATCCGCCGCAGACAGCATTCCAGAACAACCCAGGTGCGCTGTCGAACGCGGCAACTACGGCTGCCACGCAGGACAAGACTGGCGCAGGCAAGTTCATTGTCCATTCCGCCGCGACCCGAGCGCAGTTTAATTTCACAGCCAACGATCCTCTGATGAAGAATGCCCTGGGCATCCGTCAGCATGCCCAGGCACTGGTGGGCATGAACGCCACCTCCTCGAATGGTTCCTGCCGTAATGTCACCACCACGACACCGGATCTGTTTCGCACCTACACATGTGCAACGGGGAAGACATCGAATGTCTTCTCCAAGCATGTATGCACAACGGGTAAGACGCCGAATTTCTTCAGCAATCATGGCTGCACCAGTGGTCGGACATCGGATGTATTTGGCAGTTACGCATGTACCAGAGGTCGGACACCGGATGTATTCAGCAATCACGCTTGCACCGTGCGGATTGATCCGGACATCTTTTCCAACCATTCTTGTTATACCGGTCGGCACCCGGACATTTATAAAAATTACACATGCACCAAGAGCCGTCCATCAGTTATTTCTACTTGTGACAGGGCGCTGGTAGTAACGGCGACAAGTCGCCCTTATTGTTCTCCGGGGCAGACCCTTGCTAGTAGCGGCTTGGGTAATATTGCGGGTCCGGGAACGTATGGATCTCCGGGCTACTTAATGTTTACGGCTCAATGCGGCGCACCAGGCGGATGGACGAACGTTTATATACGGGGTGCAGACTGGCTGGGGAGCTGCGATTACTTCAAGTGGTATCGAGGTCTCGGACATCTAAATGTTAATATTCCGCCGTGGCGAACTGGATTTACTTATGCAGGTGCCGTTTATTTGATCAAGTGGAGCGGTTACTTCTACTGTATGAACCCGGCCCAAGTTTATTACCGATCTCGTGGGTGCAGCGGAAACAATTGCGCGGCCACATTCAGAGTGGATGATGGCACCACCAAACAGGGGTGCTCCAATGGAGCCGCTATAGCTCAAAGATGGGGATGGTATAAATGGGGACGCACCTGGCGCTATGGGGCGCATAATTATTGCCCCGGTGTCCCCACCCTTGTGTATGGATGGTATAAATCGGGTCACCACTGGTACTATGGATATTACAATGTATCTCCGCACATCATGCAAGTCCCAAATTATAAATACCATGGCCTTTTCTGGACGCGCGCACATAACATCGTCACATATTCCGATCAGTGGGTGAATCAGGCATGCAGGTAGCGCGGTTACTGATTGTTTTCTGCGGCGCAGCCATGTCATTGATATCCGCCACCCATGCTTACGCTGCAATCAATGCGAGAGGGAACCCGAATTGCATGCTTATCTCCCGCACATGCGTTGACAAGACATCAAGATTTATCGCTGGGCAATGGGTGTCCCGCCCGTGCTGGCGATGGAGCAACAAGTATACTTGTGCGGGCCCCACCGTTGATACTTGCCAGCCTTACGTCAAGCGCGGCTGTGGTCAGGTAGGGAGCTTATGCACGTCTCGTTTTCCGAACGGTCAATGTAAGGTCTTCACCAACACCTACCGCTGTCTGGAAAGCAAAGGTTCATATTTCAATACCTGCGTGCCCTGGATAAACAAGGGCTGCCGCTCGATTAGCCAACAAAATTGCAATTTAGGGTGGTGTATCAAGATAAGGGCTCGTGGAGGCACATCCTTACAACACACCTACCAATGTCTGGATCACAAAGGAACGGGCAGTAATACATGCACTCCGTTCATCAATCGCGGCTGCACGCCTCTTCCAGGGGGTACGGTGACGCATCAACCACCGAAAATAACGATTACGCAACACACCTATCAATGTCTGGATCGCAAGGGTCATCCATTCAACAACTGTCAAAAGTTGATTGCCAAAGGCTGCAAACATTCATCCAGTACAACCACCTATCAGCCGGTGGGTGGAACCACGGTCAA
Source organism: uncultured Zetaproteobacteria bacterium (assembly GCA_964624255.1). Lineage (GTDB taxonomy): Bacteria > Pseudomonadota > Zetaproteobacteria > Mariprofundales > Mariprofundaceae > JAUZQZ01. The sequence continues at coordinate 13,156 of CAZUWV010000021.1, forward strand.
GGACTTGTATCAATGTCTGAACAAGGCAGGCGTAGCATACAACAACTGCGCACCCTGGATAAACAAGGGTTGCAAACAAACCTCTTCATTCCTTGCTTCGACCACCATGAACGGAGGAAAGAATTACAACAACACCTACCGTTGTCTGGATCGGGCATCCGTTCCATTCAACAACTGCGCGTCCTGGATAAACAAGGGGTGCAAGCAGATGTCCACATCCACAACGTACCAGCCGGTGGGCGGTATTACATATACCCATACTTACCAATGTCTGGATCGTCCGGCAGCGACGTTCAACAATTGCCAAAGCCTGATTGCCAAAGGCTGCAAACAAATTGGAAGCCCATCTTGCCTCTATCATACGTCATCCGGCATATGCGGGACATTCAACAAGACCTTCCAGTGTCTTACAAAAAAAGGTGGCAGCTCCACCCAACAAATCTGCAAATCGGCGATGTGCATCAATGGTAGTTGCTTCAAGATGAACAGCCCTCCTGCCAATGATTTTGCCCCCGTCGTCGCCAAGTTCGCGGCTGTAACGGCAGCAGCACATTCTCTTGCAGGGTCCGGCGGCGTCAGTATTTTCAAAGGCAATGCCGAACATTGCAACAAAGTTATTTTTGGACTCAAGAATTGTTGTAAAGGCTCCCCGCCGAAGAGTTGTCCGAAAAGTGCCCTGACCCTGGATTTAGCGCGCAAGGCACGCCACGCCATTCTAGTTGGCACATTTTGCGCCGTTAAGGCGTTCTTCGGTTCCTGTCTTCGCAAGCAGGAGGTCTGGTGTACATTTCCGTCCAAGCTGGCGCGGATCGTGCAGAAGCAAGGCAGGGCGCAACTGGGGATTGGTTGGGGTGTTCCGAAAGCCCCTGTTTGTCGGGGATTTACCCCCCAAGAGTTGCAGCGGATTGACTTCTCAAAAATTAACTTATCCGAGATTTACACTGATATTATGACAAAGATGAAGCCGATGCACGCGCGTGCTCTGGGCAGTCGGGTGAGCACGCACATTAAGAACTATTTCAATCGCGGTACGCCGACTAGCGGCAAGGTGGGACCATGAAAAAAATCAAGCAGGTATGTTTCTTTTCGATCACAGGCAGCATCACTACTTTGCTTACCTTATTGATGCTTGCAATTCCGCTGCCCAACATTGCTCATGCAAATATTTCAGCGGGGACGAGCACCCCGTACCTGACCGAGCACGCGCGCGGGTGGTTCTGGTATGAGCGGACGCCAATCCCTCAAAAAAAGAAAAAGGCGGAGAAGAAGAAAACAGAAGAGGTTTTCTCATTTCCGCCCAAGACGATGGTGGACGCGCGCAAACAGATTGATGCGCTAAAAACGCGAGCCATCATGCAACCTACGGAAAAGAATCTGGTTGCCTACATTCGTCTGCAAAACTGGGTCAGCGACAAATCCGAGCAATTCGCCAATGTTTGGCAAAAGGTAATCTGGCAACACCCGGAATTAAATTATGCAATTGCGCACCCAACGAATGCCCAGGCACTGGAAATTCAGGCGGATGAGAAAGATGTCTACAACCACCGCCGCATTGCGCAGCTTGGTAAACACTACGGTTTGTTCTTCGTTTTTGAGTCCACATGTCCATACTGTCACAGGGAAGCACCGATGCTGAAAACCTTTTCGCAAAGCTACGGGATCAGTATTATCCCGATCAGCCGTGACGGCATTGGTTTGCCCGACTACCCCAACCCTCGTCCGGACACGGGAATTTCCGGCCTGCTGCATGTACATGCCGTTCCTGCGTTGTTTCTGGTTAATCCGAAGCAGCGCCAGGTCATTCCGCTGGCCTACGGGCTGATCAGCGAAAGTGAACTGATCCGTAGAATCATCGCCCTGACATCACGTTCTGCACGTCCTCAAACGGGGTATCAAAGTCTTTACAACAGGGGACATTTCCAATGAAGATGTTGATTGAGGCGTTTGTACTCATCGTTCTGGTTTTGGTTTCACCACCTGCCCGCGCAGGGATCAATCAGGACATGAACAATTTTTTCAATTCCATAGGGGTTGGCGCCACCTCTACGCCCGCTGGCATTTATCAGTCCCAGGCAGGTGGCTACATTACCGGAGGTGGTTTATCCGCAAGGGTTCCCAACCGGAATTTTCAATTATTATCCATAACATTGCCGTCGATAACGGCAGGATGCGGTGGCATTAACATGTTTTTGGGTGGTTTTTCATTCATTAACACGGCCCAGTTCACCTCCATGCTGCGCAACATCGGCAACAACGCTGTGGGATATGCATTTCAGCTTGCCCTTCAGACGTTTGCTCCCCAGATATACAGCACAATGGACTCTCTGGAAAAGAAGATTCAGAAATACACGCAAATGGCCACAAATTCCTGCCATGCCGCGCAGACGGCAGTCAACGGGTTAGCCGGTGTGTTGACCGAGAACAGCGCCAAGGGCTGCGAAGGCATCGCGGAAATCAAGGGTTTTGCCTCAGATCGCGCCGATTCGACAAAGAAGTGCCAGAATCCAGCATTCCGTGCTCAGATGTATAATCCGGCATCCATGACACCTGCGGAGAAGGCAGCATCGCCGATTCACAAGAATCTTTTATGGGCGGGCATGGAACAGCAGACCTATACAGGCGTTGGCATCCCTATGAAGGAATTTCTAATGAGCCTGATCGGGACATACACTGTTGATAGTCCCAAAACAGGTCCACCGCTGCC
>CAZUWV010000021.1:15959-21585 GCA_964624255.1 uncultured Zetaproteobacteria bacterium
TGAGCCTGATCGGGACATACACTGTTGATAGTCCCAAAACAGGTCCACCGCTGCCGATATGGCATCCACCCACACATCTTACAATAAACATGCTTATTTATGGTAGCCCGGCTGCTCCGGTATACAAATGTACGGATAATACGACCTCATGTCTGAAACCAGTCGTTCAGAACATCAAGATCATTGGCTACCAGACGCAGGTTCGGCAGGCTTTGGATGAATTGAGGTTAGGTTTGGAGGCAGAAAGAGGAGGCGTCTTGTATATAACCCCTGTTCCTCCCGCAGCTCTCAAATTAATACAAATCAGCCAGTATCCGGTGATGAAAATGTTGTCCACGGCAGTAGGTATTAGCTCGCAGTTTGGTATAGAAATTGAGAATGCATTGGTGAAGCCGGTCGCTTTTGATCTTGTCGCAGTTTACCTTGACTGGGCCTACAAGGCCGCCGCTGACGCGGCAGCCGCAGCGGAAAAGACGATCCCTCAGGATTTATCCAAAGCATATATGGCTCATGTAGAATTCAAACATAAGGAATTCATCATGGTAAAGAACAACGCCAAGGTTATTTCTACCATGGAAATTATCAAGAAAGCCGAATTTCTTGATAAGGTGCTTGTTGGAAATATGACACCTCATTTTCAACAGGTGTTCCAGTACGCCCAAGGTCAGTAAAATATCATGGGTATAAGGGAAGAGCTGCTGAAAGACCATGCGAGGATGGTATGCAAGCTACAGAATCGTCATCCCCTGACGCTCTCCTTGCGGTTTTTTGCCAATTTTATTATTTCTTTTTTTCTCGGCGGCCTACCTGTCATCGGTGGATGGGGAAGCATGTGGATCCACACCAGTCCTGCGCCGACGGCGCACATGGTCAACGCCATGCTTGGGTGGTCTCTCATCCTTCTGTGGTGGGGATACTGCATGCGGGTTCAATACTCCATAGGCATCAAGAGGATGCCAACCGAATCCATGTTCAAACATCGCAGCCGTCTCATTCTGTTGTACGGGCATCAAATCATGTGGATGGCGCTCACCGTTGAGGCTGTACTACTAAGCGTCAAGGCTGTTGTCTGGTGGGCATCATGGCGCTGATGTCAAGTGTAAATTACAGTGTAGGAGGGAAATCTTATGACATTTGACGTATATACCTATGGTGGCGGCGAGGCCATTTATCAGACATTGACTGCCGTAGCAGGGCTGATGGGTGGCCCTGATTATCTGGGCCTGATTAAAGTCTTCATGGTGCTGGGTCTGTTTTGGGTGGTCATCGAGATGGGTGTGCTGCATGAAACCTTGAACTGGCACTGGTTCATCATGTTTGCATTGATGTTCAACATCTTTTTCGTACCGAAGGAAAACGTCATTATCCATGATCGCTTCAATCCCTCCCAAACCCGCATGGTTGGCAACGTTCCCTTCGGACTTGCAGCACCGGCATGGTTGTTCAGCACGATCAGCGATGGATTAACGCGGATGGTTGAAACATGGTGGACGCAGCCGAACGATATGATGTATGCCTCTACAGGCATGGTTTTCGGCTCTCGATTGATGAGTTCGATCAATAACGCCCGCTTCGACGATCCTTTATTAAACAAGAACCTCGTGATGTACGCCAAGCAGTGTGTCTACATGAATATCGCCTATGGTTTTTACACGGTTTCCGACGTGTACAAGTCGAACGATCTGCTCAATCTTCTTCTCTCCACAACCAATAACTCGGATTTGAGAGGTGTATTTTTAACGAACAGTACCGGCCATTCAACCTATTACTCATGCCGGAATGCGGCCAGGCGCCTAAAAGCGGACATTAAACCCGTAGCAAGCAGCATGGTAAGTCGATACGCCAACGCATTCTTCTTCTATACGGGCCAGGGTCCTGCCCAGAACCGAGCTCGCATGTTAGCGGCTCTTCCGGCTGCTTATGGTTATCTGGCAGGGATATCCACGACCGCGCAACAAATGGTGACACAGGCCGCGTTAGCCAACTATTTTGAGAACTCTTATGGTCAGGTCGCTGCCATGAGTGGTAACGCAGCAGCGGCAACAGCATGGTCCACGGCAGTAGCCGAACGCCAGCAGCGCAGCTCATACCGTACCATGGGCATGATTGCCCAGAGAGCATTGCCTGAATTTCAGACGCTATTCAGATCTATCATCTACGCTTCATTCTTCATCGTATTCTTGGCGCTCATGCTCCCGATCACTGTTGGTGGCAAGGCTCTAAGGATTTATTTTCAGATGTTTTTATGGATTGAGCTATGGCCGATCCTTTTTGCGTTCGTCAATATGGTGACCAACCTGTACGCAAAAGCCGCCACACACGGTGTGCTGGACCCATCCCTTGGCATTACCAGCATGGCGGGCCTTTACGGCATGGCCACGGTGAATTCGGACATGAGCATCATTGCAGGCTACATGGCCCTCAGCGTACCCGTATTCGCGTGGGCCATTGCATCAGGATCGGCGCAGTCGCTTTCCGCCGTATCCACGGCCTTGTTTGCACCGGCGGTTCAGGCAGCCAACCAGGCGGGTGGTGAAATTGGGCGTGGCAACATCAGCACGGGGAACCTGTCTGCCGGAAACCAGTCTATCATGCAGGGACAGAGTGCGCCGAACACGAATATTGGTGCCACCTTCAATGACGGGCAATCATCTACCACGGTTAGCCCAACGGGCCGCGCATCCACCACCACCAGCTTTAGCAATCTGGGCATAACATCTACAGCCCAAACGAATTTACAACGCAGTGCCCATGAGTCTCTTGGCAACACGCTCACCGCTACCCATCAGGATGTGTCATCGCTCGCAACATCCCAAAGACAAGAAGCGCAAGCATCACAAGATTTTGTAAAACAGGCCAGTACTGGAGGGACCGAACAGGAAAAAAGAGACGTATCAGCGATTACGGGCAGCGGCGAATCCTTTAAGTCATCCACATCCGTAGTGGATGACTTCTCTAATAAAACGGGCATGAGCAAAGACCGGTCTGCCGCAGTGCTTGCATACATTCGAGGCCAGGTCAATGAAGGCACGCCATTTGCGGGCATCCTTGGTAGCAGTGCGTCTATAACTGAAGGGGCGGAAGCCACGGGCACATCCAAGGCAGATTTTAGTAAGGCTGTAAACGCGGCACACAGCGGGCACTATGATGATGCGTATTCCAAGGCTACCACTACCGAGCACAAGCTGGCCGACCTTGCCAGTGTAGGGCACACCGCTGGCAACACGACCACCGCCGCAGATCGTCTGGCGGAAACAAGTTCGGAAGTGAAGTCCGGTGAGCAGCGTACCAGCGCCGATCTGAGCCGGGTAAAGACGCTGCAAAACGTAGAAGACTTTGCATCCTCACGATCCCAGACATCGAGTCTTAATATGGGTCAGGCGGTCAAGGATTATGCCAGCGAAGTTATGCATCTACCCGTGTCGGACATGACTCCATCCCAACTTGGAGAGCTGGCGACCGCCACCGGCGGAGAGCAGTTCCAGGAATTTATTATTAACCGCTTTGGCAGTGAAGCAGGCTTATATTCATCGGAGAACCTGACACCGGGTCAATCTGGCACCTCGCAGGCTGTCGCAGGAAGCGTTGGAAAAGAATTTGGCATGAGTAATAAGGACGCCATTGACGTGCTAACCCATGTGGGTGATCCGAACTATCATCCCACCGATCCACACAAGCAGGAAGCCTTGGCTTCACCCAATATCCATGCCGCAGCCGCCCTATACAATTCCGACAAGTCCAATGAAACCAAGCTCAATCCATCCACCATCACCGGGCAGCATCAAGCTGATAAGAAGGAAGTAGCCGGTACCGCAGCCGCAACACAAACCCCTACCTCTGGCGTTACGGCAGCGCGAGATGGTTCAGGCGTTGATCCAGGCGTCACACAGCATGTGACCGGGACAGATGGGCAGACCGCGCAGCAGAGGGTAGATGCAGGGGCTGTGCAGGCCAAGCACGATCAAGGAACGTTTGACAAGGGTAAAGATAATACCACAAAAGAGGCTCTTCAAAGAAAAGATTCCGTCCAAGGGACTCCTCACAATGTTGTGACACCTGCTTTAGTAGGAGGAGTAGACTCCACTGGTCTACCTCATGCCGCTGATCTTGCAGTAAAAACGGGTACCGATGCTGCCGCAGAGGTAGGCCATGTGGCTCAGGCAGCCGCAGCCGCTATCATGAATCCTGGAAGTGCAATGAGGGATTTGGAGAGCTTTCTCGGCAGGCCGGAACCGGCTAAAAAGCCGCCCTCATCGAATGACGATGATCTACCACCACCGTAGCCGGTCACAAAAATAGAGCCTCCATCACCGGAGGCTCTATCACCGCATCGGCTAGTTCTAATCGTGGAAAATATGGTAAAAATGGTTACCGGGGTGATTCATGTAGCTTGGATCATCCAACCAAGGGTCATCACTACGCACTTTCTGCGCCGTGTCCTGCTCTGTGTGCGCATTCGGCTTCGGCGACTGTGTGATAAACGGTGGATACTGTGGCATTTCCATGGTGCGGGGTAAGGTGATCCATACTCGCAACTTGAGGAACTGGTTAGAAATAATTTCATTGATTTTCATTTTCAACTCCCTTTCTCTCCTTTTTTTCTGAATTTGAACGCCTGCACAAGCCCGAGGCGTTAGGAATTCGGAAGGGGAGATAAGCATAGGCCAAGGATATACAGGAAGTCAAACAGCGTGCATTGACAGTGGGTCATATTGCTGCCTATATTGGATGTATGGACATCAAAGAAGCTGTAGGCGCGGTGATGCGCGAGTATCTGGTCCCTGAGCTGGAGGCCATCAAGGCAGGCCAGCTACGGGCGGATGTAGAGTTTGGGGCAATCAACAACCGCATTGATGACGTCAACAAACGTCTGGATGATGTAAATCAGCATCTTGTAGACCAAAGTCGCAGGATAGACAAAACCAATGAGCGCATAGACAAAACCAATGAATGCATAACCGCAATGGGTGATAAGTTGAATAGCCGTATAGACGCAACGGATGCAAGTCTTGGTCGGCTTTATGAAGTGATAGTGCGACGTGAAGAGCATTCTGCGGTCGTCATCAAACTCAACGAACTGGATCAGGACGTCCGGGAGATGAAACAGCGCCTGGCGGCGTAGCATTGAGCAGTCCGCCGGATGCAGTGAAGCGGAGGCCAAGGTCTGCCTCCTTCAAAACATGCACACGTCCTGATCGCCGTAGCCCAAAAACCATTGACAAAAAACCCTTTAACCGTTAACATCTAACGGTATGGTTCGCAATGTCATTCAAATGAGACTTGGCACGACTGTTGCGCGACAGCGTATCGCGGACGTTGTTAAAATATCTGGAAAGGTGTTTTTTAGCAAACATGCGCGGGAGCGTGGTAATCAAAGAAATATAACCCGCAAACAGGTGTTGCGCTGCTTGCTCCGTGGCGCGTTCATTGAAGAGCCACGATGGGATAATCAGCATAATAATTATCAGTTCACCATGCGTGTTGTTGATGCTGGAGATGTGATAAATGTTGTCGGAGCGTTAAAAAAGAATGATGTCGGCAACTACGTTGTTGTTGTCACGGTATTTTAAGGGGGTCACACATGTACCATTATACTGATAGTGGGCTAGATTATATCTACCTTGAA
>CAZUWV010000022.1:0-19685 GCA_964624255.1 uncultured Zetaproteobacteria bacterium
CTACCAAAAATAACACACTTTTTCTGTCCTTAAGCCACGAATCAACGCGATTTTAGCAACGTTTTGTCAACTTCTATCTATGTGATTTGAAAGGAAGAATGTCCGTGTCGGACGAGGCAAATCATTGGACCAAATTTGGGACAATACGGGTGATAAAAGAAACATACTAGAACATAATGTAAAACAACTAAGTTATTTATTTAATTGACTTATATAAACTAAAGGAAAGTGGGAGAAAAGGTTTAATTACATTCGCAATGTAAAGGCCGTCGGTTCGATCCCGTCCGGCTCCACCATTTTGAAAAAATGGTCTGATTTATCAGGACGTTAGCATTTTTTAGATAACCACTTTGATTGGTTTGCATTATTCACAAATATTGCCGCACCCTTGCTTGTTCCTTTGTTCGCACCGAACCCCTCGTCAGTCATTCGTATGGTATGGCTGCGATCTCCTTCCTCGGTATCCGTTGCGAACAAAGGTCCTGTGAGGTCCATACCTGTGCCATACCATGGCCCACAACGAGGCTAACCCGGCTGATAGCCGTAACCTGAAGTCTCTGACTCCGAATGGATATTCACCGCCGCAGCTGGCGCTCCACCAGTGACATGGCAATTCGACGAGGCATTATCTTTTGCATTAAGAACAATAACTTGTGACGGGCACCAGGAACACAATAGCCGCCACCATGATCCAGTTTGTTGAGCGCTTGACTGACGACAGTTACCGCATCGGTACGGAAAGCCGAGCCTGTTCCGAATGGCATGCCGGATATATCGCGGAACCCCGTAGGCGAAGGTCCGGGTGCCAGTGTGACCACGCGAATCTTATCTGCAAGCTCAATGCGTAATGCCTCACTCCACCATGTCAAGCCAGCCTTGGTTGCAGCGTAGATACTCATATGCGGCAGGGGTGTTTCTCCGGCCAGAGAAGATACGTTGATGATGAATCCATGATTGCGAATCAGAATGGGAAGCAGGGCATGGGTAAGGTTTACAGGCACCACAAGGTTTGTCTGTAACATATTCAGCTGTGGTGGAATTTCGCGGCATTCAAATCGTCCCCATACCCCAAATCCGGCATTGTTCACCAATCCCGTCAATTGATGCTGTTGTTTGCTACTGCCAATCAGCCTTTCCATGTCACTGGTGGAAGTCAGATCACCATAGGTACAGGTGTGTCGGCCTGGATATTGTAGCATACCGAGGGTCAATCGCATGCGAGCGCGATCCCGTCCATGCAGAATTAAATTGAACCCACGTTTTTCCAATTGACAGGCAAACTCACGGCCGAAGCCACCCGTTGCTCCGGTGATCAGCACACAACCTGTACCTTTCATGATGCCTTTTGTATGAGCAACATATGCCGCCGGCGTTGTTCAAACGTACAAATATGACGAATGCCACAGGATTCCAGCAGGGTCAGACAATCATCCATGGCATACCCGACAGCCTCAGGCGAATGGGCATCAGACCCGAAGGTGAAGGGAATCTCCAATTCCATCGCGCGCTGAATAATGCGCGGGTGAGGATAGATTTCTTTCACCGGCTTGCGCAGGCCTGCCGAGCTTATTTCGAGGGCGCAATGAACCTTTTTGATCGCCTGCAGCATAGATTCCATGGCAGAAGCGACGCGCTGACTTCCTTCGGGAGAGCGATGGCCGAACTTCTTGATTAAGTCTGGATGACCGATGATATCAAACATGCCAGTGGTGGCGGACTGCGCAACTAGATTAAAATAGGCACACCACACGTCCTCAATGTTGCAGCCATCCCAGTGTTTGATCTTGTCTGGATTATCAAAATCCCAACCTTCGATATAGTGAACGGAGCCAATCACATAATCCCAGTCGTATGCGGCGATGATGGCGGCAACCTCCGTTTCACTTCCGGGGCGAAAATCCGCTTCCAGACCGATGCGTACGGTCAATATTTCCGAAACTTCATCGCGCACGGATTCAACTTCCCGCTGATAATCATTCAATTCCCGCATCTTCATACGCCAGTCATCGTCAAACGCCGCTGGCATTGGGGAATGGTCGGACATACCAATCTCCGTCAGTCCGGCGGCAATCGCAGCCCCGGCATATTCACGCACATCACCTTTGGCATGATGGCAGCGGGGCGTATGCATATGATAATCGGGAACGGGTTGATAGTGCATGCGGTAGCCTAGCCTACATTATTCATGAATTCTGCCGTGCCCTTGCGTATTCCTTTATTCGCACCGAATTCCTCGTCGGTCATCCGTATGTGCGCTCACGATCTCTCTCCTCGGAATCCGTCAGTGAACAAAGGCCCGGTGCAATCATCACGGCGATTCATGAATAATGCGGACGGGGAGCCTGAACTCTTCATAGATGACCCGGACTGGCTGATTTTTGCACGGGCGAGGCATGAAAGTGAATCAACGTATCCGACGTTTCATGCAACTTGCCTTGCGCATCCATTAACACCGCTTGCATACCGTGTTGCCCAATAGTTTTCAACCCTTCCGCGCCGCGCACGAAGAGCGCCGTGCTCCAACCATCGGCAAGGGTGGCATTGGATGCAATGACCGTGGCACTCATACTCTTCATGGCAGGCATACCCGTCACAGGATTCATAATATGGTGGTATCGCTTGCCATGATAAAAGTAGAATCGCTCGTAATCACCGGATGTGACGATACTGATATCGCCGTGAACCTCAAACCATCCGATTGTTTTATTTTTATTGCGCGGGTGACGAATACCTATACGCCATGGTTTGCCGTTATGACTGCCGATAGCACGCAAATCACCGCCTGCATCGAGAATGGCGCTGTTAATGCCGTGGGCCTTCAAAACGGCAATACCCCTGTCTATGGCATAGCCCTTGGCGATGCCACCGAAATCGAGCTCGGTGTGTGTATTCAGGCGTTTCCACACGTTTCCGCTATCCTCAATGAAATCGTTATGAACGCCGGATAAAGCTATGCGGATGGCCTTGGCCGGGGGCGGTTTGTTCGGTGGGTTGGGCAGAGAAAAACCCCAGAGCAAGCTCAGACTCCCGATGACGGGCGTAAAGGAGCCACCACTCTGCCGCGAAATTTTAAGCGCCTGTTGTAATAATTTACTAACTTCGCCGGGAAGTGTCACTGGCGTTCCCGGCCGGGATGCATTGAATGCTTTTACGGCATTGGGATGATTCCCGTAAATAGTGAATTCATTCTGGATGCGCTGCATTTCCATTGTCGCTGCTTTAATAGCGCCCATCGCCTGACCGCGCGGTACGCCAGCGATGGTAAAGGTAACGAGTGTTCCCATGAGGAAGCGCGACTCCTTCACATCCTTCGGTGCAGCACTACATGCCGCTAAAATCAAAGCAGTCGCAAGCAGGGAAACAACGCGGAATTTCAGGGCCGAAGATTTCGTGGTGCGTTTCGTGGCGCGGATAGGCCCTGCACCCTCCCATGCCTTCCGCAGTAATATTTTATAGTGTAGGGAAGAGTCCGTCATACGGCAGCCAAACGCCCGTGGCTGGCGTGAGTGGTGTGATTATCTGCACCAAGGTAGACCAGCACAGGCTGGAAACAGGTAGCCTCCTCCCCGCTCATGCCGGCATAGGTGCAGAGAATGACCAGGTCTCCCACCCGGGCCTTATGCGCCGCCGCACCATTGACCCCGACAATGCCGGAACCGCATGGCGCTTCGATGGCATAAGTGGTGAACCGTTCACCATTGGTCACGTTGTAAATATGCAGTTGCTCGAAGGGTGTGATATTCGCCGCATCCAGCAAGTTCCGGTCAATGGCGCAGGACCCTTCATAATCCGGATTGGCATGCGTGACTGTGGCGCGGTGCAGTTTCGATTTTAGCATGGTGATATTCATGGTGTCTCCAGAGCAATGTTATCAATCAAACGCGTCTTGCCAAGGGTGGTGGCGATAAATGCGCGCGCGGGGCTAGCCGTGATTCGGGCAGTCTTCGCGAGGGTAGAAGCATCACGAATTTCAATATATTCAGGATTAATTCTATACATTTCGAGAGCGTTTCGGGTGAGCTTCAAAAGCTTTCCGCAGTCGCTTTCGCCTCGTCGGGTGTTTTTAGCGATTTGCTGGATACTGACATACAATGCGGCAGCTCGCTTGCGCTCTTCCTCCGATAAATAGCGATTGCGGCTGCTCATAGCCAGCCCATCCGAATCACGCATGGTCGCACAGCCCACAACCTCCACCGGCATGTGCAAGTCCGCCACCATACGGCGAATGATGGCGAGTTGTTGCCAATCCTTTTCGCCAAACAGGGCGACGTCAGGCTGGACAATATTGAACAGGATATTAACGACGGTTGCGACACCGTCAAAATGGCCGGGGCGCGCCATACCGCATAATACGTTTGACAGTCCGTCCACCTTGAGTGTGATGCTCGAAATATTTGAGGCGCACAAATTTTCCGGGTGGAAAATAACGTCCACACCGAGTGCTTCGCAGACTTTCCTATCTGATTCAAAGGTGCGCGGATATGTATTCAGATCTTCATCGGGGCCGAATTGCAAAGGATTTACATAGATACTGACCACCACCACATCAGCCAAACCTCTGGCTCTGCGAATCAGGCTGGCATGCCCTTCGTGCAGGCAACCCATGGTGGGCACCAACGCGATTCGGCACTGTTTGCGGTATCTGGTCAGCAACAAACTGCGAACGTCCTTTCCCGATGCTACAATATTCACGATACATCCTCCGGGAATCGCCCGTTTCTGACATCATTTGTCCACTGACGAATCGCGTCGTTCATCACCTGACGCACATTGGCATAGGCCGGGGCGAAGGGGGGGCTCCTTTCGGACATACCCAGGAGATCGTGCCAAACCAGTATTTGTGCGTCACATGCCGGGCCAGCGCCAATGCCGATGGTGGGGATATCCACCATATCTGTAATGTCAGCCGCCAGACCATGTGGAATATTTTCCAGCACCAGCGCGACGGCACCTGCTTCCATAACGGCCCTGGCATCATTTTTTAATTGTGTTTGCTCATCCCTGCTCTGACCACGCTTGCCGTAGCCGCCAAACTTTTTGACGGATTGTGGTGTAAGGCCAATGTGGGCGACCACTGCAATTCCCCTGTCCGCCAGGAAACAGATGGTTTTAGCCATGGGTTCGCCGCCTTCCAGCTTAACGGCATCACACGCTGTCTCCTGCAAGGCGCGTACAGATGTTACGAAAGCTTGTTCGGGCGATCGCTGATAGGTGCCGAAGGGAAGATCGCAGACCACCCATGCGCCTGAGCGGCCGCGAACCACAGCAGCGGTGTGGTGGATCATTTGCTCCAGGGTGACGGAGATGGTGGTCTCGGAACCGAGACAGACCATACCCAGTGAATCACCGACCAGCAGCACGTCCACACCTGCTTCCTCGGCAATTTTCGCGCTAACTGTATCGTACGCCGTTAGCCATACAGACTTCTCGCCGCGCTGCTTGGCGCGCAGCAGCATGGCCGCCGTGACTGTTTTCTTCCTATTCATCGCTTCCTTTCCGCTTCGGTCCACAACGGTACCGTCTTCAGGATGGGCCAAGCCTATATCGGGGCATGATATTTTTCTATCGGAAACCATCCTCTGGCCTATCTTCCCCATAGAGCCTAAATTCTTATGTCGAATATCCAGGCTTCGATTGCTATAATCCCCCCCGCCAAGATCGTGGAGCCTTCCAACAGGAAGCTGGGCTTCGCGACTATTTCCGGAGGTTGCTCCATGCCTGACATTCAACACCATCGCCTGATTATTCTCGGTTCCGGCCCTGCCGGTTACACGGCTGCGATCTATGCTGCCCGCGCCAACCTGCAGCCAGTAGTTATTCAAGGGCACGAACCTGGCGGCCAGTTGACGACGACGACGGATGTGGATAATTACCCCGGGTACAAGGATGGCGTGCAGGGTCCGGTCATGATGGAAAATTTCCGCGAACAGGCGGAGCGTTTTAGCACGAGAATAACGTGGGATCATATTGAGCATGCCGATTTGTCCAGGCGTCCGTTTCACCTGAAGGGCGAAGAACACGAGTATACCTGCGATGCTCTGATCATCGCTACCGGTGCTTCAGCCCGATATCTGGGGCTGGAATCCGAACAGGTATTTGCCGGGCGCGGCGTATCAGCCTGTGCCACCTGCGATGGCTTCTTTTTCAAGGGTCAGGAGGTTGCCGTGGTTGGTGGAGGCGATACTGCCGTGGAAGAAGCAATTTATTTGGCTAATCTTTGCAGCAAGGTCACACTCATTCATCGCCGCGATGCGCTGCGTGCCGAAAAGATCATGCAGGATCGTCTGTTCGCCATGACCAATGTAGAGGTTAAATGGAACTGCGTGACTGATGAGATTGTGGGTGATGATAACGGCGTCACGGGTATACGTCTAAAATCCACCATCGATGGTGCAATGGAAGAGCTCGTGGTGAGCGGTGTATTTATTGCCATCGGGCATAAACCGAACACGGATTTTATCGGCGAGCAGATGGAAAAGGACGATGTGGGTTATGTGGTAACGCGCGGGAAGAGCACGGCAACCAGCGTAGACGGCGTATTCGCTGCAGGTGATGTGGCCGACCCTGTTTATCGCCAGGCCGTAACCAGCGCGGGGGAGGGTTGCAAGGCCGCGCTGGATGTCGAACGCTGGCTCGCGGCGCAGAGCTAGCCTGGACTATTCGTAAATCGCCGTGATGATTGAGCAGGTTCTTTGTTCACAACGGATTCTGAGGGAGGAGGCCGTAGCCATACATATAGACGACCGACGATGGATTCGCTGTGGGCAAAAGAACAAGCAAGGCCACGGCAGCGTTTATGAATAGCCCCGACTAGGAGCCTTCCGGACTTATGGCGACCTTCGAACTTTGCATGGAGACACATTTTGCCGCGGCGCACAGTCTGCGCGGTTATCCGGGTGACTGCGCCCGTTTGCATGGACATAACTGGCGGGTGGAACTCTATGTGATGTGCAATGAACTGGATAAGCTTGGACTGGCCGTGGATTACAAGGTGCTAAAGCGCGAATTAAAGGAAGCCCTCGCTAGGTGGGATCACTACAACCTGAATGATATTGAGCCGTTTGATACCATCAATCCGAGCAGCGAAAATGTCGCGCGCGCGCTGTATGAGGCTATGGCCAAACGCCTGAACGATGGGCGCCTACACGTATCCCGCATTGTGATTGGCGAGACCTGTGCGGCACGGGTCACTTACTGGCCCGACCCCGTGTAACGGATCCGAACCAGCACACAGATGGAAAAATCGTAAGGGTGACTCTTGCCATGTATAGCGTACCCCCCCCCGTGCAGGGAAATGATTTACAGCAGTGACGTATTGGGTAGCATCGGTTCTCCCGCATGGATGCATGGAGTGCACGGAGGAAATATGGTATGACGGATTACTTCAAAGACGAAAAAGATTCGTCTACAACCCCAAATAAAAAAATCGAACTCACGGAAGCCGATTATGCGGACGCGCTGAACGTGGAAAAGGATAGTTCGAAAATTTCCACCCCAGATCCAATGCCGGGAGGTCACCCTACAGAGATCCCATCCGCACCACGATCGCGTGCAACCATGGCGATGGTCATTGCTCTACTTGGCCTGCTGGGTGCGCTCGGTGGCGTTCTGTGGATGCACTTCACGCTATCCAATCGAATCGGCCAACTAGAAACGCTGATACCCAGTGGGCAGGAAGCTGCGTCCATATCCAGTCAGAATAAGGAAATAACCTCATTGAGTCGACAGATGGGCGCACTTGAGGCGGCAGTCTCATCCCTCATGGCAGCAACTTCAAAACCAGTGCCAGTCGCGGTGGCCGCTCCGACTAGCCCATCTCCCCGGCCCTCCCCCTCCGTCGCCACCCCTCCGGTGAAACCGGTTACCGTTAGCGTTAAAGTACCCTCCAAGCAACACCATCAAGGCTTATGGGTCATCAATCTCACCTCGCTCAGCAGTGCCACGGCTGCAAGCAATGAGCTGAGTCACCTGAAACGACTGGGTATTCACGCTGAAAGCGTGAAGGCAAAAATCCGGGGAAAAACATGGTACCGCATCCGCGTTCCTGGCTTCGCTGATGCCCAAAAGGCCAACAGACAACGTGAAATACTGACCAGCAAACTGGGTATTCATGGCGCATGGATTGGCAAACGTTGAGGGCTACAATCCAGAATCAATCATCACCGTGCTTTATGGACAGTTCAGGCTAGCTTGGACTGTCCATAAATGCTGCCGCGCCCTTCCCTTACTTGTTCCTTTGTTCGCACCGAACCCCTCGTCGGTCGTCCGTATGCATGCATGGCTACGGTCTCCTTCCTCGGAATCCGTTGCGAACAAAGGCCCTGCGCAATCATCACGGCGATTCATGAATAGTCCAGGCCAGAAATTCCGGGTGCGACCATCCGTATACGGACCTCCAGCCCCCCACCCCTGCGATTAACCAATGTCAGCTCTCCACCGTAACGGGCTGTCGTTTCGGCCACAATAGCGAGCCCTACGCCATGCCCGCCATGGGTAGCGGTGCGGCTATCGTCGGCGCGGTAGAAACGTTCGGTTACATGCGGCAGGTGTCTGGGCGCGATGCCTGGCCCTTCATCCATCACACATAATTCCAGATGGTTATTTCTTCGCACCGCGTTCAGGCTTACCTTGCCACCCTTCGGGGAATAACGAATAGCATTCTCCACCAGGTTGATCAGAACCCGATGGATATTATCGGCATCCATGGGGAAGGATTGAATATCCGCAGCCAAACTGGTTTCAAACTGTACGTTGGCAGCCTGTGCAACCGGCTTGATCAAGACACTGAGTTCAAGAACCACGCGCGGTAAATCACAACAAATGTCCGTCTCCGGTTGCTTGCCTGTCAGCCGATCGAAGGTTAGCGTAGACTCCAGCAACTCGTTCAGACGCTTTGCTTCCCGCACGATGGTTTCCGTCGCTTCCTTGCGTAAATTTTTATCCTTGCCGAAAGCTTCGATGGTTCGGGCATATCCCAGGATAGAGGTTAGAGGCGTTTTGAAATCATGCATCAAATCGTGCACCAAGCGTTCGCGTTGCGCCTCCAGCTCTCGCTGCTTGCTTACGTCGAGGCAAAGAAGCAAGGCCTGTTCATGACCCAGAGGCGCAAGCCGCACTGCAAGAATGCGCGTTTCCAGACAAATGTCGGGTAGATCGTAAGGCTCCGGTAGCTGGCCCAATGCCTTCCGAATGGCCTTGTTCCACTGGGGCTGGCGGTACAGAATATTGATTGGCTGGGGCAAGGAAAGCTGTTTCGATAATCGAAAAATCCGGCGTGCCTGATGGTTTAATGCGACAACATTACCCTGTATATCCAGTCGAAGAACGGCTTCATTCATGGTGGCAAACAGTGCATCCATGCGATCACTGCGCCGCTGCAAACGTTGGGAAAGCTCTTCATGTTCCGACCGCAAACGCCACAAGCCATCCCGCAGACTGTCCACTTGCCGACGTTGCCACAAGGCATGCGCCCACCATGGAATCAGCGGCAACATAAGCCACCATGCAGAAATCATGGCGATTCTATCCTTCGCAACTCCCTCTGCACCCCCTAAGATCTTTCTATATCCGGATTAAAACGGTAACCCATACCACGGATCGTTTCCACCGAGTCGCCAACGCCGCATTGTTTCAGGGCCTTGCGCAAACGTCTGACGGTGACATCCACGGTCCTCGGCTCGACAAAAGCATCCCGGCCCCAGACATGATCCAGCAAATAGTCGCGGCTACGCGTCTTTCCAGGCTTCTTCATCAGTAACTGCAGCAGGCGGTATTCCAGCGGACGTAAAACCACGCCGCACCCGCGAACGATAATCTCGTAAGCATCGGGGTTTATCTCAATACCGCCCTCGCTCAGACGCTTATCCTCCGCAGGATGGCTTCTGCGCAACAATGCATGCACGCGCGCCACCAGCTCCTCCGGCTCAAAGGGCTTGGTCAGATAATCATCCGCGCCTTCATCCAGGCCTTGCACCCGTTCCGCCGTTTGTCCCAGCGCCGTCACCATCAGGACGGGAATCATCTCCTCCATGTTCATGCGGCGGATGAATCTCAATACCCGCATGCCGTCAGCGCCGGGCAACATGCGATCCAACACAGCCATCGCCCACGGCTCCTCCTGTAGCAGTTCAATAGCCTTGTGGCCATCCGCGCAACAGCGCGTCCTGTATCCCGCTGCCTCAATGTGCATCTGCATCAGGCGCGCGATTGAGGGATCATCCTCCACAATCAGAATTTTCCGGTCGCTTCGCCTCACACGTTTACCTTTGTTGACCATGGTCGGTTATCATGGAGACAACTGCGGTGAATGACAAGCCAGTTAACCTGCATTATTCATGAATCGCCGTGCCCTTGCTTGTTCCTTTGTTCGCACCAAATTCCTCGTCGGTTGTCCGTATGCGCGCTCACGGTCTCTTTCCTCAGAATCTGCCAGCGAACAAAGGCCCGGCGCAATCATCACGGCGATTCATGAATAATGCAGGTTAGATTCAGCAACGCATACCCAGCGCATAGTCCCGAAGTGCGGCATATTCCACTTCAAGATTGAGGGACATGCGGGAAAGAAGGCGGAACATGAAATGCAGCAGTTGATGGCCCAACACGGGATCCTCCAACGTAATCAAATCAAAATACGCTCGTTTCAAGGTTAACGCTACCAAATTATCCTGCACCGTTACGGTCGCCGAGTGAGGGCGGTCCTCCAAGAATGAAAATAATCCGAAAACATCGCCTGGTCTTAAGGTTGAATAAATATTTCCCGATGCATCACGTACGGAAACGCTACCCGAAAGCAAGATATACATCGTCCGTTCAGACTGTGTTCCGGCTTCATAAAGTATTGCGGCTTTGCTGATATGCTGTTCCTCAAAACAGGAAAACAATGCCATGGCGCCGTTTACTTCCAGCTCCTGCCCCACGGGCATGCCGCGGAAACGAGCAAACCAGGGATTGGCAGAAATAGATGCGACCAATGCCGCTGTTCCGGATTGTGTCATGTTGGATACCTCCTTGCCTCTGTCATCTTTAGTGCTTTCCCCATCATAAACCCAACCGGAAAACCAAACTTTCTATCGGGTGAAAGCTTATATAGTGACCTCAGCTTAATAAGCCTCTATGACACAAGGATGTCACGCACATGACATGTATATGACACCGTTCGAATGTCATACGCATGTCACAAACCGCTCTTATGGTTCGCCGCATCTCAACTCCAAGGAGGAAGTGAATGTTTCACAAAGTAAGAAATGCAGTGGTAACCGCTGTATTGCTGGCAGTCATGGCCCCCGCAGCGTTTGCGGGCGGCGCACAGCTGGATAGCAAGAGCTTGATTGATGTACTGGAGGCCAAGGGAATATTGAGCAAGGACGAGGCCAGGGTGGCCGCTATGGAAAGCAACGATAGTAAACTAAAAATCGATGCCACCATATTTGCGGACTACACCAACCTCGCTACCAAGGGCTACGGTGGCAAGGGGAGGAAGAGGGGCGTCAATCTGACGCGTACCTACCTGACTGGTCGCTACTACCTCAATGATACATGGATGATGCGCCTGACCACCGACTTTAGCGCCGAACCCACGCTCGGCAAGCAGAACGCGGTCTATGTGAAGTACGCCTTTGCGCAAGGTAGTTTCTTTCCCGCGCTGCGGGTCCGTTTTGGCGTCATTCAGAACCCCTGGATCCCTTATGTGCAGGATCACTTATGGGCTCACCGTTATGTCAGCAAGATCATGCCGGATCGCCTGGGTCTTGAATCCTCTGCCGATGCCGGTATTGGCCTTGCGGGCAGGGTGTTGGGTGGCAAGATCCGGTACCAGATGGCTATCTTGAACGGTGCCGGTTATAATAACACCAAGCTGACCAATGGTCAGGATGAGAGCATCCGTCTTGAACTGCGTCCCTTCCAGGGTCTGATCGCCGAGGTCGGCTACCGTACCGGCTACAGAGGCAAGAAGTCCTTCAATAATGGTCAAACCTCTTTTAGTGGCCTCACCACCACCAATACGACACCTGGCACTGCCGGTATCTTTGGTGGCAGGCAGAGGATGGTGCATGCCATGCTCACCTACGGCTCCGGCAAGGACTATCGCGTCGGCGTCAATTACATCAAGGATAAGGACAGGGCCAAGCAATACCTGGAAACCACTGCCTATGGTGCCTGGGGTTGGGCCAATGTCGTCAAAACGAGCATGGGTACGCTCGGTGTTCTTGGCCGCTATGAGAACATCAAGCAGACACCGTACAACAGCCTCGGCAGTTTGGTGACGAACATCTCCGATCAGAGAAGAGTACGCGTACTGATCGGCGTAGAGTTGAAACCAACCAAAGGGCCTGTGTTTACGCTGGCATACTCTACCGAGAAGTACACCAACTTGCTTGGCACCGGAGGCACTGCTCCAGGTACGATTGGTGCGACAACGACACCTGGCCGGAGCAAGCGCATCACGAGGGTTAGTCTGCTTGCAAAGTATCATTTCTAGAAAAACTGTTGGGGGGGGTGCCCTTCGCACCCTCCCCTAATTCTTTTAGCATGACCGATCTAAAGGAGGATCACATATGAAAAAAACAATCATTGCACTGGCGGCCATCATGATGGGCTTTGCTGCCCAGGCCAACGCCGCAGCCACGATTAATGGTGCGGGAGCAACGTTCCCCTACCCCGTGTATTCCAAGTGGGCTTATACCTATAACAAGGAAACGGGCGTGAAACTGAACTATCAGGCCATCGGATCCGGCGGCGGCATTCGGCAGATCAAGGCCAGAACCGTGGATTTTGGTGCTTCCGATGCACCGTTAAAGCCCGCTGAGCTAGAGAAGTTCGGACTGATGCAGTATCCGATGATCATGGGCGGCGTTGTACCTGTCGTGCATATCGCCGGCATTAAAGCTGGTCAGCTAAAGTTGACGGGTCACAACCTCGCCGACATCTATATGGGCAAGATCACCAAATGGAATGATCCGCGCATTACGGCCAACAACCCCGACCTTTCCCTGCCGAACCGGAGGATCAGCGTGGTACACCGTGCCGATGGTTCCGGTACCACCTGGATATTCACCAATTATCTGACCAAGGTCAGTGGTGAATGGGCCAATAAACTGGGCAATGCCAAAGCTATCGCATGGCCTCTCGGTTTGGGTGGCAAGGGCAATCAGGGTGTGGCCGCTTTCGTTAGCAGGGTGAAGAATTCCATCGGCTATGTCGAGTATGCCTATGCGCTGCAGAACCATATGGCTTCCGTTCTGTTGCAGAATCATGATGGCAACTTCGTCGCACCAACATCATCCAACTTCCAGGCCGCCGCTGCAGGTGCGGACTGGGCGCATGCCAAGGGTTACTATATGGTACTGACCAATCAACCGGGCGCAAGATCCTGGCCGATTACCGGCGCTTCCTTCATCCTGATGTACAAAACCCAGAAAAACCCGGCCCAGGCGAGACAAGTACTGAAATTCTTCAACTGGAGCTACAAAAATGGCGGCAAGGCAGCTAAAGCGCTGGATTATGTTCCGATGCCGAAAGCTGTAGTAAAGATGGTGGAAAATACCTGGAAGAAGGTGTTGCACGGCCGCTCCGGACACGCGATCTGGAAGTAAGCAGCCAAAGTTAGCGGCTATTTGGCATATCTTTCTTCATCCTCTCGAGATATGACGCCGCATAAGCAAAGGGCCGGTGATTCGCCGGCCCTTTTGTTTATAACCTAGCCTGGACTATTCATAAATGCTGCCGCGCCCTTACTTGTTCCTTTGTCCACACCGAATCCATCGTCGGTCGTCCGTATATATGGCTACGGCCTCCTTCCTCAGAATCCGTTGCAAACAAAGGCCCGGCGCAATCATCACGGCGATTTATGAATAGTCCAGGTGAGATTCTCTTACAAGAGGCCCTATCCTTTATGAACAGAGCGGCGTCATTTCATTGCGCCGCGAGAGGCTTATGGTAAGTATTGGGCAGATTAACCGACCCTATCCTGACACAGGGAGTATCGCGACAGCATGAATACGGCAAAAAACAGAGTATGGGGCGATACTGCCTTTCGAGGGCTGACGTTGACCTTCGCCGTGGGTATCCTCGTACTGTTCACCGCCATTATTATTGTTCTCTGGCACGAATCCTTGCCATCCATCCATAAATTTGGTTTCTCTTTTCTCATCAGCACTGCGTGGAACCCGGTCAAGAACGATTTTGGCGCACTGATTCCAATTGGCGGCACGTTGATCTCTACCTTCCTGGCGATGCTGATCGCGGTACCGGTCAGCATCGGTGTGGCGCTGTTTCTTGCCGAACTTGCGCCCACATGGGTGAAAACACCCTTTGGTGTGGCCATCGAATTACTCGCCGCCATTCCCAGTATCGTCTATGGCATGTGGGGGCTTTTCGTACTTTCGCCCATCATGGCCGACCATGTGCAACCATGGCTCTCCGCACATTTCGGCTTTCTCCCCTTCTTTACCGGTCCCCCCATGGGTATCGGTATGCTCACCGCTGGTCTGGTGCTGGCGCTAATGATCCTCCCTTTTATTGCCTCGGTCACACGCGATGTATTCCTGATGGTACCGCAAAACCTCAAGGAAGCTGCCTATGGCATGGGTTGCACCACATGGGAGGTAGTGCGCGATGTAATGATTCCATACGGCAAGAAGGGCATTGTCGGCGCGGTCTTTCTCGGCATGGGTCGCGCACTTGGAGAAACCATGGCCATCACCTTTGTGATTGGGAATGCCTACCACTTATCATGGTCGCTGTTCGCACCCGGCAACTCCATTGCCTCGACGCTGGCCAACGAATTTACCGAAGCAGATAGCGATGTGTACCTTTCGTCGCTGGTCGAACTGGGGCTGGTGCTGTTTCTGATTACCTTTATCATCCTCGGGCTAGCACAAATATGGCTAAGGAAAAGCAATCCGGGGGGTAGCCGATGATCCGTATCCACGCACCTATTCCGCCTTGTATTCCATGGCCACACTGCCACGATGTCCGAATCCTCGCATATACTCGCATGTGCTTCGGCCTCGCGCTTCTTGCGCCTTGCCATGACGAAAAACCTAGTATATCCAGCTGGATACGATGATACGTCGGCACCGCCGTATGCTCACCAACCGTATTATCCTCACCGTTTCCGGCATGGCGGCAGCGATGGGGCTAATCATGCTTATATGGATTCTGGGTGATGTCGCCATGCGAGGTTTTTCGGCTATTAACTGGGATTTCTTTACCCGGCTTCCCGCCCCTCCCGGCACGAAGGGTGGGGGACTCGCCAACGATATTGTCGGCACTTTTCTCATGACTGCCGTAGCCTCACTTATTTCCGTACCTTTCGGGGTCCTGGCTGGCACGTGGCTATCCGAATTCGGCAGAGAATCGAGGATTGGCCAGATCATCCGGTATTTCTCGGATATCCTGGTTTCTGCCCCATCCATCGTCATCGGCGTGTTTGTTTATCTCGTCATGGTCAAACCCATGGGTCATTTCTCCGGATGGGCGGGTGCCGTATCGTTGGCTATTATCATGTTACCGGTAGTTTCGCGTACCACCGAAGAAATGCTCAAGATGGTTCCGCATGAATTGCGTGAGGCCGCTCTGGCACTGGGAGCACCCTATTGGAAGATCATGCCACAGGTCATTTACCGAGCGGCCGCCGCTGGTATGACGACCGGCATCATGCTGGCTGTAGCGCGTGTGGCGGGTGAAACTGCGCCGCTGCTATTCACGGCCATGGACAGCCCCTACTGGATGCAAGGCATGGATGAACCGATGGGGAATCTCACGGTAACGCTGTTCAACTACGCCATGAGTCCTTATGCCGACTGGCAGCAGCTCGCATGGGGCGCGGCATTTTTAATTACCATGGCCGTGCTGGCTACCACTATTTTCACGCGGCTTTTGCTGCGCAAAAGGAGCAGACATTGATCCCGGAAGCCCCCACAGAACAGACAGAGTTGTCCGCGCCCTACACCCCAGGATATGCGCCCAAAAATCTAACCCGGGACGATAAGATCCAGGATGCTGAAACCAAACTATCCGTGCGTAATCTTGATTTCTATTACGACAACAAGCAGGTGTTATTTAGCAATACGCTGGATATTGCCAAGAACAAGGTTACAGCATTCATCGGGCCATCCGGCTGTGGAAAGTCTACCCACATTCGCACCTACAACCGTATGTTCGATCTCTATAAGGGGCACCGGGCTGAAGGCACAATTTTGATGGATGGCGTCAATATCATTGACCCCAAAGTGCCATCACTGGAACTCAGGCACAAAGTAGGCATGATCTTCCAGAAGCCCACACCCTTTCCTATGTCCATATCAGACAACATCGCTTATGGCCTCAAATTACACGCTCGCATGAGCAGGAGCGAAACGGAGGAAAGGGTTGAAAAAGCCCTGAAAGACAGCGCACTGTGGGATGAAGTCAAGGATATGCTGCATCAGCCCGGCACGGCACTGTCCGGTGGCCAGCAACAGCGCCTGTGCATCGCTCGCGCACTGGCCATTGAGCCGGAGGTCATCCTGATGGATGAACCGTGTTCGGCGCTGGACCCCATCGCCACATCCAAAATTGAGGAACTGATTGATGAACTCAAACAAAAATTTACCATTGTCATTGTCACGCACAACATGCAACAGGCGGCGCGCGTATCTGATTCCACCGCATTCTTCTATCTAGGGGAATTAATCGAGTTCGGTGAAACCAACAAACTGTTCACCGCTCCGACCAAACAACAAACCGAAGATTACATTACCGGGCGCTTTGGATAAGGCTCTGCCGGTAAAATTAGGAGATCGACATGCCTGAACATACATTGAAACGATTCGATACCGAACTGGACGATCTCAACAACCTGATTAAATCGATGTTTAAAATTGTACGCAAGAACATCAAGCAGGCGCTACAGGCGTTGATTGATGGCGATGTAAAATTGGCAAGGGCAGTCATCAAGCATGATGAAGCCGCCAACGCACTCGAAGTCCAGAGCGACGAAGCCGCACGCAATCTCATCGTACACCATCAACCAGCCGCATCGGACCTTCGCTTTGTCTTCGCAGCCACCAAAATCGTCACCGATCTGGAGCGCATGAGCGATATGGCCGCGAACATCGCGGATAACGTGCTGAATATTGAAGGCGCCACATTGGAGCATCTTGCCTCCATTCCTGTGATGCAGGATCTTGTTCTCGATCAACTGAAACAGGTGCGATGTGCCTACCTGGAGCGCAGTGCGGCAAAAGCCCAATCCATTATCGAACGCGATCACCTGATTGACGAGGCCTTCGCCAATACCCAACGCGTCATGTTGACCGTTATGGTAGAAAAACCTGCCAAAATTACCCAATGTATGGCGCTTATCAATATCGCCAAAATACTGGAACGTATCGGTGATCATATTACTAATATTGCAGAAATGGTTATTTATACCGATGTAGGTCATGAAGTACGGCATATTGACGTAGAAACGCTTAAAAAACTTCTGGAAGGAGACGATGACGACTAGTTCTCGTGTCCCGGAAATAGACAACACGCCTTCTTCTGGAAGGATTCTTGCTGCGGCCATCGATATCGGCTCCAACGCCATACGCCTGCACATCGCGGGGCCCGATACACGGGGTGGTCTGAAAACCATCCGTTATCACCGCGAACCCGTACGCCTCGGACACGATGCCTTCACCCGCGGTCAGCTTTCCGAGGAAACCATGGGAAAGGCATCGCGGGCATTTGAAATTTTCCGTTCCATCATTGACTGGTATCCCGTACAGGCCATCCGGGCCACGGGGACCAGCGCCCTCCGCGACAGCAGCAATACGGACGAGCTTATCCGCCGCGTCAAAGACAAAACGAATATCGACATCGAAGTTATTTCCGGTGAGGAGGAGGCACGGCTGATTCACCTCGCTGTGCATCATTATGTTCCCGGCATGGACAAAATGAGAACATTGCTGATTGATATTGGTGGCGGCAGTATCGAAATCACCCTGGCGAAGCACGGCGATATTGTTGCCCTGGAAAGCTTCAGGATGGGTACGGTACGCTTGATGGAATTGTTCCGGGACACCTCCGAGCACCTGGAACGACCCAAAATCATGCATGAGTATATTACTTCCATGCAACAGAAGGTGCGCGAAGAGATGGTCGGAACGCGTGTTGATCTTTGCATTGGTACCGGCGGAAATATCGAGACCCTGGGCGAGCTGGGCACTTCGCTGCTCGGCAACGATTCAAAACGCTATCTAAGCTACCAGGATATCAAGGGACTGATCAGGCACCTGCAGTCCATGAGCTACGAAGACCGTGTCAACAGGCTGGGGCTACGGCCAGACCGGGCAGACGTCATTATCCCGGCTGCAATCGCGTTGAAATCCATGGTAAAACTGGCGCGTCCCGCAGCGTTGTTGATTCCATCTGTAGGTTTGGCCGATGGTCTGCTGCTCGATTTACTGCGGGGACAGACTAGCGATGGTAAAGCCCGGGCGCATCAGGCTATAGCATGGGCGAAGAGTATGGCACGAAAATACCATGCTGATCCCGACCATGCGCGCCATGTACGCATTCTGGCCCGAAAACTGTTCTCCCGGATGAAGGATATGCATCACCTGAATGACCGCAGCCTGTTGTTGCTACAGGTTGCAGCCCTTGTGCATGAAATCGGCATTACTGTACGTCCCAGCAAGCATCACCGCCATGCTTTTTACCTGATTAACGCATCCCCCATGGTGGGTTTAAGCGCGAGTGAAAAGAAACTCGTCGCCATCGTGGTTCGCTACCACCGCAAGCGGACGCCGGATGCCGGTGAGGAGCCGTTTAGTGAGCTTCCCGAAGTACAACAGAAACGCGCACTTGAACTGAATGTCCTGCTACGCCTGGCCATTGCGCTGGACAAGGAGAGGCGTGGCAATGTGCGCGCCATTCATCTGGATCATTCGGGAAGAACTGCCCGCCTACGGATTGAAGGAAAAGATGATTTGCTGCTTGAACGTTGGGCTGTGCGGAAAGAGGCCCCATGGTTCGAAGTCGTCTTTGGCCGCAAGCTGGAGATTGCCTGAAAGCAAGGGTTTCGCTACGAACAAGGGGGGGGGAAGCAGGAGCACGACAGTATTCGCGAATAGTGCGGGTCTTGTCATGCGGATGACATGAAAATGCGCTACCATCGCTCACCCGCACAGCCATGAATGGCGGAGGTAACCATGGAACAGGAACAGTGCGCGGCAGGGGAAGAAGCGCCGCTAAATAGGGTAAGCGATCCATTATGGAAAACGTATGATCGTGAAAATATGTACCCTGATCTTGATAGAATCATCAAAGAACACCAGATTAACACCCTCTTTCAACCCATATTTAATCTTTCCGACCATTCCATATTTGCCTTTGAAGCCTTGTCTCGGGCACCAAAGAAATCCCGTTTGCATATGCCGGAACTGCTTTTTTCTGTAGCTCGAAAATATCAAAAACTTTACGAGCTGGATTGCCTGTGCCGCGAGCAATCCATACAAAACTTTAGCGCGCTGAACCTGCATGGAAAACTGACGCTCAACGTCGATCCCTACGCACTCGTGGACCCCCGCTTCAAAAGAGGACGGACGTTATCCTTGTTAAAAGATGCAGGCATTGCCAATAACCGTATTATTCTCGAACTTACCGAGCAAAGCCGTACAGATTGTTACGATGACCTCAGGGAAGCTGTCATACACTAT
>CAZUWV010000023.1:0-19049 GCA_964624255.1 uncultured Zetaproteobacteria bacterium
ATAATGATATTTTAGGATGTGACAGGTAGCGGTATTAGAGTCTGACCCCATTGATACAGAGCAAGTGATTGATCCATTGCGCTGTAAGTTTTTCCTGCACTGACTGCTGCCCAAGACGCCCCATAAGTACGGAAAAATCTACCCGGTCCAGCAACTGATCCTGATTGGTACAGGAAAAAACCATGGTTTCTTCGCCAGTTTCCAGATCGCGGTGTACCTGCAGACACTGGGCGCAAATACCTTTCATCATGCATTGCATGGGTGAATTGATGGAGCCTATGGCCAGGTGCTCCGGTTTAAGCATCGCTTTGAGCACACCGTGGCGCGCCTGTGCAACTGCTGCCATCATACCTGCCGAGCCGATGGCAATGAGACGGTCGACCTTGGTCAGCGGAATGGAGGGTTTACCCACCCTGCCGCTGGCATAGGCCTCCATGGCTTCAACGATATTGCCAACGAAGCTTGAATCTTGCGGTCGTGTGGGTGTAAACCCCGGACCTTCATCCGAACACCACACTACCACATCGGCGGCAGCCTCGATTTCTCCCATCTTGTAGCGATCGATTATTTTTTTGTAGCCGGCAAAGTAGAGTACTCTGGAGCCTGCTTGCCGAAAAGCCTGGCCGATAGAAAAGAGGACAGCATTACCCAGGCCACCACCGGCGAGCAACACTGTTTCACCCCCACGGATTTCTGTCGGGCTGCCAGCGGGTCCCATCAGAACGACCGGCTCGCCGGGTTTAAGCTGAGCACACAGGTTGGAGGAGCCGCCCATTTCCAGCACGATGAGTGAAATCAATCCCTGGTCGAGGTCCACGGAGGCACCAGTCAAGGCCAGGCCTTCCATCGCCAGGCGGGTCCCGCTCACCTGGCGCGCCAGTGTTTCATAATTCTGTAGACGATAGAACTGGCCGGGGTGGAAGGCCGACGCCGCCTTGGGCGCATACACGACCACCTCTACAATGTTGGGTCCCAGTCGCCGGACCGTATGCGTCCGTGGCCGCAACTGGTCATTCAGCCTGATCATCATCGCTTCCACTCCCGTTTTTCCGGGATGTTTTTCAGTCAAAATGCGACTGACAACCTTATGCCCCCTCCTGGCGCTGGCCATGGCCCTGACGACATTGCCGGCAAAGGAAGGATGCAGATCACCAAAGAAACTCATGGCCTTGCCATCATCGCGCACGCTCATCAGCATCATCGCTTCAGCGGGTTTGGCGATGCGTTCCGGTTGAACTGGCCGACCATCCATATCCACGGCCTGGAAGAAATAGCCGTCAAGTTTGGCGTGCTCAGCATCTTCTTCGGCCAATGCCGTATTTGGGTGCGTGCCTGCGGCTATCAGGATAGCACGCACCGGCAGATGTACCACATCGCCTGTATCCTCGATGTGGCCGTCCGGATTCAGCTCGCGCCTGGACAGGCGCAAATGTTGAACGTGCCCGTAGGTGTCGATATCGATGGCTACGGGTGACAGCAATTCGGCGAAGCGGATGCCTTCCGCCAGGGCATGCGTCAGTTCCTCATGGTTAAGAATATAACCGGGGGAGTCAGTCAAACGCCTGCGGTAGACGATACTCACCCCTCCCCATTGGTCCAGTAGCGAAAGAATATCCGGTTCTCTCCCCTCGGCTACGGCCTGTGCCCGCTCCGTGCGGATGGCGCGGGCATGGGTTATAAATTCATCGGCGATCAATGCCTCTTCCTCACCGAAGGGTGCGCGCACGACATCCTCACCGTGCTCATGCACCAGGACTTCGTAGCGGGAAAGAAATTTTTCCACCTGTACCGGATAATACGCCAGGGCTTCGGTTGCAGTATCCACGGCTGTCAGCCCGCCGCCGATTACGACCACGGGTAGGCGAATCTGCAGGTTGGCTACCGATGATTCCCTGGCGGCGCCTGCGAGCTGCAAAGCCATGAGAAAGTCCGATGCCTTACGCACGCCTCTTGCCATGCCGTTGGGAATGGAAAGGAACGTGGGTTTACCAGCACCCATACATAGGGCGATATGATCAAAACCCGCAGCGAAGGCATCTTCGACCGTGAGTGTGCCGCCGAAACGCACACCGCCGAACATGGCGAAACGTTTACGCCGCTCAAGCAGAAGGCGGATCACTTTCAGAAAATTCTTGTTCCAGCGCACGGTAATACCGTATTCAGCTACACCGCCGAATCCGGCCGTAACGCGTTCATCCAGCTCTTCGTACAGCGTATGGATATCGCGGACTGGCTGGAACGGCGCACGAGCACCTTCGATGGTTACGCCGCAAATCTCCGGCGGCAGGGGCTCGATCTTCAACCCGTCGATGG
Source organism: uncultured Zetaproteobacteria bacterium (assembly GCA_964624255.1). Lineage (GTDB taxonomy): Bacteria > Pseudomonadota > Zetaproteobacteria > Mariprofundales > Mariprofundaceae > JAUZQZ01. Next base: position 2,314 of record CAZUWV010000023.1, read on the forward strand.
CCACGACATGGTGGCCATCGTTCATCAGGTGGTGAGCCAGCGTATAACCGGCGGGTCCGAGGCCGACTACCAGCACCTTGTAACCACTATTTTCCAAAGGTAAAGGTCGCTCGATATTTAGAGGATTCCAGCGGGTAAGCAGACTGTAAATCTCAAAGCCCCATGGCAATTCCAGCACATCTTTGAGCATGCGTGTTTCAATCTGTGGAATATCCACCGGGTCCTGGCGCTGATAAATGCACGCCTTCATGCAATCGTTGCAGATGCGATGGCCGGTTCCGGCAACCATCGGGTTATCCACCACGGCTACCGCCAGAGCGCCAATAGCATAACCCTCGGCGATGAGCAGATTCATTTCCGATACCTTTTCCTCCAGGGGGCAACCGATCAGCGTTGCGCCCAAAGGGCTTTTGCTGAACGTGTCGGAGTGTTTCCCTTTCAGACCCTTGGAGCAGGAATCCCGATTCTGTTTATGACACCAGATACAATAATGCGCCTGGTCCAGGGCATAGACTGAATCGCATCCGGGGTCCGTCAGTTTGAAGCCCTGACGTTGTTTCAGCGACCCTTTGGGCAGACGCATCTGGTCTATACCGTGGCGCTTTTCGGAAATCACGGGTATCAGGCGCGTGAAATCAAGACGATGCGGTAGCTTGAATAAAACGCCGCCTGCATGGCGTGCGCGACCAGCCTGAGTATGCACCGCCCACGCAGCATAGCGCGCTGCTGTTTCCAGAGCATGTGTGTGATCCTTCGGGTTCTTGAGCCACGCAATAACCCGGCTGGCATAGCACTGTTCATCAAAGGGTGCGCCACGCAACATCTCCATGGCCGGGATAAGTGTTTCGCCCGCATCGTCCTCCACCTGCACACCTTTAATGGCACGCTGAATAAACCGGCGTTTGCAGGTGGATATAAGTTTATCCGTTAACTGTTGCTGCTTTCGCTCCAGCACCTGGACCTGGACGCCGAACAGTTCCGCGAGAAATGTTTCAAGGTGGGGGGCCAGATCCATAAGCAGGGCGGAATATTTTTCGGGAGTAAGAAAACCGGGATGTTCCCGACCACAATGAAGCCGGGTATGCAGACCCTCGTCATCAGTCGCAAGTACGGCGAGAAAGGTATCGTCAATGCGTTTGAGGCCCCTCAGGCAATATAAATCCTCAAAGGATAAGCCGTGAGCGAGGGTCAGTGTGGCTTTGGCAGCAGTTCTCATGGGGCATCCATGCTGCTACCAACCCTGTTCCCCGGCAAGGTGGTGCGACCTGTTCCAATACAGGATACACCATTGGAATGGTCCTGAAACGCCATGCGGACGGCCGCTGGCCGACCGTATTGACGGTACACGCATGAAATCCGTCACACAGGATTTGTGGGTACCCGTTTCCAGTGGGCGTGGTGGGTGGGGACGAATGAGAGCCCGAATCTGGTAGACATAGGAGGATAGCGATGAAAAAAGGAAGAATAATAATGATGATTATTGGGTTGGGGATACTTGCATTCTCTCCGATACCAGCGCAGCAATTGTTGGCTGCACCGGTAGCGACATCGGCAGGAGGTAAGATTGGCGAGTTAAAATGTCATACCATTCCCGGTACGGGTACGAACCTGTTGCTACATTCCACCGTGGATGTCAAATGCACCTTCACCTCTTCGGCGGGCGAAACGGAGCATTACAAGGGTGAGACCGGCATAGGCCTCGGCATTGACCTGCATGTCAATCGTGAGGCCCAATTCGCCTATATCGTTATGGGCGCCAATTTCAGGAAAGGGACATACCAGATGGCCGGGAAATATGGTGGTGCTGGTGCTTCGTTCTCTCTCGGGCGCGGTATCGGCGGTGGTGCTTTAATCGGCGGCAGCGGCGATAGCGTTTCGCTGACACCTATCGGTATCTCGGCGACCAAAGGATGGGGCGTTCAGGGTGGGTTAACCTACCTGTTCCTGGAGCCGGACAAGGCTGCTGACAGATAAGTGGATGTGAACGGATACGGGCAGAGCGGGTCGATATTTGTCGGCCCGTTTTGTTATATGCCAGCCAGTATTTTCCGGAGGTTCCCCGAACACCTTCAAGGTATTATCGCAAGCGGGGTAATAGCGACAGGGAATCTCCGTCGCCAACCCCTCCTCACTATGTTAGTGCTGGTCGAGTTTGCCACCCATCCGCATACGCTTCCCCTGCGACAGGGATGTAAGATAGGTGACCATTGACCGCATGGCTGCGCTATCGTAAGCCGGAGGATTACCCTTCAATCCACCGACAATGCAACGATGCACCTGGTCCTCCAGGGTAATAACCCTTCCCGCTCTATGGTTGAATCGAGGGAACAGTGCGGCGGCACCGGCAATGGACGGATGTACATGTCCATCTGGCGTGATGGTCTGGCCACGCCCAGCATCGTGATGGCAGCTTTGGCAGGTTGCACCCGTTCCACCGAAGGTTTGGTGCGTAAAAAGTATTTTCCCTTTGCTAACCGCTTGAGCAAGCGGACCCGTATCGCTTGCTTGTGCCATGCCGGATAGTGGGCACAGACTTATCAACAACACGGCGAGAAATCCCCACCGGCGAATATATAACACACTTGACATCATGTGAGAGACCTCCTCTATTTGGATGGCAGATACAAAAGGCGCAAGGATGCTCCGGCGCATCCTGCATAGCAACCTCGCCAGGTGAGTACGGATGGGTTGTTAGCCTGCATGTTTCATCATTTGCAATGATTTCAACATAGGCTGATTGGCTTCAGGCATGGGGTACTCTTTCAGTCTGTCGACGGAGATCCATGCATGAGGTTCCGCGCTATTGAGTAACCCAGGATAACGGCAATTACAGCCAAAGAGGTAGAACTTCAGGGTCCGATCCGGATAGACGTGCTGATAATCGCCGAGCATATGCCAGCCTATTCCCACCAATTCCGTTTCTTCCAACAACTCGCGTCTGGCTGCATTCAGCGGCGATTCTCCCACGTCCACCTTGCCTCCGGGGAATGACCACAGTTCGCCACAATGTACATTTCCGGGACGTTCCAGCAGTAATATTTCGCCGTGACCGTTGAAAACGGCGGTGAGTGAGATGGTTTGTGACACATGCATGGTCATAGGTCGTGGCGTATTTACAGTGCGGTCAATGCTACCTTTGTATCGACCATGTTTATTTATGTCCGGTATTCTGCATTGATACTGATATATTCGTGTGTTAAGTCGCCGGTCCAGACCGTGATGGAAGCTTTGCCCGTGCCGAGGTCCACATATAGTACGAATTCATCGCGCGCAAATACAGCCATACCATCTTCATCCCGATAATTCTGATGTAAATTTCCATGTTCCACTATCGTGATATCGTCGGCCCTCAAGGTAATGGCCCCCGGCATAACATCTACACCGCTATTTCCGATGGCGGATAAAATCCGGCCCCAATTGGCATCGGAACCGGCGAAAGCCGTTTTGACCAACGGCGAAACGGCAATAGCCCGACCCACCTTGCGCGCATCGGCCTCATTTTCGGCCCCCGTCACTTCAATGGTAACGAACTTGGATACGCCCTCACCATCACGCACGATCAATTGTGCCAGTTCAACGCAAGTTTCCATTAACGCGGCTTCGAATGCCACGGTATCCATCAACGGTGAATTCCTCAGACCGATACCGGAGGAGAGGAGGTAAACCGTATCGTTCGTAGAGGTATCACCATCTACCGAAATACAGTTGAAGGAACGATCCGTGACGCGTTTCAGAATGGGCTGAAGCTGTGTAGCGGAAAGGGGTGCATCGGTAGTGATAAAGGCCAGCATTGTAGCCATGTTCGGATGGATCATGCCGGAACCCTTGGCAATGCCGGTAATCGTGTAATCGCCAAGTTTCCGGCTTGCCCATTTGGCGAATGTGTCCGTAGTGCGAATTGCATTGGCAGCTTCCTCCCAGTGATCGGGTCCAAGCGAATCGACAGCCTGCCGTATACCTTCGCGGATACGTTCGATGGGGAAAGGTGTTCCGATGACACCTGTAGAGGCGGAGAGTATCTGTTTGAATTTAACGCCGATGGATTGGGCCGCAGCATCAATCATCATGCGTGCCCACTCCTTTTCGTGGATGCCGGTACCCGCATTGGCATTACCGCTGTTAGCGATAATGCCTCGCACCTTCGCGCCACATTGCCCGACCACCTGCTCGCCCAGTTCTACACATGCCGCACGGAATTTATTTTGCGTGAAAACACCTGCTGCATGGCAGTCCACGTCGGCGGCGATGATGGTAAGGTCAGTACGTTTGCCTCGTAACGCTGACGATTTCACACCACAGGACGCTACGCCGATGCGGAATCCTGGAACAAGCAATGGTGGATCGAGCCGGGGCGGGTTAACAGCCATTAAAATTTAACCCCGAAGGCGCAGAAGTGGGAAAGCCGATCGCCGCTCACGCATTTTACAAGAGGCTCCTAAGGCTATCAAACCCGTCTTCCGTGGCAGTGTTTGTATTTTTTACCTGAGCCGCAAGAACATGGATCATTGCGCCCTACCTTGGGTTGGGTGCGGCGATAGGTTTGTGGCACTTCTTCTTCCACCTCATCGCCATGGCTGAATTGCATGGGTATGTTGTGCTGAGGTTCCTCAACTGGAACCGGATTCTCTACCTGTACATGGTGCAGAGCCAGCATGGTTTCCAGGCGGATGCGTCCGAGCATGGCCGCGAATATTTCGAAGGATTCGCGCTTATATTCCTGTAATGGCTCTTTCTGCGCGTAGCCGCGCAGACCCACGCTCTGACGCAGGTGATCCATGGCCAACAAATGGTCTTTCCAGTGCTGATCCAGCATCTGCAAGACCAGAAACTGTTCAAAATTACGCATATTTTCTTCGCCAACGAGGTTCTCTTTTTCCTGCATCATGGTACTCAGCGCCGCGAGGATATGGTCCGCCATGCCGCTCGCATCTTCTACATCATCGGAATCCGCCCATGATTGTATTGGCACATCCAGGGTCAGTTGTTCCAGTAGCTCATCGTGCAGCCCCTGCAAATTCCAGTTATCGGCATAAGATTGCGCGGGCATGTGACGGTCCACCAGTGTGACTACAAAGTCCCGGCGCATATCTTCAATAAGGTCGCGTACGTCATCGGCCTCCAGTAATTCATGACGCTGTGAATAAATAACATCGCGTTGCTGGTTCATGACATCATCATATTCCAATAATTGTTTACGGATATCGAAGTTACGGCCCTCGACCTTCTTCTGTGAGTTTTCGATGGCTTTGGTGACCCACGGGTGCTCGATCGATTCACCCTGCTCAAAGCCCATTTTGGTCAGCATGGCCTGCATCTTCTCACCTCCGAAGATGCGCATGAGATCATCTTCCAGCGACAGGTAAAAGCGTGTTGAGCCGGGATCACCCTGGCGTCCTGAACGACCGCGCAACTGATTATCAATACGGCGGGATTCGTGCCGCTCCGAGCAAATAATATGCAGACCCCCCGCTTTGACGACTTCCTCATGTTCCGCCACGGATTCGGCACGAATTCCTCTCTCTTTTTCTTTCCGTTCCGCACCGGAGAGTTTTGCTGGTAATTGCGCGATCAGCATGTCCGGGTTGCCACCGAGCATAATGTCCGTGCCGCGTCCAGCCATGTTGGTGGCGATAGTTACCATACCTTTGCGGCCTGCCTGCGACACAATTTCCGCCTCGCGTTCATGATGTTTGGCATTGAGCACCTCGTGAGGGATGCCCCGTTCCTTTAGCAGGTCCGAAATATGCTCCGATTTTTCAATTGAAGTAGTGCCGACCAAAATCGGTTGCTCGCATTGATGCGTGGTCACGATGTCTTCAAGAATAGCCTCAAACTTATCTTCCGTGTCGCGATAGATCAGGTCTGCCTTATCGTCGCGAACCATGGGTTGATTGGTCGGCACGATGACCACTTCCAGATCATAAATTTTCTGGAACTCCTCGGCCTCGGTATCGGCGGTGCCGGTCATGCCCGCAAGTTTGTCGTACATACGGAAATAATTCTGAAAAGTAACGCTGGCCAGCGTCTGGTTCTCCGGTTGGACGGTTACACCCTCTTTGGCTTCCAGCGCCTGATGCTGGCCATCGGAATAGCGGCGTCCAGGCATCATGCGACCTGTAAATTCATCAATAATGACGACGTCGTCATCGCGTATAATATAATCCACCTCACGCGTGAACAGGGTGTTGGCGCGCAGACATTGGGTGGCTGCATGAAGTTGATTGACATTTTCAGGGTCGTAGAGACTGCCATTGGGCATCAGATCTGCCTCGCGGAACAGTGTCTCCACATGTTCCATGCCTGTTTCAGTGTAGGAAACGGCCTTGTCCTTTTCATCCTTTTCGTAATCGCTCGGGTCCAGTTTCTTGATGACGGCATCCGCTTTCCGGTACAGATCGTCGGCATGTTCAGCGGGGCCGGAGATAATCAGCGGCGTGCGCGCCTCATCAATCAGAATCGAATCCACTTCGTCAACGATGGCGAAGTTCAGCTCACGTTGCGCCAGTTCTTCTTTGCTAAAGGCCATATTGTTGCGCAGATAATCAAAACCGAACTCGTTATTGGTACCATAGGTGATGTCGGCGGCATAGGCCTCACGACGCGCATCATTATCCAGGCCATGCACAATCACCCCGGTTGACAGCCCCAGGAAACGATACAGACGCCCCATCCATTCAGCATCGCGGCTGGCCAGGTAATCATTGACAGTAACAACATGGACGCCCTTGCCCGAAAGTGCGTTCAGATACACAGGAAAGGTGGCCATCAATGTTTTACCTTCGCCTGTTTTCATTTCGGCGATCATGCCGTCGTGCAAAATCAGGCCACCGATGATCTGTACATCGAAGGGACGCATGCCAAGCTCGCGGAAGCTTGCCTCGCGAACTACGGCAAATGCCTCCGGCAGGAGGTCGTCCAGACTCTCACCCTGACGGATACGCGATTTGAAGTCTGCTGTCTTCGCGATTAATTCCTCGTCAGAGAGGGGCTTTATCTGGCTCTCAAGTGCGTTGACTTTATCCACGACGGGATACATTTCTTTCAGAATACGCTCATTGCGACTGCCAAACACCCTGGTCAGGACCTTAAACATGAAATCACTCCTTTGTCGCATTAATCACGGTCGCGCAGGCTAGCACGCGAGCCACGGTGCGAAAATACCAGGCAACCCTCCACAGCTTGAGTGATTTGCACCCGAGGCCTATCCTTGCACATATGAAACAATTTCCTCATCACACATTTCGCGAATACGACATCCGGGGTATTGCCGGAACGGAAATTACCGAAGACCTTGCCCGCCGCCTGGGGCTGGCTTACGCTGCATTACTCCCGGACCGTGAAATCCGTCCGGTGATCGTTGGTCGGGATGTACGCCTGTCCGGCCCATCGCTGATGGCGGCTACCATCGAAGGTATACTGGATGGTGGCCGGGATGTCGTGGATATTGGTATGGGGCCGACTCCGCTGGCCTATTACGGCGTATTCCATCTGGATGGTGCGGGTTGCATTCAGATTACGGCCAGCCATAACCCCGGTAACTACAATGGTTTCAAAATGATGCAGGATAGGGATAGCCTGCATGGCGAAGCTATCCAACGCATTAAATCCCTGATTCTGTCTCCGCCTGCGAAGGCGAAACGGCGCGGCAAAAGAACGGAAGCGCATATCCACGATGATTATATGACATTCGTGGCGTCCGATTGCACGCTGGACCGCCCCCTCAAGGTGGTCATTGATGCGGGAAATGGTCCGTCAGGCATACTCGCCGGACCGATTTACCGCGATCTGGGTTGTGATGTCATCGAACTTTTCTGCGAACCGGACGGCACATTCCCCAACCACCATCCTGACCCGACCGTGGAAGAAAACATGCGGGATATCAGCCGCACCGTGATACAACACAGCGCGGACCTGGGTATTGCCTTTGATGGCGATGGCGACCGCATCGGCGTGGTCGATGAACGGGGACGTATCATCTATGGTGATATGTTGCTCCTGTTACTCTCCCGCCACCTGCTTGAGCAACATCCCAACGCCACCATCATTTCCGAGGTTAAATGTTCCCGCCACATGTATGATGACATTGCCGCACATGGAGGGAATGCCATCATGTGGCGTACAGGCCATTCTCCAATCAAGGCGAAAATGAAGGAAACCGGTGCATTGCTGGCTGGCGAAATGAGCGGGCACATGTTCTTTGCCGATCGCTTTTTCGGTTTTGACGATGCCGTGTATGCAGGCGCGCGCATCATGCAGGCCGTAGCCAGCCAGAACGCGCCGCTCTCTCACATGCTTGCGGGTGTTCCCCACTCCGTAACCACGCCGGAAATCAGGGTAGATTGTCCCGATGCGCGCAAATTCGATCTGGTGGAGGAAGCCAAGGCACACTTTTCGAACCTCGGCTATAAAATGATTGATATAGACGGTATGCGACTGGAATTTGATGATGGCTGGGCCTTGCTCCGCGCCTCCAACACCCAACCCGCGCTGGTGCTGCGCTTCGAAGCACCCAATGACTCCCGCATGACTGAAATGCGCGCACTGATTGAAGGTTGGCTTGTCAGCCATTCGTGACTATGAATCGATATCCACCTGGATCGCATTGTTTTCAACCCTGACTGAAAAGGTTTCCACGTCTTCATAAGCCGGAGGTGTCAGTACCTTGCCAGTCTTGATGCAGAAACGAGATCCATGACGCGGACAGACAATTTGGTCGCCCTCGCAGATACCGCTGGCCAATTCACCGCCATCGTGCGTACAAGCATCAGCAATAGCATAAAATTCGCCTTCCAGGTTAAATACGGCAACAGGGCCGACCTCTGTATTTACAACCTTGCGATTCCCCGGCCGTAATTCGCGCTTAGGCGCGACATTCACCCATTCTGTCATTAAAACATCCCCAGCTGCAGTTTGGCTTCATCACTCATCATGAAGCGATCCCATGGCGGATCAAATACCAGATCCACGTTGACCTCCGTAACATTCGCTACGGCCAGCAGTTTAGCGCGCACATCCTCGACCAGAATCGGGCCCATACCACAACCGGGAGCGGTTAATGTCATCACTACATTGACGCAATTCCCCTCCTTGACCGGTTTGATATCACAGTGATAAATCAGCCCCAGTTCCACGATACTGACGGGGATTTCAGGGTCGTAACACGTCCCGAGCGCTACCCACACAGCATCCTCATCCACCGGCCCTTCGGGTTTTTTGAGTGTTTCCGGCCACTGTTCGATTTCAAGACCCAAAGCATCCGCATCCTTGCTATCGATGCGTGCCAGATTACCGTTAATGTTCACCGTGTAAGAGCCACCCAGTGCTTGGGTAATCGTAATCTGACTACCTGTGGGGATGGTAATTTTCGTACCTGTGGGGATCAACAGCGCATTGCAGTCGCGCACTACATCTCGTATTTCTCCAATGTGTGTCATCTCGTTGTCTATTCCGTGCTTGCGGATTCATCACCCGCCAGGGCCGCATTGAGGGTGTGCCAGCACAAGGTGGCGCATTTGATACGTGATGGAAATTCACGAATACCGCTCAGAACGGCCAGCTTGTCCAGGCCTTCAGTATTCGCTGCAACCGTCGGGTCGGAAGTCACCATACCGTGGAAACGGGAAAAAAGTGGTGCGACCTCATCCAGCGTCTTGCCTTTGAGCTGCTCAGTCATCAATGAGGCGGAGGCAGTGGAAATGGCACAGCCGGAGCCTTCAAAACTGATATCCCGGATCACGTTTTCACCATCCACTTTCAGGTATAATGTAAGTTTATCGCCGCATAGCGGGTTAAATCCCTCAGCCTTATAGGTGGCATTCGCCATCGCATGAAAATTACGCGGGCTCTTGTTGTGATCCACGATAACCTGCTGGTATAAATCCCTCAGATTAAACATAAAAACCTTGCATACATTGTAATAAAAATATCATATAAATATATCCCGTGCTTTTTCAAGTGCCGCAAATAATGCCGTCACTTCTTCTACCGTGTTATAGACGGCAAAGGATGCGCGCGCCGTTGCCGGAACGCCAAAATGCTCCATCACCGGCATGGCACAATGGTGGCCCGCCCGAATAGCTACGCCTTCCCGGTCCAGAATAGTCCCGAGATCGTGCGGATGCACACCCTCCAGCGTAAACGATAGAATGCTGGATTTATTTGCCGCCGTGCCAATCAGATGCAGGCCGGGAAAGTTGTTCGCCTGGCGCGTGGCATCATCCAGCAGGGCATGCTCATGGGCAGCTATGGATTCGATACCCACCGAGGTCAACCAGTCGATTGCATACCCAAAGCCAATGACACCGGCAATATTCGGGGTTCCCGCCTCAAAACGATAAGGCAGAGCGTTGTAGCGCGTTTTCTCGAATGTCACCATGGAAATCATATCGCCACCCCCCTGATAAGGGGGCATGGATTCCAGAATCTCTTCCCTGGCGTACAAGGCTCCTATTCCCGTGGGACCGTACATTTTATGCGCACTCATGGCATAAAAATCCACATCCAGAACCTGCATGTCCACATCCAGATGCGCCGCGGCCTGCGCCCCGTCCAGCAACACCTTCGCGCCCGCCTGATGCGCCAGATCAATCATTTCTCTTACCGGATTGATGGTACCAAGCGCGTTGGAAAGGTGCGAAATCGCCGCCAACCGTGTACGCGAAGATAACAGACGTTCAAAGTCACCGAGAATGACTTCTCCCTGTTCATTGATGGGGGCGACAACCAGTTTTGCTCCGGTCTGCTCGCACAATAATTGCCATGGCACGATATTGGAATGATGTTCCAGCTCGGTGAGGAGAATCTCATCTCCTGATTTGACGTTTGACCGTCCCCAGGATGCAGCCACCAGATTGATGGCCTCGGTGGCACCACGGACGAAGACAATCTCGCGTTCCGAACGGGCGTTGACGAAGGTACGGACCTTCTGTCTCGCAGCTTCGTATTTCGCGGTCGCTTTCTCGCTCAGGTAATGCACGCCGCGATGGATGTTGGCATTTTCCTGCTCGTAATAGCAACGCAACGCGTCAATGACGCACTGCGGCTTCTGCGTCGTTGCCGCATTATCCAGATAAGCCAGCGGATGACCGTACACCTGCTGGTGCAGGAGAGGGAATTCGGCGCGAATCTTGTTTACATCGAACATCATTAAAATCCTTTATTCGCCACGAAGATTTTATCACTCATACCATTTCCCGTAATACATCGCCTTGCGGTAACCTTTCCAGTGCGGCCCGTTCCAGGTACTGGCGCACCGGCGCTTGCCTCAGCTGCGCCAGCACATCTTCGGCAAAGGCAAAGGTTAGCGCGTTCATAGCGGAGGCTTTACTCAAACCCCGGCTTCGCAGATAAAATAATTGATCCATATCCAACTGGCCGACCGTTGCACCGTGCGTACACCGGACTTCATCGGCATAGATCTCCAACTCTGGCTTGGTATCCACTTCGGCATGATTGGATAACAGGAGGTTGCCATTGGACTGACTCGCATCCGTGCCGTCCGCTCCTTTATGTACCACCACCTTGCCGTTGAATACGGCGCGGGCACGACCGGAAAGTACACCTTTGTAGCATTCCTGACTGGTGCAATCGGGGCTTGCATGGTCAATGCGCGTGTGATGATCCGTATGCTGCCTGCCGCCGATCAGATACAATCCGTTCAGAACGCACGAGGCGTTCACGCCGGACAGGGACACGGCGATATCCACCCGCGACAATGCCGCACCGAGTGCCAGCGAATGTGAGATAAACCGGCTATCGCGCAGTTGTTTCACATCGACCCGGCCAAGGTGAAATTGTTTCTCCGCTTCCAGCTGCAAGCGATCATGATAGAGCGTTGCCGCTTCATCAAGGTGTACCAGCGTGACATTGTGCGTCAGTCCCGCTTCCGTGGAATTACCCACATAGTGTTCGATGACATGAGCTGTCGCGCCGCGACCCATCCAAATGCCGTGCCGCGTATGTGATGCACCACCAGATGTGGTGATATGCAGCAAATACAGTGGTTTATCCAGCTTCACGCCATCGGCAATACAAATGCATGCGCCATGTGAAGCCATGGCCGAATTAACAGCAATCGCCCCGTTAAACAGAGGAGCATTCTCATCCATTTCCAGCGTTTTGGCGGCTTTACCCGCATCGGAGTCCAGCAATACCGACAGGGGGATGACAGAAACACCTTCGGGTAAATCCGGTATATCGCCCTGAAAACGGCCATTGGCGAAGACCAGGCGATAGGCATCGAGTTCCGGAACCGACAGTTTTTCCACTGTTTTCTGGCTCAGTTTCGCCACGAAGGCAGGCGTCCACCATGTTTCACCGAGTGTGGCCGTCAGGCGTGATAAATCGGTGTATTTCCAGTCCTCATTGCGCATCGTCGGCAACCCGGTCCGCGCATAGACCCGCCAGGCGGCATCACGCATCATCTCAATGGATTGCGTCATGCATTCGCCTCTTTAAGTACCCACTCATAGCCGCGCGCTTCCAGCTCCAACGCCAACGACTTATCACCTGTTTTTACCATGCGCCCATCGGCCAGCACATGGACAAGATCCGGCTCGATATAATCCAGCAACCGTTGGTAATGCGTAATCATCACTATCGCCCGCTCTTGTGAGCGCAGTTTGTTGACGCCGCTCGCAACAACCTTCAGGGCATCAATATCCAGGCCGGAATCGGTTTCATCCAGGATGGCGAGTTTTGGTTCCAGCACTGCCATCTGGAAAATTTCGTTGCGCTTTTTCTCGCCGCCGGAGAATCCTTCGTTGACCGAGCGGCGAACCAGGGATTCATCCATATCCACCAGTTTCATTTTTTCCCTGATGATGGACATAAAATCCATGGCATCCAGTTCCGGTTCACCCCGATGCTTACGAATGGCATTTAACCCTGCCTTGAGCAAGTAGACGTTGTTGACGCCGGGAATCTCAACAGGATACTGAAAGGCAAGGAAGATGCCTTCCCACGCACGTTCCTCAGGGCCTAACGCCAACAGGTTCTCACCCCGATAATGAATGGTACCTTGCGTTACATCATAGCCATCACGCCCCGCAATCACGTTGGACAGGGTGCTTTTTCCGGAACCGTTTGGCCCCATGATGGCATGCACTTCTCCAGCTTTGATCTCCAGATCAATCCCTTTGAGGATTTTCTTGCCATCCACGCTTACATGTAAATTTTCAATCTTTAGCATATTAAGAACCTTTTTTTACCGCAAAGTTTTTCTATTGATATTCTTGTACGCCTTAGCCTGGACTATTCATAAATGCTGCCGTGCCCTTACTTGTTCCTTTGTTCGCATAGAATCTCTTCGCACAACTTTACGGTTCATCTTTTCTACCCCACCGCACCTTCGAGGCTTACGGCCAACAGTTTTCCAGCTTCAACGGCGAATTCCATGGGTAGTTCGGCGAACACATCCTTACAAAACCCATTAACGATCATACTGACCGCGTCCTCTTCCGAGATGCCGCGCTGCATGCAGTAGAACAGCTGGTCATCGCCAATCTTCGATGTCGTGGCCTCATGCTCCACCCGGGCCGAGGGGTTCTTCACTTCGATATAGGGGAAGGTATGCGCGCCGCAGGTTTTGCCCAGCAGCAGGGAGTCGCACTGCGAATAATTACGCGCATTCTCCGCACCCTTCAGTACCTTCACCAATCCGCGGTACGACTGCTGGCCATGGCCCGCCGAGATACCTTTGGAAAGAATGGTGCTCTTGGTGTTCTTTCCGATATGTATCATCTTGGTTCCGGTGTCCGCCTGCTGGTAATGATTGGTTAGGGCGACCGAGAAAAATTCGCCGATGGAATCGTCGCCCTTCAGTACACAGCTAGGGTACTTCCAGGTGATAGCGCTGCCCGTTTCCACCTGTGTCCATGAAATACGGGAACGGTTCCCTCGACACTCGCCTCGTTTAGTCACAAAATTATAGATGCCTCCCACCCCGTTCTCGTCCCCCGGGTACCAGTTCTGAACCGTGGCGTACTTGATCTGGGCATCCTTCATCGCTACCAGCTCGACCACTGCGGCATGCAGCTGATTTTCATCGCGCATGGGTGCGGTGCATCCTTCAAGGTAACTCACATAAGCGCCCTCATCAGCAATAATCAGGGTGCGTTCGAACTGTCCGGTATTCACGGCGTTAATACGAAAATAGGTGGACAACTCCATCGGGCAGCGCACACCTTTGGGAATATATACGAACGAGCCATCGGTAAACACGGCAGAGTTGAGTGATGCAAAGAAATTATCGGTCGTCGGCACGACACTACCCAGATACTGGCGCAGCAGGTCAGGGTGTTTTTCAACGGCTTCGGACATAGGGCAAAAAATTACGCCAACTTCCGCCAGCTTCTCCTTAAAAGTCGTAGCAACCGAAACGGAATCGAATACGGCATCCACGGCCACGCCCGCCAGCATCGCCTGCTCGTGTAGTGGGATACCCAGTTTCTTATAGGTTTCCAGTAACTTGGGGTCTACCTCGTCCAGGCTCTTTGGCGCATCGTCCTTCGATTTAGGTGCCGAATAATAGGAAATAGCTTGATAGTCAATCGGTTCATAATTGACGTGCGCCCATTCAGGCTCATGCATGGTCAACCAGTGACGGTAGGCCTCCAGCCGCCATTCAGTCATCCATTCGGGCTCGTTCTTCTTGGCCGAAATTAGCCGAATGACATTCTCATCCAGACCGGGGGGTACGGTATCCGACTCAATATCGGTGATGAACCCGGCATCATATTCCTGTTTAACCAAGGTTTTGACGTGTGCATTTTTCGCCATGGCTCTACCCTGTCTTCCGCGGTTGCGGGATTAATTCATTGGGTCTTTCCGTATACATCACGGGGGAAAAATCAGGCTGGATCATGTCTTCCAGACTAATATCGCCCAAAGCATGCCGCACCGCTTGGTTAATTCTGTGCCAGTTGGTGCGAGTCGCACAGTGACTTTCCTGCTCACAGTTCCCTTCTTCCAGATTGCATTCGGTGAGTGCGATGGGTCCTTCCAGTGCCACGATAATATCGCGTACGGAAATGTCGGTGGCGTTGCGCGCCAAGCGATAGCCCCCTCCCGCACCGCGAATGGATGTGAGCATATTCTCGTGCAACAGGATTTGCAGAATTTTACTCACGGTTGGTAAAGGCACGCCCACCTGTCCGGCAAGGTCGGCTGCGTTGCATACTTCGCTGGCATTTTTGGCAAGCTGCGTCATCAGCAACACACCGTAATCGGTCAACCGTGTAATTCGGAACATCTCAACGCCTCTCCTGACCTGTATATTCACAAATGCCGCCACACCCCAGGTTTTACCGGTGAATAATGCGGGTTAGCAGCGACTCATGAAATCCTCGGACGAAAACACGACTATTATACTCCTATATAATGGTCGGGGCAACGATATAAAGCCATTATTGTTTAGCGGGATTGTTTCTACTCACAAAATTTGTTACAGACAAAGGTTCTGCACGGTCATTACAGCGGTTTACGAAAAATACAGGCTATGAGCCTGTCGGACTCAAGAGAAATCTATCGTGGCGGGTGAGCGGCCCAAGATGTCCCTGATTTTTCGTTACACAGTCATCGTTATATACCTCAAAACCGCGCTATTTTGACCTTGATTTCTCACCTTCTCGCCACGAGGATTCTAATTCTGGCAGGCTGTCAACCCTCGATATTCATGTATTACCTAGATCCTGCAAGTGTTCGCACATGCAGGATCTAGGTAATACATGCTACATTTCAACGGATTCCATCTTGGGTTTATAGAGCCACAGTTGATATATAGACACCACGATCTGGGCACCTATGGACAAGATCATGAGGCCTCCACCAATAATAACCGTGTAGGAAAAGCCTGGGATAAACTTAGTCGCATACCATGAAAAAATATCCAGCAGCATAGCCAGAAATGGAATCGCCACGGTGATGCGTTTTACCATAACAGGCATTTCACACAATATGAAAATACGACCGAGAAAGAATAATATAAAGGATATCCCAAAAAGATGGATATGCGAAACACGTACCAGACTCAGGAGAGAGGCCCCTGTATCTTGTTTTGTCAATTTCGAAACGGCGGCAAAAGAGGTGAGTGGAGGCAATCCCAAGCCGGCCTTTTCAGAGTGGCACATAATACAGTATTTATTGAGTATCGGAGCCACCTTTGCCTCGAATTCCGGCTGCTTATGGCCGTCATCAAGCCAGTCGAAAATAACCTTCCGCTTTTCTGCGATGGGTAAATTTCCGGACATTGGGCCATGCAGAGCCGCGCCCAGCCTGGTTTGCTGATTGGCACCGTAATAGGCAATGCGGATGTCGGCTGCGCTTAAACCCGGCTTGCCATCCAACCCCTCATGGGTCAGGTAAACATAGACGACAGCGAAGATCGTACCGATACCAATCGCAATGAGAAAGATGGTATCAAGAATTTTCTCGCTGACAGAGGCGTCAGAGAAGCGGCGGTATTTTGGCATGATACAAACCCTCGGATGGAGCGGGAGTCACAAAATCAAAATTAAGCTATACTCCGCAGTAGTTTGTGCTTTTCTGTTAAAAAATGATACCACCATGAGCCTCTTGCAAAACTCCGGGAAATATTAGGCCACATAACCATATATTAAAAATGGTTATGTGGCCTTTCACCTGAAGTTTCACCGTTTATGATCTAATTTATTCACGCAACCATCCGTAATAATATAGCCACGGGGATATTTTGCACGGGTTTGGCCTTTTTCAAGCAA
>CAZUWV010000024.1:0-18956 GCA_964624255.1 uncultured Zetaproteobacteria bacterium
CCACTTCGAAAAATCAAAGACTGAAAACTTTTACAGAATAAAAGTTGCATTATCACGCAAATCCCATTGAATTGCACACCTATTCATGGCGCGATGATGACTTTTTGCGAAGTTATCATGTATAATGCCACCAGGTGATTGTTGATAGAATATGAGCTGATTATTTACTGGGGCAAGGCAGATGATGCATTTGTGGTTGAAATACCCGAATTCCCTGGTTGTATGACCGATGGTAAAATCTATCGGAAAGCCGTATCAAATGCCGAGGCCATCATCCAGAAATGGATAGATACGGCGAAAGAAATGGGGCGGATGATCATGGCTAACACAAGAATATGTCAGGAATGCAAGGCGGAAATTCCGAGGGGTGCGCGCAAATGCATGTATTGCGACGCACAACTTGAAGGGTTCAAAAGAGGCGCCCCGCCGGGATGGATGTTAGCCATTTTATTGTTGTGTCTGATTGTGGGATATTTTGTTTGGGTGTTCGAGTCTGCATACTTCCCCGGATAATACGCCGATATTCGGAGGGATATCCCAAGAAAATTGCATTACATACGTTGCATCATAGGCCTATATCTTCTAATTTCGTAACTGATGGAATGGTGCATGGCTTTTATATTTACCGAATAAGGATAGATCGCGCGCAGCCGCGATCTATCCTGTAGTTGTGTGCTGGTTCAGCGGGAAATGCGGACGGCCGACAAGGGATTCGGTGCGGGCAAAGAAACAAACAAGGGCGCGACAGAATTTATGAATAGTTCAGGTTAGCACACCGAGCAACATCTTGCGGTCATTATCGGAAAGAAAGTTACCTTTCCGTCCACCACCACGCGATGTCAGGTAAACAAAGCGCCACCATCCTTTACTGAATCAACCTCAGACGCGCCGCGAGCAGCTGACCCAACCCGTCAATAATTCTGGGGCCGGGTCGACTCAGAAGGTCGTCCGACACACGGATAACCTGAACATCATGGCCCAGCCATTTTCGCCAGAATGCCTTGCGCCTAGTAAAATCGTGGTTTTTATCGGGTACGATTACCACCGTGGGTTTTGCCCGAATCACGCTCTCCAGGTTTACGCGCGCGGACTCGCCCGGTACGGTGGCAAAAATATTATGAAATCCGGCACGTTGCATGATATCCGTAAGAAAACTGTCGCGCCCGGGTGTGAGCAGGGGGTGCGACCATATCTCGTAAAAGGCAGACAGATTTTTCTTGGGCAAACGGGCCTGGACAGCGGCAATTCGTTTTTTTAAGCGCGCAATCAGTGTCGCGGCA
This sequence comes from uncultured Zetaproteobacteria bacterium, assembly GCA_964624255.1. Taxonomy (GTDB): domain Bacteria; phylum Pseudomonadota; class Zetaproteobacteria; order Mariprofundales; family Mariprofundaceae; genus JAUZQZ01. Next base: position 1,281 of record CAZUWV010000024.1, read on the forward strand.
CCCGCTTGATGCCCGCTGGCTTCGCCGACACGCCCGATGTCGGTCAGAATATCATCCAAATTTCGCGGGTCGCTACGCAACACCCGCATGCCTTGTCGCTTCAAGAGAATCAATCCCGGGTCGGCGGCATTGAAGACAACTGCCAACGTTGGTGCCAAACGTAGTGCCGCCTCGGCATTGACGCCCAGATAATTACCTACACGCGGAATGCGGGCCGCCGCGGGCGGCCAATCGCAATAATCCACCGCACCGACAATATCCTTACCCGCACCAATGGCATACAGAATTTCGCAGGCATGGGGGGAAAGAGCCAGAATACGCTCGGCCGCAACGGCGGGTAGCGCCGCCAGCAGCACCAACAGTAAGAGCAAACATCGCCTCATTGCAGACGAAACTCAACCGGCAAGTCGTAAACGCCGTCCTTTAAGGGGATGCGCCCAGCACCCATCAACCCCCGCACGGCGGCCTGATCCAGCAAACCATGCCCCGTAGAAGCCAACATGGTCACCCTTCGTACACCCTCGCGAACAATCAGTAACTGAAACGTTCCCAGCCCCCTCCAGCCACGGCGTCGCGCCGGACGCGGATATTCAATATGCGCCAGCAACAGGGCGCGCGCACGCGAAGATATGCGACCAGGAGCCGTAGATGCCGCTGCCGAAGCGGACGTGTGATCCGTTATTTTGGCTGGCCTGCGAGGTGTGGCAGACTCATCAACATGCAGTTGGTGGCGTTCAACAGGACGGGATGATGGCACATGGCGACCAGGCACCCGCGCCACACGGGAAACAGCCTTGTTCCTTGTCATGTGCTTCCTGGCATGCTGTGGCAACGTGGAGGCATGGGACGTGGGGGAAAGGGAAGGTGTATGCACAGGTGCCGCCTGTGTTTCCGTTCGCGGGATGGATTCCGACACCTGGCGCCGGTGCGAACCGGGTCTATCGGCGACCGTTTCATGGTTTGACAGATCAACGCGTAATGTACCATTATGTATCATATCTGTGGTCGGGGATGATGGCCACAACAGGAACAGGGCATGCACGCCACCCGCCGCAATCAATGCAACCAGCAACCGGACACGCCCTGCCTGCATCATGTCGGATTCATCACCATCCCGTGTACACAACTCCATATATGATGAAGTTGTAAAAAATCCGTCTATGGCCTTTCACTCCACAGGAAGAAAAAATCATGATTTCAACTCTCCTCACAAATCAACAGCTTACAAAACAAGCCATTGATTTCACGCCCACCCATGGGTGCTCTAATAACTTCGTACGAAGTTATTATGTGTCACAGTTCCGCACTCACGCCACCATAAAAAGCCTGACCCAATACACCATAGCCAGCCACCTCTTCGTATTTCTTGTTCTCCAGATTATCCACCCGCGCATGGATCGTCCATGTATCATTCACTTTATAACTTAGGTGAATATCCGTTTTATGATAACCCTGCATGGGTTTCTTATTCCCTGGGGATGAGAAACGCGGGCCAACGACGTGTACCCGCACTTCGGCATTTATGCCCATGATACGCATGCCTGCAATAAAGTTACCCAACCCTTTGGCGCGGCGAGCCAGCCGTGTGTTGTTAATCAAGTCGGCTGCATGCAGAAATGTCCAGTTCGCTTTGGTGTAAACTGGGCCATAAGCGATGTTTGCAGACAATTCCAGGCCATTGGTGCGAGCTTTACCGACGTTCACTGGTGAATAAAAGTAATTGGCATTCGACTGCCATACAATCAAATTTTTGAAACGCTGGTCGAACCACACGGCATCCAGCCCACCCCTCACTCCCCTCACCTTCGCCTGATAATGGATACCCATATCCCAGCCCTTGCTGGTTTCGGGAATCAAATTTGAGTTTCCTCCAGAGAATGAGGACTTTGGAAAATATAAATCATTAATAGACGGGGGCTTGAACCCGGTACCATAATTGGAAGTCAGCCTCACGCCATCCATAGGATGAAGCACAATGCCGCCATGATATGTTGTCTTGTTGCTACTGGTCGAATTCCGGTCATTACGTACGGAAGCGCTCAAATCCACCCAGCCTCCATCCCACGACAATGCCGCAAACCCGGCACGCTGGATAATCGTACTATTCAGCCTGGAGCTACCGCTCGAACCCTTGTCCCAATGAAAATTCAACCCCGCCAACAACGATAGAGACCTCCAGTCAAGGTGATTTTGCCAGGTAATCTGGTCGATACGTGTGCGAAAGTCCGAATTATTGAACCCCCCGGTGGGGTCGCGGCCAATAACCTCACTGGTCGAACGAGCCACCTGTAAACTGGTATCCAGCAAGTCCCCCAGGGGATAAGAAAGTTTAACACTACTTACCGTCCGTTTGGTTCTGCTGGTATAATTTAATACGTCTCCTAATGTATAAGTTGGCGGAGGAAACCCGTCCAACCCCGTCCTGGCATTCACATTGCGCATAATCACATCCAGGTTTCCCGCACCGACTGGTATACCAAGGCGCGCGGAGACCGTGGTTTGGCGATATGGATCCGGCTCAGTGCCGTTGGCCGCGGCTGAGACGCTGCGCGTGCGGGAACTGTCCACAGTCAGGGCATAGGATACGCCGCTATTCATCGCCCCGGTCACACTCATCCCCCCATGCACCGTATGATAAGTCCCCGCCTCCCCGTAAATACGGAGATGTGGCTTACCCTTGCCCTTACGCGTAAAAATCTGGATCACGCCGCCCATGGCATCGGCACCGTACAACGAGGATTGCGGACCGCGCACAATTTCGATGCGCTGAACATCCGCCGTGGAAAGATTAGCCCAGTTGAACAACCCAAGCGTGGCCGAACCTACGCGTACGCCGTCAATCAATACCAGTGTTTGCCCTGAATTGGCGCCACGCAAAAAAACGGATGTCGCCTTACCCGGACCACCCTGTGCTGCCACTTCAACACCCGGCTGGCTGCGTAAAAGATCCGCAACCAATGTCTTTTGCGACTGGACGATTTGTTTGCGATCAATCACCGTCACATCCGCGCTTACCCTGGCCGGATCCTGCGCAATACGTCCGGCAGTAACCACCAGCGGCGATAATACCTTTGCCGCATACGCCTGAATCGGCATCAGTAATAGTACTACCGCCATCCCCATATATTTTCGTTTGTTAATACAACTTTCCACGATTTCTCCTTCGCGCCCATCGCGCAATAGATGATTGCGGTATGGATCACGAAGAAAAAAGGAAACAGGACATGTACTTCTGAACAGGCCGAGGCAGACCATCACGTCCGGCAACCAACCTCCCACCGAGGCCCAACACCGTCGACATGACGTGCATGTCTCGCATCAGGCCGGTCTCCTGGCTTGCCGTCATCCGCCTCCACTCTGCCTTCCCGGTTGCCCAGTGGCGTTCGCATGGATTTGTCGGGCTTACAGTAGCGGGGGCTGCGCCGGATTTGGTCCTGAACCTGACCGCACCGGACTTCCCGTTTCACCCATCCGGTTTGAATTTCCGGACAGACACCTGAAGCGAGGCGGGACCCTATAGATCATATTCCCCGTGACAAGAGTCCGTAAAGATCCTTGGATGCACTGGCCAAAAGGTGTGTGTCGGGATAGCAGGGAAGAACGCCATTGAGCCATGCCATTCCCGGAACGGCATGGCAAATCAAGGGCTTGCAACATGCGCTGTATGCCAATGTCGAATCCTGGCCTAAGTGGATATGGCCTTCAAGAGTCCCTCGGCTTTATGTTCAGTCTCCATCAATTCAAAACGCGCATCTGAATCCGCAACGATACCCGCACCGGCAGCCCAATGAAGCATGCCATCGGAATGCCAAAAACTGCGAATCAGAATATTCATATCGGCTGAACCGTTCCATGCCACATAACCGATTCCTCCCGTATAAGGACCACGCGCCCGATCCTCCAGCTCATAGATAATCTCCATGCAGCGCACCTTGGGACAGCCGGTGATCGTTCCGCCCGGGAACATCGCCCGGAACACATCTACGGCATCCTTACCCTTCGTCAATTTTCCCCGCACATTGGAAACGATGTGTTGTACGGTTGCATAACGTTCCACGACCATACGTTCATTCACCTCAATGCTTCCCGGTACCGACACGCGCCCAAGATCATTGCGTTCCAGATCCACCAACATGACGTGTTCGGCGCGCTCCTTGGCCGAAAGAAGCATCTCCTCGCACAGAGCCGCATCCTGCGCTTCCGCGCCACGCTTGCGTGTCCCGGCGATAGGACGGGTATCTACCTTCCCATCGGCAGAAATACGAAACAGGCGCTCCGGTGAAGCCGAAAGAATGTGCAACGAGCCACGATCCGATTCAATCCGGGCGAAACAGGAAAAAGGCGCTGGATTAACCCGACGCAAGCGATCATAAAGTGCTGGCAAACATTCCTGCCCGAGCGGCATTTCCCAGAAGCGCGCGATATTGACCTGAAACACATCCCCGGCGGCGATATATGCCTTTACCTTCCTCACTGCTGCCCGATATGCCCCACCGGATGTAACCATTATCCTACCTGCGCTGACATCCGAAGGCACACACCTGTTTTCCGATGCCTGCCTCAGCATGGCCTCCAGCGTTCCCAGCTCTATTTCATTGATTGCGGCAAGATGGACAACCCCGGAATCAGGATCGAAGCACAAGGACACATCGGGATATAATATCCACAGAATCGTACAAGGGGGCGCGGATTTTGGTGCAGGCAAGTGCTCAATGAAGCCTCCAGCCTCATAAGATGCGTAAACCAGGCAACGGACTGCTGGAGAATCATTTGTCTCCCCCCTCAGTCGCCTTTTCCACTCATAAAAAAAGCCTTCCGTATCACCGCCCTCCACAGTGTCCAGCGAATGCCGAACACCGCTACGCGATGTCAGAAATTGCCGACCGTTTCCCGAAGGGTCTTCGAGAAAGGAAGAGAAATACTCAGGAAAAGAAGTAAAAATGCCGTAGGCGGAACATTCGCGACTTCGCATGGAAACAGTACGGAAATACACTGTAACCCCTCAACTGCCCCGTCTTTTGTTCCATAGCGACGTTGCTGCGATGCTCAAGTCCTCACATATAAATAATATGCTCCGGTTCCGCGCTTCTCGCGCCTTGCCATGAAATAAAATCCGGAGCATCTGAGGCGTTACAAAAACCTATTATTTGTGTTATTTATGTAAACTTGCGGAATGCTACCGATGCATTGGTACCGCCAAATCCGAATGAGTTGGAAATAGCCACATCAATATCGGCTTCACGCGCCTCGTGCGATACATAATCAAGATCACAACCCTCACCTGCTTCATCCAGATTGATCGTGGGCGGCACCAAGCCATGATGAATCGCAAGCACTGTAAATCCCGCTTCGATACCACCCGCAGCACCGAGCAGATGGCCGGTCATGGACTTGGTGGAAGAGACCATCAGTTTCTTCGCATGATCACCAAACACCGATTTAATACCTTCCGTCTCCGCCAGATCTCCGACAGGTGTGGATGTACCATGGGCGTTGATGTAATCCACATCTTCCGGATTCAGCCCCGCGCCAAGCAGCATCTGCTTCATGCAACGGGCACCACCTTCGCCACCCGGAGCCGGAGCCGTAATATGATAAGCATCGCCGGACATACCGTAGCCCGCCACTTCAACCAGAATATTTGCACCGCGCGCCCTGGCTAAATCCAGAGATTCCAGCATCAACACGCCCGCTCCTTCACCCATGACGAAACCATCGCGATCCTTATCCCAGGGCCGCGAAGCTCTTTCCGGATCATCATTGCGCGTCGAAAGCGCCCGCGATGCCGCGAAGCCGCCCACACCCAGCTCGCAGATACACGCTTCCGAACCACCGGCAATCATGGCGTCAGCCTCGCCCCGGGCGATGATGTCAAAGGCATCGCCAATAGCATGCGTCCCCGTAGCGCAGGCTGTCACCGTGGCCAGGTTCGGCCCTTTGGCACCAGCCAGCATGGAAACCCACCCGGATGTCATATTGATAATGGTCTGAGCAATAAAGAATGGAGAAATCTTGCGCGCACCTCCGGCCTCGTAAGCGCGCATGGTCCTTTCGATGCTCGCAAGGCCACCGATCCCCGCACCGATAATGACACCTACACGATTCTCATTGGTTTCATTAATTTCGAAACCGGAATGTTCGATGGCCATCAGGGCCGCAGCAACACCGTACTGGATAAACGTATCCATCTTCCGGGCATCCTTGCGATTCACATACTGGCTGACATCAAAACCGGGCACCTCGCCCGCAATGGTACACGCCATACCCGTAGCCTCAGCATCGAATCGGGTAATGCGGCGGATACCCGACCTGCCGACAATCAGATTATTCCATGTGGCTTCCATACTGGCGCCGAGCGGGGTAACCAGCCCGATGCCCGTAACGACAACGCGTCGTGACATAAGGGTTTACTCGGCTTTGGCCGCAATGTAATCAATGGCATTTTGTACGCTCTGAATCTTTTCGGCATCTTCATCCGGAATTTCGATACCAAACTCTTCTTCAAAAGCCATCACCAACTCCACAGTATCCAGCGAATCGGCACCCAGATCATCCACGAAGGATGAATCCGAGTTTATCTCGCTCTCGTCAACATTGAGCTGATCAGCAACGATTTTAATGACTTTTGCTTCAATTTCTGCAGACATTCAAGTCCTCCCAGATCGAATTTATGTGGCTTCTATCACAGCCTCACATCTTGCACAAGCCGCTTTTGCAAGTCTTGCATGTAATGGGCCATCAAGGTACCCATGGATGAGCGTTCAAACCAAGACCCACACTGCAGTCACTGACTTGTAGGAAAGAAAAAATCGCACGTTTACTTTCCGTGGGGTAAACAGGCCATGAACGGACCTTTTACAGCTTCATCACATATACATGCCGCCATTCACATGCAAAACCTGGCCCGTGATATATGCAGCCTTTTCGCTGGCAAGGAAAGCCACGGCGTGGGCAACATCATCCGCCCCTCCAAGTCGTCCCAGCGGTATCCGCGCCTCTAACGCATGGCGCGCATCATCCCCCAATGCAGCTGTCATGTCCGTAACAACAAAACCCGGAGCGACAGCATTGACCGTAATACTGCGCGACCCCACTTCGCGCGCCAGCGAACGGGTCATGGCATCAATGCCTCCCTTGCTGGCGCAATAATTCAACTGGCCGGGATTGCCCATGGAAGCGACAACCGACGAAATATTGATGATGCGCCCAAAACGCGCTTTCATCATGGGCCTGAGCGCCGCCTGTGAAGCGTAAAATACCGAGGAAAGGTTGGTGTCCAGAACCTGTTGCCATTCCTCCGGTTTCATGCGCATGGAGATGTTATCGCGCACGATACCCGCATTGTTCACTAGCACATCCAGCCGGCCGGAACGCTTTGCGATTCGCTTGATGAAACCCTGTAATGATTCTCTGTCGCGCACATCCACGACGGCTGCCTCTACCCCGACCCCGTACCTGGCACGAATCTCATCTGCAGCTTGATTGATTGTATCTTCATGCGTGCCACAAATTGCCAAACGGTATCCCGATGCGGCCAGTTCGCTGGCAATAACATACCCAATACCCCGGCTGGCACCGGTCACCATCGCGACACGGGCATCACCCATAATGGCTCCGCCAGAAACCATCATGACGCCCATGCATGGGCGCGAAAATCACTCATCATCCCCTCCTTCCATTCGCTCCATGGCGTCCGCGAAACTATCAGGTCTGTCTATGGGATACACTGTAAAGTGTCGGTCGATACGACGCACAATACCTGACAACACTTTACCCGGCCCCATCTCCACCCCGCGACATACGCCCAGATGACGCATACAGCGGATGATCTCCGTCCAGCGAACAGGTGACACCAGTTGCTTCACCAGGGCAGCTTTTATCTCAGCCACATTCTCAATGGGAGCGGCCAGTGCATTGCTCCAGACGGGTATCTCCGGTACTCTGATCTCGACGCTCTTCAGGCGCTCTTCGATTGCATCGGCCGCAGGCTGCATCAACGGCGTATGCGAGGGCGCGCTTACCGGCAAGACGAGCGCACGCCGCGCGCCTGCGGCCTTCGCCCGTTCCATCATACGATTGACAGCTTGTATATGCCCCGCCACCACAACCTGCCCCGGACAGTTATAATTGGCGAGCCATACTTTCTCGGTATCTGTAGAGACCTCGCGACACAAATCCCGCGCTTTTTCATCATCAAGTGCCAGAATTGCGGCCATACGTCCCACACCTCCCGGAACGGCATCGGCCATAGCCTTGCCGCGAAAGGCAACCAGCGCGAGGGCATCGGAGAAGGTCAGGCTCCCGGCGGCAAACAATGCTGAATATTCCCCTAGACTATGTCCCGCGGCATGGCTGGCTCGCATGCCGTCCCGCTGCACCCACAGGCGAAACAGAGCCGTGGAAGCCGTAAGTAACGCGGGCTGGGTATATTCGGTTTGGTTCAACATTCCTTCCGGGTTATCGCAAGTCAACGCGCGTATATCGTAGCCAAGGACATCCGAAGCCTCCGTATACGTGTCGGCAACAAGCCGCTCCGTATTGAGGAACTCACGGATCATACCCTGACGCTGCGAACCCTGACCGGGAAACAGTAATGCAAACATTGGACTCAAAACGTGGCTTGGCCTATCCCCTGGTCCAGCGCAACAGGTTGGCACCCCAGACAAATCCTGCACCGAATGCTTCCAGTAGAATGAGTTGACCTTTCCTGATTTTACCGCTGCGATAATAGTCGTTCAACGCCAGAGGGATGCTGGCCGATGAGGTGTTGGCATGCGTATCTACCGTAATGACGATACGTTCAGCATCCATTTTCAATCTCTTCGCCGTGGCGCGAATAATGCGGATATTGGCCTGGTGGGGGATCAGCCAATCCAGTTCGGAGGCCTCGACGTGACAGTGTCTCAACACCTGACCAACCACTTCACTCAGTTTGCTGACGGCAATGCGAAACACCTCATTCCCACGCATCTCGACCGCCGCGACGCCAGCTGCGTCAATACGCATATCCGGCATGTCGGGACTTGCACCGGGATGCGGGTGTCTGGCCATCAACAGCGATCTGTATGAGCCATCAGCATCCAGTACGGAACCTATGACGCCGCCTTCCTCATCCATACACTCGAGTACAACAGCACCCGCCCCATCCCCGAACAGCACACAGGTAGAACGGTCCTTCCAGTCGAGGATCCGGGACATGGATTCCGCACCGATCAGTAATACCCGGCGAAACATACCCGCCTGCATCATGCCCGTAATCTGCGCCAGCCCATAGACGAAACCGGAACACACGGCCTGAATATCCCACACAGGGAATCCGGTGGCCCCCAGTTTAGACTGCACAATGGCGGCGGTGGATGGAAAAACCATATCCGGCGTCGTCGTCGATACCACCAGGGCATCCAGGTCGGAGGCCTTTATTCCGGCATCATCAAGGGCCTGGAGGGCGGCTTTAACGGCGAGATCCGACGTATGCTGGTGTTCACCAATAATGTGCCTTTCCCGTATACCTGTACGCTCGACGATCCATTCATCCGTGGTATCCACGATCAATTCCAGTTCGGCATTCGTCAGCACGCGCTCCGGGAGGTAGCCGCCAACACCGGTGATATGCACATGCCGCATCATCTAACCCAAACCGCACATGAATCACCACGATAATTACGCAAAAACATTGCCCGCCCCACGTAATTCGCACAGACCGCAGTAAAAGGGCAAGCAAGGACCCTACCTGCGGCACCTGTGAAGAATCCAGTCAAGCTTCCGTCCATTCATTCATGGTTTCAATAATATGCTCTCCGAGTTTCGAATCAACTTCCCGCCGGGCAACCATCATGGCACGTGTGAATGCGCGAGCATCAGCCCCGCCATGGCTTTTAACCACAATACCATTCAGGCCGAGCAGCGGCGCGCCATTGTATTCAGCGGGATCAATGCGGGATTTAAGGCGGCACATCGCCTTCCTAGCCAACAGCATGCCAGCTTTGGCTCTCAGACTTTCACTGAGCTTGCGACGCAGACTATACATGATGAAATGTGCAACGCCCTCCATGGTTTTAAGCGCCACATTACCCACGAAGCCGTCACAAACCACGACGTCCACAGTGTCGAGAAAGAGATCCGTACCCTCCACATTACCCACGAAATTAAGATCCATTTCCTTTATTTTCGCTGCTGCAACTTTCACGACATCCGTTCCCTTGATGTCCTCGGAACCAATATTGAGCAAGCCAACGCGCGGCGAGCGAATACCTTCCGCTGCCTGCATATAGCAGGAACCCATCACGGCGAATTGCGCCAGATGCTCGGAAGAACTATCCACGTTGGCACCCGCATCCAGCAACAGGGTCTGACCACCGACAGATGGAACCATAGAGGCAATTGCCGGCCGGTCGATCCCCGGAAGCATTTTAAGAATAAACTTGGATATGGCCATCAGCGCGCCGGTGTTACCGGCACTGACCAGTGCATCCCAATGGCCATCGCGTACCTGACGAGACCCGACATGCATGGATGAGTCTTTCTTACGTCGCAAGGCCATGGCCGGGGATTCACACATATCAACAATTTGCGTTGCCGGGACGACCTCCACCCGACCCGCGATACCTGCGACATCCAGTGCAGGCGCGATAATTTCAGGTTGCCCGACGATACCTAATTCGATCGGACCTGCCTCACCGGAACTTTTCCCGTCGGACAGGATTTTCCGGAGTGATTCAATGATGATCTGCGGAGCGTGATCCCCACCATGACCATCGACAAGAATGCGAGACAAAAGCGTCAGGCCTCGCCTGTTGCAATCACCTCGCGGCCTTTATAATAACCGCAATGCGGACAGACATGGTGAGGACGCATCACCTCGCCACAATTCGGGCATTCACTCATGGCGACTGCACCCGCACGATCGTGCGCGCGACGCATATTACGTTTGGAAACGCTCGTTTTTCTTTTTGGAACTGCCATTTTACTCTCCTGAGGCAAAGGGTTGCGGCATTATGGTGATGCGGCGGCTATGGTCAAGCCATACTGCCACCCGGTTACCACGACAAGATTTCAGGATCCCTTTCTATGGAGACCATCTTGCAAAACTCGTGAGCGGCGATCAGCTTCTCCACTTTGGCCCGTTTCCGAGCTGGAATTTCACTCCATGGAACCACCATGCAGTTCATTCCATCCTGAAAATGCTCTCAACGTGGGATTGCCGATCATCCACCCAGAGTTTTGCAAGAGGCTCAGGGGATTGCCACTCATCCACCCAGAGTTTGGCAAGATGGCTCTGGAGTGTACTACTGGTTGTCTCTGCTCGCATACACAGGAACACCTACCGGACGAGATTTAATACGCACAATACAAGCGCTGTCATCCGGTTGCATGTCGCCCGATGTGCATCGCAGCCATACCAGCACCGCCATCATCCCCGCCAGAGCGCCTCCCGCCGCCCATAATTCAGGCGTGGCAGCCCCGAAGTAAAAGGCCATATAGCGAACCAAAAACCCTGTCGTAAAGAATCCCAGCATCGGCACCCCATACAAACGAATGGCGGCGCGTATCAATACGCCGTCCGCCACGCTGACGATAACCTCATCCCCCACCCTAGCCTCGATGGGGTTGGCCACACGCATCTCGGAATATCGCTCCACCCACGAACCCAGCGTACCACAGGCGCTTTTGCCAGCGCACTGGCCGCAGGCGGATATCCGCCGACCCTGCACCAGCGCATCATGACCCACCACACCCACAACAGTAACGGCCTGCTCCATACTCAAACCTCATCTTTATTTTTACAAAAAGGATAGTTTACCTGAAACACCATCTTAGCGTAAGGTACATTCATGAATAATACAACAGTGTATGATTATCTGATAATCGGCAGTGGTGCTGCGGGACTGTTAGCCGCGAGCCGGCTGGCAGAGCATGGCCGCGTCGCCATTATTAACAAAGGGGCATTTTCCGAGTCCAACACATGGTATGCGCAAGGTGGTATCGCCGGCGTAACAAGCGCAAATGATTCCGTCGAAGAACACATTTCAGACACCTTGCTGGCAGGTGCGGGTTTGTGTCACGAAGATGCTGTACGCGATATTATCAGCCGTGGAGGGCGTATCATTCAGGAGCTTGCGGCGATGGGTACGCCATTCGACACCAAGGGCAAACAACTGCATCTTGCTCGTGAGGCGGCACATTCACATCGGCGCATTGCCCATGCCAAGGATGCCACAGGCCGCGCGGTCGGTGAAGCGCTGCTCCGCCCCGTACAAGCCAATCCGAACATTAGCTGCTACACCTACCATATGGCCGTAGACATCATTACCGCCAGACATCTCGGTAGTTACCGTCCGGGGCCAGACCATTGTTTTGGCGCTTATGTTCTGACGCCTGATGGCGGCGTCATTACTCTGTCCGCTCGCAACACCGTGATTGCAACAGGCGGCGCGGGCAAGGTATACATGTACACATCCAACCCTCACGTTGCCACGGGCGATGGTATCGCCATGGCCTGGCGTGCGGGATGTCCGGTCATGAATCTGGAGTTCATCCAGTTTCATCCCACATGCCTGTTCCATCCTCTCGGCTCCACTCAACTGTTAACCGAAGCGCTGCGCGGCGAAGGCGCTCTCCTGACCGACACAACGGGTCGACGTTTCATGCCGGATTACGACGAACGTGCGGAGCTTGCGCCACGCGATATTGTCGCCCGGGCCATCGACCACGAAATGAAGAAATGCGGTGGCGATCACATGTTGCTCGACATACGACCCCTTGGACGAAAAAAAATAGAATCCCGATTTCCCAACATTATGCGACGCCTCCTGGACCTTGGTATCGACATACGGCAGGAACCCGCGCCCGTTGTTCCCTCGGCACACTATATATGTGGCGGCGTTCAAACGAACGTAGCCGGAAGCACCGACATCAAGGGCCTGCATGTTATTGGTGAAGCCGCCTGCACGGGACTGCATGGTGCCAATCGCCTGGCCAGTAATTCCCTGCTGGAATGTATGGTCATGGCTGATTTGTGCGCAAAGGACATTCTCGGACAGCCCGACGAAATCATTCCGCCCCTGCCCAAATGGGATAGTAGCGGCGTCGTCCCCGAAACCGAGCGCATCCAGATCAAGCAGAACTGGGATGAAGTTCGTGCCACCATGTCCAACTATGTCGGCATTGTCCGTTCCGATGAGCGCTTGCGGCGGGCCAGGCGCAGGCTGGCCATGATTCGTGAGGAAATTGCCTCGTATTACTGGCAGCATCCCATTGGCCGTGACCTGATTGAGCTACGTAACCTGTCGCTCATAGCCGAACTGATTGTGAGATCGGCGCAAAGCCGCAAGGAGTCGCGCGGCTTGCATTATTCCACGGATCATCCGGATATGCTTCCCATGGCACGCGATACCATTCTCACACCTGGATTATTATGACGCTTGGCGCTGCGCTCTTCGTGTTGTACGACTATCCAGTGGCATGGTTGGCGATCAAGGCGCATCACGGTGGGTGCTATAATCAATACAAATATGGCAAGGTTTGTACGATGGGCTGTTTAAGGGTGCGTAACATATTGTTAGCCATGCTGTTGCTTTTCCCATGGCAGGCGTGGTCCTCACCCCTGCGCGTACTGATTGATGTGCGCAGCACGCATTCCGATGGCGCGTATAATATAAACACGCTTGTTGACTTGGCAAAGAAACGCGACATCCAGGCACTGGCGGTTACCGACCATGACAGAAAAGGCATCCGTTTCGGGATTGAACCGATACCGGGCGCCCTTGGATATACCAAAGATCTTCGATCTCTGTACACAACGGGCCTACCTTCATTTTTCGCTAATCTCGCGCAAGTTCGCCGTATGCGCCCGGATATGATCCTGTTCGCTGGCACCGAGTCCATACCTGGCTATACATGGTCCGGTATTCCATTCAGAAATCTCACCCTGCATAATTCTGAACGTATGATGATCACCCTGGGAGAAAAACGACCTCGACAGGTCGAAACACTGCCCAGCTACAGTCTGGAAAATATTCGCGGTGGCGTCCTGTCTGTCTCCATCGCATTTTGGAGCATCACCGCATTCATCGCCACGTTGCTGTTGCTCCGCCGCCGAAAATGGATAATGACACTGCTGCTACTGGCCTCCTACGCGGCGTTGATCGGCACTCTCCTGAACCGGCCAGCCATACATGCGGATACCAACTTCATCGCCAGAGCGCATGGGCAGGGTCTATTCGTAATCTGGGCATATCCGGGTACGCACTCCGGTGTGCGGCCGGGCCCTATGGGCGTCCATCTCGATACGCCGCCATACAGTCGGCGCGTGTTTCGTGACCCTACCGCAGATGCTTTCGCTGCCGTTTATGGTGATACGGATACAAATACCGAACCGGGGGGGCTATGGGATCGATATATGAAGGATTATATGCAGGGGCTGCACGATGCGCCGCTCTGGGGCGTAGCAGCAGGCGATTTCCACAAACAGGGAGAGGCAAACGAATATCTGGGAAATTTTCCCATGGATGTCTGGACGGATGCGAATAAAACAACCCCTGATGCAATCCTTACAGCGATGCGCAAGGGACACATGGTGTCATGGCACATGCCAAGAGACAGAAATCTGCGTGTAAAATCCTTATTCCTTGAAGATGTAGCAACGGGGCGCCATTGGTTGCCTGGAGACACATTGACGACGCAAGGAAAAGTTATCCTGCACTGCTCGCTGGGAGAACATCCGGTATCCATCATACCTATGGACAAACAGCTTCTACGCACCCAGATTATTGTAGACGGATATACTATACTTCGGCCATCGCTGGGGCTTGACCAACCATTGCTGGCAACTTTACAGCTGGCGCCAGGTGCCCATGTCATTCGTTTGCGTATTCCATCGCAAAGCAGCATTCGTATGGAGGCCAACCCATTCCTTGTATGGGTACCGGGATGACGCCGCTTATAAGCTCATGGGGAATATGGATAGCTTTAGAGCCTCTTGCAAAACTCTGAGTGGATGAGCGGCAATCCCACTTTGAGTCCATTTTCGGGATGGAATGAGGTACATGGTAGTTCCACGGACCGAAATCCTAGCCTGGGAATGGGCCAAAGTGGGGAAGCCGATCGCCGCTCATGAGTTTTGCAAGAGGCTCTTTATTCTGATATATTATACGATGGGCGTGAACCGTTGGACCGGAAGCGATGCGCTGGAATAAATCCTCGTCGAATTGCAAAAACGACAGGCTGGCCAAATGCCCGCGAGTAGATAACATGGCGGACAAAATAATAATACTTGCAAGGAGCCTCTTGCAAAACTCTGGATGGATGAGCGACAACTCCACGTTGAGTCCATTTTCGGGATGGAATGAGGTGCATGGTGGTTTCATGGATCGAAATTTCAGCGTGGAAATGGGCCAAAGTGGGGAAGCCGATCGCTGCCCACGAGTTTGGCAAGAAGCTCTCAGGATACAGGTAATACAGGAAGGTACTGAAATATGCCGGATATGCGTGGGACAACCATTTGCTGCGTTAGTAAAAACGGGCAAATAGCCATCGCGGGCGATGGTCAGGTAACGCTGGGCGATACCGTCATCAAACATGGCGCGCGCAAGGTGCGCACCATACGCGATGGCGCTATTCTAACCGGATTTGCTGGTTCTACGGCCGACGCCATGAACCTGTTCGAGCGTTTCGAGGCTAAACTGGATGAGCATGGCGGCAGCCTCACACGGGCAGCGGTCGCATTGGCCAAGGATTGGCGCACTGATCGTTATTTGCGCAAGCTCGAAGCCATGATGATTGTCGCCGATATTGAGCGCATGCTGATGATCTCGGGCAACGGCGACGTACTTGAACCGGACGGTGCCGTGACTGCTATTGGTTCCGGTGGCACCTATGCCAGGGCGGCAGCTATTGCCCTGTCTCAGCACACACAAATGACAGCCGAGGAAATTGTGCGCGAAGCGATGAGTATTGCAGCGAGTATATGCATCTACACCAATACCGAGATCCGCGTGGAAACGGTGAATGGAGGTCAATCATGAGCCAAACCATGACACCGAGAGAGATCGAATCCGAACTGGACCGCTTTATCATCGGTCAGGCCGCAGCCAAGCGTTCCGTTGCCATTGCGCTCAGGAACCGCTGGCGGCGCAAGCAGGTTCCCTCCCCCATGCGTGAGGAAATTACGCCGAAGAATATTCTGATGATTGGTCCGACAGGTGTCGGCAAGACCGAGATCGCACGTCGTCTGGCTAAACTCGCCAAGGCTCCGTTTGTCAAGGTTGAAGCCACCAAATACACCGAGGTCGGCTATGTTGGGCGTGATGTAGAATCTATTATCCGTGACCTGGTGGATACGGCCATCAAAATTGTGCGCGATGAGCACCTGATACGTGTGCAAGCACGCGCTGAAGAAGCCGCCGAGGATCGTCTTCTGGACATCCTGATTCCGCACCCGGTGCCACCATCTGGTCCTGTATCTGCGGATCAGAACAAACAGGGGAACAACTCGCGCGAAAAGATGCGGCACAAACTGCGTTTGGGTGAAATGAACGACCGCCAGGTAGAAATCGAGGTACAAAGTAGCCCGCAAATACCCATGATGCAGGTGTTTTCCAATCAGGGAACTGAAGAAATCGACATGAAAGACATGCTGGGCGGCATGCTTTCAGCACAGTCCAAGCGGCGGCGTATGGCGGTGAAGGATGCACTGGTATACTTGCAGCAGGAGGAAGCCGACCGCATGCTGGACACGGATCGCATCAAGGAAGAGGCGATTAACCGAGCGGAGAACGACGGTATCGTATTTCTCGATGAAATGGATAAAATTACACATCGCGAAGGCAAAGATGGGGATGTATCGCGCGAGGGCGTCCAGCGCGACTTGCTGCCGCTGGTCGAAGGAACAACCGTCAACACGCGTAACGGTACGGTCAATACCGATCATATCCTGTTTATTGCTTCCGGTGCCTTTCATCTAGCCAAACCTTCCGACCTTATCCCAGAATTGCAGGGACGTTTCCCCATCAGGGTATCACTGCATGCCCTGGGTGATGAAGAATTTCGCCGCATACTGACGGAACCAGAAAATGCCTTGACCCTGCAATATGCAGCATTGATGGCCACCGAGGACCTGCATGTTGAATACACCGAGGATGGTATTGCCGAAATCGCCAGACTGGCGGTGCTGGTCAATGAGCAAACCGAAAACATTGGTGCGCGCCGCCTGCATACTCTGCTGGAGCGCGTGCTGGAAGAAGTGAGTTACGAGGCTCCCGATCGTAAGGAAAAGCATCTGACAGTCGATGGGGCTTATGTACGCGAACGGCTCGAGGGTATCTCGAAAGATGAGGATTTATCGCGCTATATTCTTTGATAGCCTGCCGGATCCGATGAACATGAGACTTACTGCCCTCAGATTCAGCTACAGATTGAGGAATATAAATTGAGGGAGTACGAATCGGCGTGAGTCGCTATTCAGCATCCCCAGCTCTATTCTGTCGGTCAGTTCTCTCTACTCATGAGAAAGATGTGCGGAATCGATAATGTGCCAAGGGCTCACCAGACTTAACCCATCTTCGTCACCGAATAATTCAATTCCCTTATTTTCCAACGAATTTGATTGAATCAGAGGCAGGCGTTGGCACTACATTTGTAATTTATCTAATAATTTCAAGCATTTATTAAAATAATGGG
>CAZUWV010000025.1:0-18240 GCA_964624255.1 uncultured Zetaproteobacteria bacterium
TCTTCCGGCATATTCGGATGTCCGAGCCGCGCCATAGCCTGAACAAGCGCACCAGACAAAAGCCCGTCACGGCGCAGTTCAGCCACGCTGTGACTACCACTGCGCTTGGATAACTTAGCGCCATCTGACCCCAGCAAGAGGCCATGATGCAGGTACACAGGCGGTTTATATCCCAACTGTTGCAGTAGCCAGACCTGGTAGGCCGAATTGGTCAAATGGTCGTCGCCGCGCAGCGTATGCGTAATACCGTCCAGTGCATCATCCACGGCATTGGGCAGCAAAAAGGTGAAAGAACCGTCAGACCGAACCGCAACAGGGTCATCAAGATCGCGCAACGCAAAGCTGATATCACCGCGTAGCGCATCCCCCACCGTGATATACCCCTCCACATCATGTACGCGCAAGCGCCAGACGAATGGCTCGGTCGTTGCTCTGTGTTGCGCCTCGTCAGCGGACACATACCGGCAATGCCCTGCATAACGGGGCGGCAGACCGCGCGATGCGGCCAGTTTTCGGTCCAGACTCAATTTTGCTTCCGAACAGAAACAGCGGTAAGCCAACCCCGTGCCAGCCAGGCTGGTCAGTGCCTCGGCGTGTCTGGCAGCATGCTGCGACTGGAACAATGTGTCACCGTCCCAATCCAGCCCAAGCCATCTGAGATCATCCTGGATGGCATCAATGTGCTGCTGCCCGGAACGCTCTTGGTCGGTATCTTCAAAACGCAGCAAAAATCGGCCACCATACTTCCTGGCATACAACCAGTTCAGCAGTGCCGTGCGGACATTGCCCAGATGCAGTAGCCCGGTCGGTGATGGCGCAAAGCGGGTGACAATCCTGGTCACTGCTTTCCCCTTAAAGGTGGTGTCTTTTCCTCGCTCATATTCTCCTTGCCGCCGCCGCCCGATGATTTGGGTATAATCACCATAAACTCATCCGGGTGTACATAGCCCAGTTCCTGATGTATATATTTTTCAAGGGTTTCAGGGTCATGTCGCAGGCGTAACACTTTCCTCGCCAGCTTCCCTCTTTGCTGCCGCAGCCTGACCGCCTCGGATTTCAGCGCTTCAACACGCTGCTTTTCATGATGGTAAATGAGGTAACCATGGCCGGACCATATCAGGTTCCACATCATCCATGCGATCAGAAAACAGGCCACCCCCCAAACAAACCAGCGCACACCCTTTTTCAGCCTCTACCCCCCTGGCCTGAACCAGTAGCCTGCCCTTTGCACATAACGAGTTCTTAAGCATTTACGCAAGAATTTAGACCGAAAAAATATCGCGCCCGGCATACCGGGCCTGGCTACCAAGCTCCTCCTCGATACGTAGGAGTTGGTTATACTTGGCCAATCGATCCGAACGTGAGGCCGATCCAGACTTGATCTGGCCACAGCCCAAGGCTACAACCAGATCGGCAATGGTAGCATCTTCGGTCTCGCCCGAACGATGCGACATCAGACAACGGTAACCAGCCTTCATGGCCATATCGACGGCTTCGCGTGTTTCAGTCAGCGTACCGATTTGGTTCACCTTCACCAACAGCGCATTGGCCACGCCCTTGTCGATACCTTCTTGCAAAATTTTCGGGTTGGTGACGAAAATATCGTCTCCCACCAGCTCCATTCCACCGCCCATGCGATCTGTCATCTTCTTCCAGCCATCCCAGTCGTTCTCAGCCAAACCATCCTCGATGAAAATAATCGGGTATTGCCTAACCCACGCACCTAAAAAATCGATCATACCCTCGGAATCCAGTTTTTTCCCTTCACCCTTCAGATCGTAGATACCATCGGTATAAAACTCGGAGGATGCGGGGTCAAGGCCGATGAACACATCGCTACCCGCCTTTAGGCCCGTCTCCTCAACAGCTTCCAGGATAGCATCCAGCGCCGCCACATTGGATGGTAATGATGGAGCAAACCCTCCTTCATCTCCTACCGCTGTATTATAACCCTTTCCCTTGAGCACGGATTTTAGCGCGTGGAATACCTCCACACCCATTTCGAGTGCCTGGGAAAAACGTTCCGCACCCGCAGGAACAATCATATATTCCTGGAAATCGACGTTATTATCTGCATGCACGCCACCGTTCAGCACGTTCATGCACGGTACAGGCAATAGATTCGCATTATCTCCGCCAAGATAGCGGAACAGGGGTTTTTTCTCTTCGGCTGCCTGTGCCTTGGCCGCTGCCATGGAAATACCGAGAATCGCATTCGCGCCTAGTCGGCTCTTGTTGGGCGTGCCATCCAATTCGATCATGGCTCGGTCCAGGCGGGTTTGATCCGACGCCTCCATACCCTTCACCGTACCGAAAAGTTCGCCGTTAACATGAGACAGAGCCTTATGCACACCTTTACCGCTCAGGCGATTTCCACCATCGCGCAACTCGACAGCCTCGCGCGTGCCAGTCGAGGCACCACTGGGAACTCCGGCACGTCCGAATGCACCGGAGGCCAGAGTAACATCCACCTCCACCGTTGGGTTACCCCGCGAATCGAAAATTTCACGCCCATGAACTGTTATGATTTCACTCACATTCTGCTCCTTAAACACAACGTATTTATCACAAAGATACGAAGACATAAAGTAAATCTCATATCCTATATGTCTTCGTATCTTTGCCGCTCAAGTCTTCTTTACGATATCATCCAACCGTTTCAACACCTCCAGCAAGCCCCCCAGGTCACCAAGGTTCAGCGAATTCGGCCCATCGGACAAGGCCTGGTCGGGGTCTGGATGTACTTCCATGAACAGTCCTGCCACACCGGTTGCGACGGCGGCACGCGCCAACCCAGGCACAAAGTCCCGGTTGCCACCTGTTGCACCACCCAAACCACCGGGCTGCTGTACGGAATGGGTGGCATCATACACCAATGGCGCACCAAATGTGCGCATTACCAATAACGAGCGCATATCGGATACAAGGTTATTGTACCCAAAACAGACACCTCGTTCACACAACATGATGTCCTGATTCCCGGCCGCCAATGCTTTCTCCAGCACATATTCCATATCCCATGGTGCAAGAAATTGTCCTTTTTTGATATTCACAGGCTTGCCCGCGCTGGCAACAGTCTCGATAAAACTTGTCTGCCGACACAAGAATGCTGGTGTCTGAAGAATATCCACCACTTCGGCGACTGCCGACACCTGGTGTACCTCATGTACATCGGTGATAACAGGTAGACCCAGCTCATCCTTCACCCGTTGCAGGATACGCAAACCTTCTGCCATACCGGGGCCACGAAAAGCATCCTTGCTGGTACGATTGGCCTTGTCAAAACTCGACTTAAATACCAAAGGCACACCGCACCGATCCGCAATCCTGGCTATCGCCGCGGCTGTCCTCAGTGTAAAATCTTCACCCTCGATGACACATGGTCCGGCCAGCAGCACGAACGGCTTATGGTTGGCGATACATATACCATCGCCAACGACGACCTCCCTCTGCCTCACGACATGGCCCGCTCTCTGCTGGCACCAACGAAAGCAGAAAACAAAGGATGCGGTGCATACGGGCGCGATAAAAACTCCGGATGAAACTGACAGGCGACAAACCACGGATGGTTTTTCACCTCAACAATCTCCACCAGCGAATAATCGGGCAGTGTACCCGACACGATCAGGCCAGCCGCTTCCAACTGCTCGCGATAGGTATTGTTGAATTCATAACGATGGCGATGACGTTCGCGGATCTCACTTCGCCCGTATGCAGCATGCGTATGTGTTCCCTCAATGATACGGCAAGGGTAGCCACCGAGGCGCATGGTTCCGCCGAGGTCGCCATCAGTACTGCGGTGAACACGGGCGCCCTCCTGTTCCCATTCGGTCATCAATGCAATCACCGGATGCTCGGCCCGCTCGTTAAACTCGCTACTTACCGCATTGGCAATACCCGCGACATGACGCGAAAACTCGACCACAGCCAGTTGCATGCCGAGACAAATACCCAGATATGGCACACCGTGTTCACGCGCATAACGAATCGCAGCGATTTTACCTTCCGTGCCGCGCTGGCCGAACCCGCCGGGTACCAGAATACCATCTATTCCCGCCAGACCGTCAGCGCCCTGATCCTCCAGCGATTCGGCATCGACATACTCGATCCTGACCCGCACTCCGTTGGCCATACCGCCATGTACCAGCGCCTCGTTCACGGACTTGTAAGCGTCAGCCAGTTCAATATATTTTCCGACCATGGCAATACGGATTTCTTGCTTTGGCTCACGAATTTTGCGGCAGATATCTTCCCATCCCGTCAGGTCCGGCTCGGGGCCATCCATACAAAAATGTCCCAGCACAACGGAACTCAAACCACCTTCGCGTAGTTTCAGTGGTACACCGTAAATGGTATCCACGTCCGGCGCATCAATAACCGACGCCTTGTCCACGTTACAGAACAACGCGATTTTATCCTTTTGTCCCTGTGGAATGGGATGTTCTGAGCGGCACAGGAGCACATCGGGCTGGATACCGATCTCGCGTAGTTTTTGTACCGAATGCTGGGTTGGCTTTGATTTTATTTCACCTGCCGAAGCAATGTAAGGCAACAAAGTCAAATGGATATAAACGGTATTCTTCCTGCCAAGATCAAAGCGCAACTGACGAATCGCTTCCAGAAACGGCTGTGATTCGATATCGCCAACGGTTCCCCCGATCTCGACCAGTGCAATATCCACATCGTCAGACCTGAGTGACAAAATAGCATTTTTAATCGCATCGGTGATATGCGGAATTACCTGTACCGTCGCGCCCAGATAATCACCACGCCGTTCACGCCGGATCACCGACTCATAAATGCGGCCGGTGGTAAAATTGGAATGTTTCGACATTGTAGCGTGCGTAAAACGCTCGTAATGGCCCAAATCGAGGTCGGTTTCGGCCCCGTCATCGGTGACGAAAACCTCACCATGCTGGAAGGGACTCATCGTACCGGGATCAACATTGATGTAGGGATCAAGTTTTTGCATCGTGACCTTCAGGCCACGCGCTTCGAACAGTGCGGCAAGGCTGGCCGCAGCAATACCCTTTCCAAGCGAAGAAACGACGCCGCCAGTGACGAAAACGAAACGTGTTTGCTTACTCATGGGCGGGCCGGGACGTTAGCAGAAGGTCCACGCATACACCACAGACGATCTGCCCCGTGGCCGATATTGGCGTACAGTGCAAGATGCGATTCAACATTTGATCATATCCTTTATAAAAAAAATCAATCACTGGAGCCGATTGCAAAACTCTGGGTGGGTGAGGCCAATGTGGGGAAGTCGATCACCGCTCACGCGCTTTGCAATGGCTCACTGCTTAAAGCGGGGGCTTTCAATTGCCAACAGGTCAATGTCGTAAACCAGCGCGACACCAGGCTCAATCTTTTTGCCTGATCCACGTTTACCATAAGCCAGTTTGGCGGGGATAAAGAAACGATAGCGGCTCCCGACCGTCATCAGTTCAAAAGCCTCTCCCAGACCGCTAATAACACCCCCCACGGGTAATACTACGGAACGCCCTTTTTTATAAGTGCTGTAAAATTCGGTCCCATTGGTCGAGCGGCCACTATACTGTACGCGTACAACATCTGAAGGTCCGGGGTGCGGACCATATCCCTTGCGCAGGATAAGGTACTGTAATCCGCCCGATGTCGTAATCACCCCCTCCTTTTTTCTGTTCTTACTTAGAAACAACCTGGCTTCTGCCTGATTTTTTTTCATCAGTAATTGGCGCTTCTTCGCATAGAAGCGTTTCCGAAATTTTCCGGCCACCTCTGGCGAGAGGAGCGGTTTCCCGCCCTGAAGAGTGTCCTTCAACCCCAAAATGAAGTGGTCCACATCTATTTTCATATGACCCTGTTTAAGCGAATCTCCAACCTGCATGCCGAAGGCGTAACTCAACTTCTCTGTCAAATTCTTCAGCATCATTTCCGATGATTTTCTTTCCCCTGTACGATTCGCGATATTCTTATGAGCTGGCGAGCGTTCCACACCGCTGGCGCCTGCGGCCATCGGAGCACCCAAAACCAGCAACCCAACCCATAGGGCCAATTGCAAACCACACGGGCGGCGATGATCTCTCTGCGAAAATATCGTCTTTTTCCTCATTTCAACCCCCCTTCATCAACATCAAAAACCAAAAGGTCCGGTCGGTGAACTAGCCTGGACTATTCATAAATGCTGCCACGCCCTTACTTGTTCCTTTGCTCGCGCCGAACCCCTCGTCGGCCGTCCGTATGCGCGCTCACGGCCTCCTTCCTCGGAATCCGTTGCAAACAAAGGTCCGGCGCAATCATCACGGCGATTTATGAATAGTCCAAGCTAGTCGCTGATGAGCCAATTGCAAAACTCTGGATGGATGAGCGGCAATCCCACGTTGAGTCCATTTTCGGGATGGAACGAATGCATGGTGGTTCCATGGACCAAAACCCCAGCTCGGACGAAAAAGCCACAAACTCGGCATACCACTGTTGATCGAAAGCCCATATTAATCGTTCCGAAAGTCCGTTCGCACCAAAGAGCCTAGTAATACTGATTTTCTCATGGAATTACTGAAATTACTTTCAGAACGATTAATGCCTCGAAAAATCACGCCAACACCCAACCCATCGTTAACCAGGAGCCTGTCGGACTTATGGGAAATCTACTACGCGGCAGGAAAGTAGCCTAAAATATTCTTATTTTTCGTTACATGGGGGCCCCTTGCAAAACTCGTGAGCGGCGATCGGCTTCCCCACTTTGGCCCATTTCCGTGCTGAAATTTCGCTCCATGGAACCACCATGCACCTCATTCCATCCCGAAAATGGGCTCAACGTGGGATTGCCGCTCATCCACCCAGAGTTTTGCAAGAGGCTCATGGGTTACCACCATGCGCCTCAAAATCATGCTGCTTTGATCTCGCTTTCTCGCCTGATCGCGACGATCTCCATAAACCCGACAAATGCTCAAATCTTCAAAGTCGGGGGTGGCCAGGCTATGGTGAAATGTAGCCGGAAATAACCTTGATATCAAGATTTAGCCCTCCTCCCCGGAATGCCATCAGGATACTTGCCTCACAGTTTGCTTTAGCCATGAGCCTGTCCAGCTCAGGATAAAGAGGGTGCATAGTGTCAGTACCACGGTTGCGCCTGAGGGCCAACCCAGTATGTACGAGAGGAACAAACCTGCCCATGTGCCAATGAGGGACACCAACAAGCTGACAAGCCAGAGTCTGAAGAGCCCGCGGCACCAGAACCATGCCGTGGCGGCGGGTAAGACGAGAAGCCCCGTCGCCAACACGATGCCAGCGAGCCGGACGCAAATAACAACAGTCAGACCTATCATGGAGAACAACAGCAGGCGATAGAGATGAACCGCCATGCCGGATGCGGCTGCCGTTGTACTATCAAAAGCGATACTCCACCATGGGCGCGCGGCCCATATCAGGCTGGCCATCACGATACTGCTTCCCCATATCAGCCAGTATTGGTCACTCTTCGAGACGTTGAGGATATTGCCGAATAGCAGCCCGAGCATGTCCACTCCGTTCTTGTTCGTTGTGGAGAGTAATACGATGCCCAGAGCCATGGCGCCAGCGAACATCACGCCTGTTCCCGCATCTTCATTCAAACCGCGATGGCGCAGCATGGATGCCAGTATCAGGGAAACGATGACCGCCGTCGCCGCGGCCGTGGGTAAGAGTGGCAGCGATAGCACGACAGCCAATCCCAGTCCGGCCAATGTGGCATGGGATACGCCAACGGTGAGAAAAGCCAGCCGGTGCGCCAGGATCATCACCGACATGCTGGACGCGACGATGGCAATCAGCGTTGCGGGGAACAGGGCGGAGTGCATGATTTCGCTGGCAAGGAATCCACTCATAATTTTATCGGGTCACGGCAGCCGATACAATGGGAATCGTGGGCTACGACATGCATGTGATCGCCATACATGGCGTGCCATACCTCTTCCGGAATAGTTTCTCCATGCATCGCATGGTGGTGAATACGGGTGTTCAGGCAGACGACGGAATCTACATAGGCGCTGATGGCTACAATATCGTGTTCAACCATGATGATAGCCGTGCCCTGTTGATCGCACAGGCGCCGAAGCAGACTGTAAAGTGATTCCCGCGCATGCGTATCCAAAGACGCAGCGGGTTCGTCCAGCAATAGCAGGCGAGGAGATGCGACCAGTACGCGAGCCAGGCGGACCCGCTGCTGCTGGCCACCGGATAAGTCGCGGTAATCTTTTTCACCCAGCTTGTCCGTGTCGGTCAAAATCAGCGCCTGCTCTACTTTTAGCCGGTTCCCGGATTGGTGCCATAGAGGCGATACATACGAAGCAAGCCCCATGGTAACGACATCGCGGACGCACAGCGGTAATGCAGATGACGTTTCCTGCTTCTGACTCAAAAATCCCATCCGGGCTAATAACTTTTTTCGGCTTGAACGGGACAGACACTCGCCGAATAGCTCAACATGCCCGGATGCCGGTTTGATGAGTCCTGCGATGGTATGCAACAACGTGCTTTTCCCCGCGCCATTCGGTCCGACAATGCCGAGAAAATGGCCGGGCTCCACGGCGAGATTGATATCCTCAAGAATCCACAGTCCCGGATGTCCAACCTGAATATGATGAAGATGAACGGCCGTCATCATTCGCGAACCGCCGCGAATGGGTTTTATGGATGGTTCTCCGCTATCGACGGCGAAAGGGTTGGGTAGTGGCATCACATTCATGAAAAGCGCATGCTATGGGACGTGCGGATATCCCGCAATGAAAGGCATTTTGCCACAAAGTGTCTGCCAGACTTACGGGGGGTCGTAGCGAGCAGGCTGAACAGGGAGGAAAGAAGGTGCTGTCGTCAGACTATTTCCGTTCTCGGTGGAGCTGTTATCAATCCATTCTGAATCGTGGTGAATACCCGGCCAGTTGCTGCCATGTGGATGTGCGACGGTTACCGCGACCGAATGCCATCTCGCGAGATATGATCCGGCATTTGCGCGAACACTTTCCTCACCTTCCCGTACACCTGCTGCACCACTGGTGCGCAGACGAAGAGGGCGGCGCAGGCCTGTACCGAATACTGAATACTGAATACTGAATGATTTATGGCGGCAGTCATGGAAGCAAGACCATGAAGATAACGCGCCATGGGGACAAGCGGTTAATATCCTTATCTTGAAATCGTTACGCTCCGTTATTGGACAATTACCCAATGAATATGTGGAGAAAACAGACCCTGTCATGATGCGCGTAATAGGTGGCATGTATCTATGGGCGGTGCGGGAATTCCTAAAAAGGAATGAGGAAATCTTACCCGATACTGCCCGTATTTCGATTTACGAAAATATGATAATTCCGGTAACACCCATGGCTTTTTCTCAGCGCCAGCCGGAGGATTCATTGTTGGACGATGACTGCCACATGATTGCGGCCTACGGCCTGGAGCCGGATATAATTCCGCGTATGCGAGAATTGCGTTCCGCCCAGGGTTTAGCAAATGAGGTGGACATACTGCCTTTGCTTGGCCGGGACCGCATGGACGACCATTTGCTTAAACGTAGCTGGGCCGGCTTTCAATCAGGGATATGGCGGAAAAAAGCGGCCAGGGAGGGTGGATGCAGTTCGCGCTGGATGCCAGACGCCTTGATCAACTGCTGGCCACACGTGGTAAGATGAATAGAGAATTGATGGTGTCGTTACAGTCTTTACGTGCCCACCCCTTTGCCGCATGGTTACTGGAACAAAGGAGTGACGGACGTAAATCCGGAAAAGCATCCCCGTGGCAGCGCGTCGAATGGTCGGGGTACCTTGCATGTATAGCGGGAATACACGATCCGGGCATGCAGAGTTTCATGGAGCAATCATTCTCGACAGGCCTTTTGCGCATACTGAAAGGTGGAAATGGTATTTTCCTGGATGAGTTTAGCGCCCTGGGGTGCCTGTTGCGCGGCCCTGTTGCTCCTCTGATGCGGATGGGGATTTTAATACGCGGCCAGTTGTGGGACTGGTATCAGGATGCTGTAAACACCGGGCAGGAAGAAATGGAGCAAGGAAGTCATATACCTCCGGTATCCATGTGCATGGTGACGGTCGAACGCTGGTACCTTACGCAGCGGAGGCACGAGGGCTACGAAGAGCGAATCGTTGCTTTCAGCACAGGGCTCGCACAAGTAGCCGCAGGCGTGTCGCAAGACTTCGGTTTAGGGCAACTGATTGCCGACCGCGAGCACAGAGAAGGGTTGCATCCTTTGGGGAAGGTATGCCTTGAGTACGTGAATGTTGGTACCGACAGGCAGGTGCGAATGCTATACAACGGCGGGTTTGTCATGACTACCCCGGCACTGACGGCGTTGGTGTTATCCCTACGTCATAAAGCCGATCTGCGCGAATACCATGTGCCTGCCGTCAGTGCTGTGAAAGCATTACGTGGTTACCGACTGCCAGCAGGATATTTTGACCTGCTCGTTATTAATGCGAAAGGAGGGAAAGAACCCCCCGTGTTTATTGTACGTATTGGCGACGTATGTTTGGGTAGTATCGATACTGGAATATAACGAAGTGCTCGATCCGGCATCCGAAGCCGTACGTTCAATCGTCGGGGCGGAGCTATCTCGATGGCTTGTCATGGATAAAAAACCAAGCCGGGAGGCGACAGCATGGGTACAGAGATGACCACAACTGATTCAAGCGAACATAACGCAGCCGCACACTCACCAGTATCCGACCGAAGGGAGGTGCGCCGGGGAACTGGCGTAGCATTGTCACCTCTCTTGCCGAGGGCGTCACGCCACTGGTCACAAGGCGCGCCTTGCCTTGCTTCCATGGGATGCCACTGATGGCATATTCTTTTACTTCTACGGAACAGAACACTGGTTCTGCGCCCGTTCTACCCGCTGCATACGCATGGCTGAAGGGTTGCCGATTACCGGAGAAATTGGCTGTCGGGTTTTCAGGCGGTATCGATTCTACCGCACTGTTGCTGTCGCTGCATGGGGCAGGGCATGAGGTTATTGCATGGCATGTGGATCATGGCTGGCGGGCCAATTCATCGGAAGAGGCGGATAGCCTTGGAAGACAGCTGAGCATGTGGAACATTGAATTTTACAGCGCCAGACCTGGCACCGCGCCTGTGAGTAACCGCGAAGCGGCAGCGAGAAAGACTCGGTATGCGCAATTTTTATACTGGGCTAGGGAGCAGGGCATTAAAACCCTTTGCCTTGCCCACCATCGTGATGATCAGGCTGAAACCGTTTGTATGCGCATGTTGCAGGGAGCGGGTGTGGTCGGCTGCGCGGGCATGAAGCCTGAGCGGGCACTGAACCACCTGCGCATTGTCAGGCCATTACTAAAGGTACCAAAATCGGCATTGCAGGCGGCCCTACGGCTGGCAGGCGTCGGCTGGCTGGAGGATGCGAGTAACCAGGATACGTCGCTGATGCGAAACCATATCCGGCATCATCTTTTCCCGGAGATGTGGAGAAGCGGTATTGATCCGTCGGTTCTGTTTGGCCGATGGCAGCAACAGGCATCGCGCCTTGTGTCTTTGCTGGATGAACAGGCAGGTACAGTCGAGATTCAGCGGAAGAACGGTGTGGTCAGTGTGTCGTGGAATGCCTGGCGGGAGATGCCCCAACCCGTAAGGACATACATTTTGCAACGTATGATGGCGGCACTCTTCGGTGAGGGAGTCGTACCGGGTCGACGCCATATCGAGCTGGTCGAATCATGGTTGGGGAAAGGAGGACATGAGGGGGTTGATCTGTCCCGTTGCCGTCTGTCACACCGGAGCAAAGGCTTGCATCTTTCCGTGGTAGAAGCGAGTGTGCATCGGTAAATAGCAGGGCGGCTGGATGGTTTCATTATGGTTTCATCTTTACCGTTTTATTGTGCAACACTTGAAATATCTGTAGCGACACCCTAAAGACAGGCAAGGGCTGCACGCCGCGGTTGGAGAATATCAAATAAAGGATTGGTGTTAAATGGGTAAAAATCTTCTGCTGTGGCTGGTCATCGGGATTACTATGGTCAGCCTGTTCAATATGTTTAACCCGCCAGTGAAACAGGGCGCGGGCATGTCGTACTCCTCCTTCGTTGAGAAAGTGGACGGTGGCATGGTAGAGACGGCCAAGATCGATGGGCATGAAATCAGCGGGCAATACCGTAACATGCAGGGGGATTTACGTTCCTATCAAGTGACGGTGCCGAACGATTCTACCCTTACCCAGCGTATGATCAAAAATCATGTGGAAGTAGATGTGAGCAAGCCGGAAAAAGTACCGTTTTTCCTGTCTGTACTAATTTCCTGGTTCCCGATGCTGCTACTGATCGCGGTGTGGGTGTTTTTTATGCGTCAGATGCAGGGCGGTGGCATGGGAGGGCGTGGTGGCGCCATGTCGTTCGGCAAGAGCCGCGCCAAGCTTCTGAACGAGGATAAGAAAAACAAGATTACGTTTGATGACGTAGCCGGTTGCGATGAGGCCAAGCAGGAAGTGACCGAGGTGATCGAGTTTCTGCGCGATCCGTCTAAATTTACCCGTCTGGGGGGGAAGATACCCAAGGGGGTGCTGTTGGTAGGCGCTCCGGGAACCGGAAAAACGTTGCTTGCCAAGGCTATCGCAGGTGAGGCAGAAGTTCCGTTTTTCACTATTTCCGGGTCTGATTTTGTCGAGATGTTTGTCGGTGTGGGTGCATCACGAGTTCGCGATATGTTCGAGCAGGCCAAAAAGAACGCACCATGTATTGTATTTATGGATGAGATCGACGCCATGGGGCGTCACCGGGGTGCTGGTATTGGCGGCGGCAATGATGAGCGTGAGCAGACGTTGAACCAGTTGTTGGTGGAAATGGATGGTTTTGAGTCCAATGATGGTGTGATCCTGGTCGCAGCGACGAACCGGCCCGACGTACTTGATCCCGCATTGCTCAGACCGGGGCGTTTTGACCGGCAGGTAGTGGTGCCGCGCCCGGACATGGTCGGTCGTGAGGAAATTCTGCGGGTGCATATGAAACAAGTACCCTTGTCCAGCGATGTGGATGTGAAGATGCTGGCACGCGGTACGCCGGGATTTACCGGCGCGGACCTGGCGAACCTGGTGAATGAAGCCGCGCTGAATGCCGCGCGTTTCGGTGCGGATAATGTGGCTAAGCATGACTTTGAAATGGCCAAGGACAAGGTGATGATGGGTACCGAGCGTCGCTCCATGTTGCTGTCCGACGAACAGAAGGAAACCACAGCCTACCACGAGGGCGGGCATACGCTGGTAGCCAAATACATGGAGAATGCCGATCCCGTGCATAAGGTCAGCATCATTCCGCGCGGTATGGCGCTTGGCATTACCTTGCAACTGCCAAAAGAGGATAAGTATAATCATGACCGCGTATATCTGGAAGATCAGATTGCCATTATGATGGGGGGTCGGCTGGGCGAAGAGCTGGTGTTGGGGCAGATGACAACCGGTGCGTCCAACGATTTCGAGCGTGCTACGCAACTCGCCCGCAATATGGTGACGCTGTGGGGTATGACGGATCGGCTTGGACCGATGGTCTATGGCGAGAAGGAGGCAGAATTGTTTCTTGGCCGCGAGGTGACGCGAACCCAGAATATTTCCGAGAAAACATCGCAGCAAATTGACGTTGAGGTGCGCAGGCTGATTGATACGAACTACGATCGTGCAAAGAAAATTCTCGGGGACCACATGGATCAGCTCCACTTGTTGGCAAAAGCCCTGATTGAGTTTGAGACACTTGAGGACGACGAGATAGACCAGGTGATGGCGGGTAAGAAGCTGCACCGTCCAGAAAGAAAGAGTGCGAAGAAAACCAAGCCACCGGAGCATCCAAGCGCATCCGCGGAGGAGACTGGCGGCGAACATGTATCTTCGAAAGGCGCGGGTCAGGAAGCCTGACCGTGCTATTGATCATGGTGGTTACAGGCGTTCGTCCATTCGTCTGCGCGCTACGTGTGGGCGGATAGCTTCTTTGGCCAACCCTCCGCGAGTTTAGCGCCTCGCCCCGCAGAATTCTTCTACGGGGCAAGCCCTGGTAAAATTCATGAAAGAAGTATCATGCGCCTGACATCATTCTGTCACTATGCGCCGCTACCCTGCCTCACGGAACGGTAAGCAGACAGGAGCGGCAACGCGCCAGGATGTCCGTGAGGCCGCATATTTTCATGAGGGGTAAAATGATGAACGATGTGGATGTAAGTAGTCCTTCAGCCTATAAAATATTCTTTCTGGATGCTGAATGGCATGACAAAGTGATCAAGATACTGGTAAGTCTCGTCATGTTAACCATCTATGCATGGATTATTGTCGGCGTAGCTACCCTGTTTCGGGATCTTTACCATACGGCATTGTCAACGTGGACGCATGGCGCTGATGCCATGATGAAAGATGTCGTTATTATCCTCGCTTCACTTGAACTTATCAGAACACTCCAGTCATACCTTAAACTTGGTCGGGTAAAAATTACATTTATTCTGGATGCAGCCCTTGTTGTTTTGATCGGCGAATTGATGAGCTTATGGCTACATAGCTACACCCTTCCGGAAGTCATGACGACTGTTGGCGTTATTTCATTCCTGACTGTGGTGCGTGTATTCATGGTACGGTTTTCTCCCCGTGTTTGATGGTGCCCGTGCATACGGACGACCGACGAGGGATTCGGTGCGAACAAAGGAACAAGCGAGGGCATGGCAGAATTTATGAATAGTTCAGGCTAGTGTAGTGTTCCGAATAATATATGGAGCCTCTCGCAAAACTCGTGAGCGGCGATTGGCAATCCCACTTTGGTCCATTTGATTCGGACCAACATTGGCCCTCAGGGCTTGCGCCCCGCCCTTACGGACGTCCAAACGGCCTCATGCGCCCCTTTTGTCCGCGTTGAAATCTCGACCCATGGAACCACCATGCACCTCATTCAATCCCGAACATGGACTCAGCGTGGGATTACTGCTCATCCACTCATGGTTTTGCAATTGGCTCTATGAACTCCAGTGATGCGTATTTTAGCATCAAACGTTTGATTCCGGCATGGCGGAACTGTACGGACACGCGTGTGGCATCGCCTGCACCTTCCACGCCAAGGACTACACCCTCGCCAAAACTGGGATGGCGAACCGTACTGCCAACATTTATTCCATCGGATGGTTGCGTGGGTGTATGCAGGCTTTTTTCCCTGGCACGTTCCAGGATGCCGGGCGAGAGATCTGTGATGAAGCGGCTGGGTAGTGGAGAAATCATATCACCAAACATTCGACGCATGCGCGCGGAAGTTATCAGTAAATAATTTTTGGCCCGCGTCACACCGACATAAAGCAAGCGACGCTCCTCACTGATACCCGTTTCACCTTCATCCAGGGCGCGTTGATGTGGCAACAGGCCATCTTCCACGCCGGCCAGAACAACCGTATCGAACTCCAGACCTTTGGCTCGATGCAAACTCATCAGGACTACGGCGCTGTCATCTTGCTGATCGCGTCGATGCCCCTCCTTGCTCATATCCTCATCGCTTTGTAGCAGTGCCGCACGATCCATGAATTCGATGGGTGTGATACCACCCACTGCGGCCATGGAAATAAAATCCCGTAAGGCACTGATATTTTCCATGCGGGACTCCGCTTCCAGTTGCCCCTGTCCCTTGATGCTCTCGACATAGCCGCTGGCTTCCAGTATTGCACCCATGCCCATATCCGGTGCTTCGGTAGCCATTTTACGTTGCTCGATCATGATGCGCGCCAGTGGCGCAAGCCGCCTGGTGGCAGGACCCGCGCCACCACTCCCGGCGATTGCATCTAATCCGATCCCATCCAGCCAGTCAGCAGCGCGTAACCCCGAGGCAGCCAGCATCCGCGAGATTGCCTGTTGGCCCACTGCACCAATGCCGCGCTTGGGTTTATTACATATTCTAAGTAGGTGCAATGCATCGGCACACCGGTGCAAAATTGCCCAATAGGCCAGCGCATCCTTGATTTCCATACGCTCAAAAAAACCTGTGCCGCCGAGAACCCTGTAGGGAATATTTTCCTCGCGTAAGCGCTGCTCAATGGGTAGTGACTGGCGGTTCGAGCGATAAAGTACGGCTAAGTCATGCCACGGCGTGCCATGTTCGCGTCGCAGCCTTAGGAATGCAGCGATGCGCCGTGCTTCGTCATATTCGTCATAGCATACAACCCATCGCGGCGTTTCACCCATCTCGCGCGTGGGTTGGAGTGCCTTTTTATAGCGATGGGAATTGGATTCAATAATAGCATTGGCCAGCCTGAGAATGGCGCCGCTGGAACGATAATTCTCCTCCAACCGGTGGATATTGGCACCATTCCACAAGCGCTCGAAATCCAGGATATGGCGCACATCGGCGCCGCGCCAGCCGTAAATACTCTGATCGTCATCCCCGACCACGGTCAGATTGCGATGTTCGCGACATAATAGTAGTAGCCATTGGTGCTGGACCGGATTGGTATCCTGATACTCATCCACCAGTACATGATCGAAACGGCTGCGTAAGTTTGCCGCCACATCTGCATGGTCGCGTAGCAGTATCACCGTATTGAGGATAAGATCGGAAA
The DNA here is from genome assembly GCA_964624255.1 of uncultured Zetaproteobacteria bacterium. Classification (GTDB taxonomy): domain Bacteria; phylum Pseudomonadota; class Zetaproteobacteria; order Mariprofundales; family Mariprofundaceae; genus JAUZQZ01. The sequence continues at coordinate 16,543 of CAZUWV010000025.1, forward strand.
AATCCATACGCTCCAGCCGTTCCAGCTCCTTCTGGTATGCGGCGTAGAGTTCGCGCATATCTATGCCATTCCACGCCTGTTCAGGTGAATCGGTGGGTAGCAGCCCTGCATGTTTGCAGTGCTCGATCCAGCTGATAAGGTAGTTGGGATGCAGTTTATCTGTATCAATATTGCGCGCCTTGAGTAGACGTTTGACCAGCGCTCTCTGATCATCGGCATCAATCACCTGAAATGTTTTTGGATAACCGAGTGCACTTGCATGTCGACGCAGGAAGCGCAACGAAATGGCGTGGAACGTACCGGAGATCACGCCACCACTATCATCACCGATAAGGCGGGCCAGACGCGCTTTAAGTTCAGAGGCCGCCTTGTTGGTAAACGTTACGACCAGAATGCGGTGGGGCATGGTGCCCTGACGAGCGATCAGATGCCCCACGCGGTGGACAATCGTACGCGTCTTGCCAGAGCCGGCACCCGCGAGAATCAGTTGTGGCCCATCTCCAGCCTGTACAGCCGCATCCTGTGATACATTAAGTTGTATCGGCGTCACAGCCATCAGTCTTCCACCTGCTCGCCATGTTGAACAATGAGTTTATGATAAGTAGAGAATACTGCGCTACGCGAAAGTACACCCAACACCTGGCGAGGACGGTCTTTGGAGACCACTGGAATCTGTTCAAATAGCGCATGGTCGAACATGCGAATGGCGCTGAGCAGGCTGTCATCCTCGGAAATACTTTGTACATGGCGATTAGACACCTCCGAGGCGACGGCGAGCTGATCCATGCTGGAATCCAGCAACCATGGCTGAAGGTCGGCAAAGCTGATAATACCCGTCATATTTTCTTCATCATCCCTGACAATGACGCATCCCTTACCTGAATCCACATAGATCTGTTTGAGTTCGGCAAGCTGCGTGTGTTCAGCCACGCAGGGAATGGGACGCCAGGGAATTCGCGTCACTTTGACCGACCGCAACCACGACTGTTCCAGCGTCCAGTGCGTTTCGATGCCGTGCTCAACCAGCACGTCGGTGAATACAGATTCCCGACCAAACACACGCGAGATCAGGGTGGCTACAATGCAAGACGCCATCAGCGGCAGCATAATGTGATAGTCCGATGTTAATTCAAATACCATGATCATAATAGTAATCGGTGCCTGGAGTGCAGCGGCAGTTAAAGCGCCACTGGCCACCAAGGCATACGCGCCGGAGCTTTCGGTGAAGGTGGGAGAGACACCATGGATAATACCACCGAACGGCCCCCCTGCCATGGCACCCAGAAAAAGAGCTGGCCCCAACAGTCCTCCAGGAAAGCCCGCAGCGAAGCTAATCGCCGTATCCCACGATGTTTCCCCTGTCCAAAGGCTGGAAACCCATTCTATTCCATGGCGTAATAGCAAGGCCGCATAAGCGGCAATGACACCGACGGCGATTGCCAACACGCTGAGGTACAGCATATCCTGATTTTTTAGCCATGCAAAACCATTCTTGCTCATTTGTCCTAATTGTATTGGTGCGGAAATAGGATCCTCCGAATGATACGGTCAATCAGCCGGCAACAGTAGCAATTTCAACGCCTGCCGGATAGACAGGGCCTTCTCCCAGGCATGTGATTCATGCCGCATTATTCATGAACTATACCTCCCGCCACGCATCCAGCATCGGGAAGTACAACGCTGTTCTGATTTCCCGCT
>CAZUWV010000026.1:0-18141 GCA_964624255.1 uncultured Zetaproteobacteria bacterium
ACGGGACCGCAACCAAACGCCATGTAGGGTGGAACAAGCGCAGCGGTTCCACCAATCCCCCGAGTGTTGCGCCATGTGGTGGGTCCGCTGCGCTTGACCCACCCTACGGGATCGCAACCAGACACCAAGTAGGGTGGAACAAGCGTAGCGGTTCCACCGATCCCCCCGAGTGTTGCGTTATATGGTGGGTCCGCTGCGCTTGACCCACCCTACGGGATGGCATGGGAATGACGCCACGCCCACCATTCCGGGCACAGCATAACGAAAACCCGGGATTCATCTGGATTCCCGCCTCTTCGGCTTTGCGTTAAGATAGCAGGCCATAAAAACCTGATAAGTACCATGCGCTTGACAAAGGAGGCCGCCAGCTCGATCCGCCACATCGTCAACCGGGCGTGTGCAGATACACAGATTTGGAACACGGCTTTCGACATGTTGTGTCCTATCTTGATGCCAGGGATTTACTCAGGTGAATAAAGTGTTACCTGAATTTGCTGATAAGCACAGTCCTATCACCTTTCGCCGCGCAGGCGGTTGTCGCCCTGTGAACCCGGTGGGCGCGGCGGCTTGTTGGGAGGCGTTTGAATTGGCCGCTATGTTTGGAAGCAAGGAATGGCCACGCCGAGCACGGAGCTGGCTGGGTGCCTTTGGGTCAGAAAGGATCCTCCCTTGGTATTGGTGTTCTCCTGTGGTACTGTTCGGATGGAACGGATAATGTGTGGGGGTGATCGCCAAGTTCAGCAGATTGGGATCGGTGATGTTCCTACCGTTGAAACAGCGCGGCATATCACCGCGTTGCTTGCCCCCCTGAGTGCGCGCGAAAGGATACGTCGGGTGGTGGAGTGGTTTGGGCAAGATGTAGTAATGACCACGAGTTTCGGCCCCGTCTCCGGCGCGCTTCTCACGATTGCGACAGAGGTATTTCCGCGGATGCGCGTGATCACAATCCGACACGGACACGAGACGCGCAGGACACTTGAGCTTGCCAAGCATTTCACGCATACTTTGGAGCTGGATCTGCATATCTATGAACAGGCGCGGGAGTCCGTTCCTCCTGTAGGAACGGCTGCATTTTCCAGCTATTGTCAGCGGGTCAAAGTTGTGCCCTTACATCGGGCCTTGCATGACTTGCGAGTGCAGGTGTGGATTTCGGGGCTCATGCATGATGAAAGTCGGGTGCGCTCCGCGCTTCCACTTGCCCGGCTGCGCCATGAGGTGCTCGCCGTGTATCCTATCCTGGATTGGAGGCACCAGGATGCGCTTTCTTATTGCCTCCAGCGGGAGATCCACGTAAATGAAGATTACTATGATCCTTGCAAGGGACCAAGCCAAAATCTGGAATGCGGGATTCATTTTAATGAAAGCTGAATGGAAGGAGGCGAAATAGTGATAGAGGATTTGAAAACATGTTTGGAAGGGAAGTGCATCCTAATTACGGGAGTTTGCGGAACTGTGGGATCCCGGTTGTTACAGCACTTGATTCGGGTGGAAGCAGTGGAAGGTATTACCATCCGGGGACTGGATACCAACGAAAACGGTATCTTCGATCTTGAGCGAGTCTATGAAGAATTCGCGCAGGTAAGGCTTGTGGTAGGGGATGTGCGTGATCGGCTTGGACTGGAACGATTTATGGACGGAGTGGACGTAGTTTTCCATTGCGCCGCCCTTAAGCACGTATATCAGTGCGAGAAGGCACCTATGGAAGCGCTCAAAACCAACATTCTCGGTGTAGAGTCGGTTATCAGCGGCGCTTTACGATATGGAGTAGAGCGCGTCATTTTCACTAGTTCCGACAAGGCGGTGAATCCGACTAGTGTTATGGGGACCAGCAAGCTCATGGGGGAGCGGCTTATTACGGCGGCTAATACGGCGGGTAATGGTAAAACGGTGTTTGCCTCGACCCGGTTCGGCAACGTACTGGGATCAAGCGGTTCAGTTATAAAAATTTTCCGTAAGCAAATCGAGTGTGGAGGGCCTGTGACCCTTACTAGTTCTGAAATGTCCCGTTTCATAATGGACATAGATGAGGCGATTTCGCTAGTCATTGGTTCGGCAGTTCTTGCCCGTGGTGGCGAGGTATTTATTACCAAGATGGAGGTAGCCAGGATCAGTGACTTGGCCGAGGTGATGATTAAGGAATTGGCGCCGCGGTTCCAGCATGATCCGAAGGAGATTGAGGTCGTGGTGACGGGCCCCCGCCCCGGGGAAAAAATGTATGAAGAACTTATGACGGAGGAAGAAACTCGCCGGGCATTGGAATTGCCGGATTATTTCGTGGTGTTACCGGCATTCCGGCCTTTGTACGATCGTATTGTGTACGAGTATCCCCGGGTATCATCGCAGCCAGTGACCAAGGCTTATGTTTCTCGGGAAGAGAAGGTGCTTTCCCAAGAGGCGCTTTGTGAATTGTTGATTCGCACCAAGTTATTGGTTTGATGATAGGAGGAGAAAATATGAAAATATTAATTCTTGGAGGTGATGGATATCTTGGTTGGCCTACGGCCATGCATCTTGCGGCACGTGGGCATGAAGTGATGGTGGTAGATAACTATCTGCGTCGTACACTGGCGCTTCAAACCCGGTCCGAGTCGCTGTTTCCAAACCCCAACTTAGAGTACCGGTCTGACTTATTCGAAAAAAAGACGGGACACAAAATTGATGTATGCATCGGGGATATTACTGACTACGAATTTCTCCGTACGATAGTTGCAAATTTTTGCCCTGATGGCCTTGTGCATTACGCGGAGCAACCTTCCGCTCCTTACTCGATGCGCGGTCATGGAGAAGCGGCATTGACGTTGAAAAATAATTTGATGACTACCCTGAATGTAGTTTGGTCTATCATGCAAGAATGCCCAGATTGTCAACTTGTAAAGCTCGGAACTATGGGGGAGTATGGCACGCCTAATATTGATATTGAAGAAGGTTGGATCGACCTTGAACACAAGGGACGGAAAGATCGTTTTCTGTTCCCGAGACAAGCAGGCAGTCTTTACCATACTACGAAAATAATGGATACGGACCTATTGTGGTTCTATGTGCGCATGGCAAACTTACGTGTAACCGATTTGATGCAAGGGCCGGTTTATGGATTGGCTACACCTGAGACAGCACTCAACAAAGCCTTAATGCCGAGCTTTCATTACGATGATATTTTCGGCACTGTTATCAACCGTTTTCTGGTGCAGGCTGTCGCCGGTATTCCGCTTACTGTATATGGGAAAGGTGAGCAGGTGCGGGGATACCTGAACCTGAACGATACACTGCAATGTGTAACCCTGGCTTTGGAAGAACCTGCCCAAGCCGGTGATTTGCGTATATTTAACCAGTTTACGGAGACTTTTTCCGTAAATGAATTGGCTGAACTAGTGGTACATTCTGCCCAGGGTCTTGATATTCCAGTTGCGATTTCTCACGTTTCGAACCCACGCAAGGAAGCTGAAGATCATTACTATAATCCCATGCGGCGTGGGCTTGTGGAGCTTGGTTTTCAACCCCAAAAACTAACTGACGAAGTGGTACAGGATATGCTTAGAGTCATTGAGCAATATAAAGTTCGAATTGATACGCGTATTGTGCAACCCAGAGTAACATGGGACTGTCACTGCAGTGGAGAAGTAAATTAAGGTGTTGGTCGGGTGGTATCCCCTTGGGTTGGAGAACATCGAGAAGCCCAAGAATTTTTTTACTCTCTACTAGGGATGATATAGCGGTGCATACGAGGGATACAAGGCGAGACCTTGAAGGTTATACAGTAGGCTATAATCGCCGAGATGCAACGTTGTGTTAGCACAGGTGCGGTTGCCTAGGCTTCTCATTGTGCTTATGGGGGTTTATGCCAGCACTTGGTGGGGTGGTTTAGACGGTTATTCAGGCTTGGTGGCACTTGCGGCTGTAGTAGTCATGATCCCTGCGTATGGTCCCTACTTGCTTGTCGTGATCGCATCCGTTCAGGATGCACCAGGATTGCCGAACCGTTTGTGGTATCCGGCGTTCGTGTTTGTAGCTGGGGTGATGCTATTGCATTATGCGTTACCGAAAGTGATCCACATTGCGCGGCAGGGTTCGTTTCGGCCGGTGCTGGGGAATCGTCACATGTGGGTGGTCGTGCTAATGGGTACCGTTGTGATATACGGGCTTGTCATCACCTTGGTTCGGAGCTATTTTGGTGGTTATCCGATTTCGGCACGTAGGCCACCTTTCATCACGGGGGGGTTGATTTTAACTGTCTTAGCCGTTGGATATGTGGGGGCAGCGCTTATTGTGAGTGACCATGATGGGCCCCATAAGTTGGTGATTGCGTGTTTGACTGCGATTGGGAACGCAATGCTTGTCCTTATTCTTCAGGCTCTGTTGGGCATAGGAGTCTACCGGTCAGTAGGTGGGCTGGAGTCGCTCTATACGAGTGCACAGCTTACTGGATCGGGTGGGGATGCGATCAGATTAACAGGCACCTATGTAACACCGGATGGATTCGGATTTTGTATCATATTGCTCTTGGTTCTTGCTAGCGCCGTCATGTATGCAAGGCGCCGCTCACTGGGAATCGGATGGATGGCAGTTTTCCTGGCTATTGGAGCGGCAGTATCACTTGCAACGTTATCAAAGAATGTTTTGCTTTTTTTTGTGGTGGCGTGGACGCTATTCGCGCTGAGTGGTTGGGGCTTGAAGCGGCGACTGGATTTGCTTGTATTGTCTTCACCGCTCATCATCGTGGCAAGCACATGGTTGGTGCTGAACGTAGCCCAATTAATGCAAATTTTCAGAGTGCAAACTGGGGGAGCATATAGATTTAGCGCTTGGCATGCCGTGGTGATCCATTTTGGACTTGGAGACTGGCTTATTGGTACGGGCCTGTCATACTGGCCTGTATTTTTGCAGCAATATGCGAAGGGTGGACTTGCATCCCCTCATACGGCAATACTTTTTGTTCCAGGTACCTACGGGGTACTGGGGGTTCTTGCCTATGCGGTGTTTGCAGTGTATTTGGGTTATCAGGTGCGGTATAGGGCTGCCGGAAGTCCGCTTGCCCAAGTCATGTTGGTCTTCGTTTTCGTTATCGGTTTGGCTTCCATTAACCTATTGCTTGGCCATACGCCACTCAGCTATTTGGTATGGCTGGCTATCGGGATGATGGCTGCAATGAGACATTTGTCGGGTAGGCGGATGAGGCTGGCTGGTGGCAAGACAATACATTCGTAACGTTTCTGCAGCGGTGGTGGGGTCGGTGGCGATGGGGGTCGCTCAGGTGTTTCTCTTGGGATTTCTCGCCCGCTTTTTGCCTTCAGAATCCCTAGCCGACTTTGTGTTTGCACTGATGCTGGTGCGAATTTCTGAAGTGGTATCCGATTTTGGTGCTCGCATCGAGGTTACGAGGGACGTCGCGCGCCGGCGGCGGTGCCAGCATGGAGTAGTTGCTCCCTTTATCCAAAAGATTTTTTTCACGGGGATATTGATTGGCATTTACGTCATGCTCCCGCTGGGGGGATTGTCGCCGGTGGAAAAGGCCCTATGCGGGGCTGCGGGTTTTTTCGGGATCTATACGGATCCGTTTCTTTGGTGGTGGATCGGTAGGGAACATTTGGATATCGAGGCTGCCTTCAGGGCGGGCGGACGTATTTTTGTGGCGGTGGCCCTTGGTCTAGGCGCATTCATGGGATTAAATCTGACAGCACTGCTTGTTATTTGGTTAACCGTAGGGATGGCGAGGTGGGGCGTTGAAGGATGGCGCTGGAGGAAAGAGATAGCGGAAGCAGACGAAGAACGGTGTCATGTTAAGCCGATGCACTTTTCTCTGGAGAAAACTTGGCGATTAATGCGCCTGTCTTTTCCGACTGGGATCTCTTTATTTATACTAAACCTTTCTCAGCGTCTAGGAGTTCTTCTCATCGGCGTTAGCGGTGCAAAGCAACAATTGGCAGGGTTTGGTCCGATTACAGCGTTGATTGGGGCGGGGGGGCTGATTGTTACCGCAATGACTGCAGCTGCGTTTCCGGGCGTATCACGTGCCTATCATGCGGGTGAAGCTACTGTGTTTGAAGATATGGTAATGCGGCAAACTCGCTGGATAGCGGGAACCATGCTTATGGCGGCTGTTGTCGGAGCTGTCGTGGGACCCGGGATGATCGCCTTGTATTTAGGTAAGAGATTTGGTGACTATGCGGAGGTAATAGTATGGGCTATGCCCGCCTACTATTATTCGGGCGTTGCCTATTGGCAAAAGTACGTGGCTAATGCGATGCGACTGGATTGGGGAGATACGGTAGTTTTAGTTTTGGGGATATTATGTTTTGTTGGGGTTTTTTATGCACAGTCCGAAAGGGGGGCAAAGGCTGCAGTGATTGCATGGAGTGCTAGTGAAATTGTGATGGTTGGGCTTCGAGCATATTTGATCGGTGTACGGTCACATAGATTAAGACGAGATTTTTTGATATGGTGGGCTTTTGGGTTGGTTGTAGTAGGTGTTAGCTATATTGTCACTCCTTGGAGTGGACGTTTGTTTTCTATGACCGCTAATATATTACATTTTTAACTCTAGCGTAAGGCAGCTTTTGGAAGGATTCAATATCCGGAGCGGAGGGAAAAGGGTATGAAATTGGCTTTTCTGGTATATGACTCTCGTAGCGGCTCTACGTTGCTGGCGTCAATGCTCAGCAAGTCCATCACGAACATGTGTATAACACCAGAGATTGGCTTCGGAAAGCTTTTAACACTCCGTGATGATGAGTTATGCGAAATAAGTGAAGAAAGGCTGATGAAGATACTCAACTATCGGCAGAACTTGAGGAATTGGCCTGGAAGGATGGAGGATGTTAAAAGCTTACTGTATTCGTTACGGGTACGTGATTCCTCGGAATTTACGAGGGCGGGAATAATACAGGCACTTCTAGAACCCTATCATAAAGGGATTATAACCACAGAGGAGGGTGCGTGTCTCATGGTTAAATGTGGAGAGCATATTAAATATTGGCGCGAAATTGTTGGGGTTTTTCCTGATGCCGACATAATTTGTATTGTTCGTGATCCGAGGGTGGTTGTCAACTCGAAGCTGCATACGCTACGGCCGTATCATCCGTGGGAAACGATGGGTTGGCCAGGGGCCTTTCTGTTGGCGCATAGATGGAAATCCATATTTCACCAAGTGGAAGCTGCCCAGGGAAAGCTCCGCGTTTTTAAGGTTTGTTACGAAGAATTCGTTGTGCGGCCTGATGCAGTAATCAAGGATTTGGCGGAGTTCTTTGGATGTGTAATAGCAGGGAAGAAGAAAGGGCGAGAGTACGAAATCCCGGAGGATGAGAAACGAATTCATAGTTTGGTGTTTCGTGGAGTACCTGAGCGGAATCGTGCTGATGCATGGCGGCGAACTCTGGGCTGGCTGAACCGGGTGATTGTGGAGACGGTTACCCGAAAGACGATGGAGCAGATGAACTATAGTGACGATGTACTCCGCATTCCGAAAGCCGGAAGATTGCTCATCTGGTTTGTGGGTTCGTGCCTGAGCGGGGCGGCGGTACTTAAGCATTTTGGGCAACTGTGGTGGCACCGCTTTATGCGGTTGGCTAGATGATGCGGTTACTGAGTTGAAAGTTAAGCTCAAGAAGGCATTTGATTATAGCCGTGCGGAGTGGGAAACACGAAGCATATGATGGATGGCAGGGTGCAAGATACACAAACCAGGGTAATCGACCGGGCTCTTGGTGTTACGGCTGTCGCTACGATCGTGCTCTATTCATTCGGGGCACTCACAGTCTCCCATGTTGATGGGATAGCGCTCATCCTGCTTATGTTGATCGGTATGGCGTCCGCACTATTTGGATCTGATCGCGGGAAATATTTACCCAAGACATTGTGGTATGTTGGAGTTGCTGCAACGTTCATGGTGACAGTGGCCGTAGTAGCTTCGGTCGTGGCTGGCTCTCCTCCCGAAGGCTTTCGGATGCTCGGTAGGTTGGGGAGGTGGTTGGTGTTTATACCGGCTGCGGCTGCTGTGTGGGCAGCGAGGAGGACCATAAAGCCTGATAAATTCGGTTGGATCTTTCTGAGTGGAGCAGCGATTGCGGCATTGTATGGGATAGTGCAAAGCCTTGTGCTACACCGCCAAGCTACGGGTACGTCTGGAGTTTCGATCGATTACGGAACGATTCTTGCTATTCAGTCTTTCGTCGGTCTTATGTTGATTCAGAGTAAGGGAAAAAGCGGAAGGCAAGAAATTGCTTTATGGCTTATTTACGCTGTCGGTATGGCTGGAGTCATCTTCTCGGGATCACGTGGTGCGGTCGGGATGGCCTTGGTTTTAAGTGTCTGGGGGATCTATTGGGTAGCGCATGGAAGTTGGAAAACCAGCCAACGGCTATGGCGTGCCTTCCTTGTGACCAGCGGGGTTGGGATCATCGTCGCTTCTCCGTTCTTTGTTTCCAGTATTGTACGTGTTCGATTTTTTCATGATTGGCAGCAGATCACAGCATTACACTGGCCTACTGTCCCACATGTCTCCGCGTTACCGACATCACTGCTACTGTGTCCGAACGCGGGATCAATATTGCATTCGTTGGCGGATCGCGCGGTGACAGGTGGTAGTCGCCTAGGGGGCATAATTATTACGAGAGGTATACGGGGATCCTGGTCGGAGTATCCTTGGTTGAAATGTATCGGCAATTCATACCTGAATATTTTTAACGGTGGGGAAAGAAGCACCTATCGTGTTCACATACCCGATGCCGTTCGATTGGGCTCAGATATACCGGCATTACTTTTGGTGAAAGGATCAGCACTATTTTCCCTTGGGGCTAAGGTTTCTGGTATTTTAGTAGATACGGATGTATGGAGGCTTGTTAAGGTGCCATTCCAGGGAGAGCAAGATGGTTACCTGACAGTCGTAGTCAAGCCGGGAAACGATGTCCAGATTATTCCCACTCAGTTGCTTCCAGGACAATTTATTTTCCCGAGGGACTCGGGCACTGTAGAAAAGCGACTCTGGATGTGGCGTGGTGCTTTTCTTATGTTTTTCGCTCAGCCGTTAACCGGCTATGGGCTTGGTGGCTATCGGGAACAGGCAGCAGCGCTGGCAGTTAAGGGGCAAATTCCTGTGTACCTTGGAGGCACGTATAGCCATCCGCACAACGATCTGCTCTGGGCTGCATCTTGGGGAGGGATATGGGGTATTCTCGTGTATGCTGCCTTATTGTTGTCGGTTATACCTGCTTGCAGGTACGGGAGTGCCGCCACCGTAGCGAACCATAAGCTCTACCTTAGTATAGGGGGGGGCGTCGTTCTTGGCATGTTTCTCAGCGGCCTTACCGAAGCACTTTTCGTTCATGCGTTGTTCAACTCGTGTCTGATTATAATTTTGGCGACGGTGGTAGCGCTGGCAGCAACGGACACCGATTTATCTGGAGAAAATTCGTATGCCAAAAGAAACAGAAAGTAAAGTAGCGCGTGATGTACGGGCTTTTGGTGAGTTCATGCAGGCTACTGGAACAAAAGTGTTAGACGGGGAAGGGACGTTGTGGGTGGCAGTGGCGCGAGGTGTGTATCAGGCAGTGCCGTTTGAGCAAAGAATAAGCGCTACGGCTGTTAATTATGTGGCGGTGCATGCACGTGGCGCCGGGGTTGTCCGGCATTGCTGCATAGATGGGGAAGGTGTCCCTTCGTATCGTCACGTGATCCGAGCGCCCTACGACATGAGTTCATTATCTGGGAAGACTAGGAATCAGACGCGAAGAGGATGCGAACGCTGCCGTACCGCACCACTTACATCAGAGGAAGTACTAACGGAGACGACTAAGCTGAATTCACTTACTTTTAGCAGGCAGGGTAGGCATTTGACGGCATCCAGAAAGCATTATTGGAGCCGTTATTTTGCCGCAGCACTGAATTTTGATCAAGCCGAATATTGGGGCGCATGGGTGGGCGGTGATCTCGCTGCTTTCCTCTTGGCGTTCAGGATTGGCACTACACGGAATATTCTCATCGTCAGGTCAAATCCGAAATATCTAAATGCATATCCAAATAACGCACTTATCTATAGTTATGTCACGTGGGCACTCGCGGAAGCCGATTCAGGCGATATATCAATCGGCTTCAAGCCGATTCAAGGTGAGTTACCGGGGCTGATACGATTCAAGGAGGGGATGGGATTTCGTAGAGAATATATAGAGGAACGCGTATCTGTAGGTTCGCGATTGGGTTTTATCCTTTGGCCTATCTCCAGGCTGGTTGTAAGGGCGCTTCTGCGAATTGGTGTATCGTCGGAGATGCTCCGAAAGCTTAACGGCTTACAGACGATTGGCGAGTTGCAGTTGAAGGGGAGCGACAGATAAAATGCATGAGATATTTGTTGTATTGATTTTGGTGGGTGTGCTAGGTTGTTTTTATATCTATCTTGGTTATTTCTTTTTGTTGAGAATCATCTGTGCGATCACAAGGCGAAAGGAGCGAAGTCACGAAGCGGGTGGAACATCTATCCCCACAGCAACTGTGTTGTTGACGGTATATAGGGAGAACAGGCAACTCAAGGAACGCCTGATCAATATATTACAGTCCGATGGGGTAGATGCGAAGTTGGAAGTTGTTGTCGTTTCTGACGGTCCGGATAGCATTGCACAGGCTATTGTGGCGGACTTTGGAGATAACAGGCTCGTCCATGTTGAGGCGCCGGTACGTTCCGGTAAAAGCAGTGCACAAAACCATGCTTTGCATATGATAACCTCAGAGGTGGTGGTTTTTACCGATGCTGATACACGCTTCGATAGGCCATGTATTATGGAATTAATTAGCCCATTCGCAGATTGTCAGGTTGGTGCAGTGACGGGAAAACTTGTTTTGCGAACCTCCGAGATGGGTGTATCTGAAGGCCACAAAGCATACTGGAACATTGAGTCGGATATCCGCGCTATGGAGAGTCGTTGCGGCCTTCTGGCCGTAGCAACGGGCGCTTGTCTGGCGGTGCGAAGAGAATTAATTCCAGAGCTTCCGGGGTATGTCGGTGAAGATTGCATTCTTCCATTGGAAGTCGTTTCACAAGGAAAACAGGTGATTTACGCGGAGCAGGCGATTGCTGTGGATAACATGTCGTCTGCAATGCGGGCGGAGTTTCGCACCAGGGTGCGTATGACATTACGTAATTGGCAGGGCACATTAAAGTATAAAAATTTGTTAAATCCAATTTCTTACCCTGGATATGCATGGGCGTTATGTTCACATAAGATTTTACGTTGGTGTTCTCCGGTATTCATTCTTTTCTGGAGTGTCGGTGCAATCGCAGGTATTATAGAAAACACATGGTGGGGGTATTTAGGGGGGGGGCCGTTGGTGTTGATATGCATCGGCGCATTGGTGGGATATGCAGTGCGTAATAAATCATGGAAGATTCGTTTTGTTCGCGGAATTCTCGGTTTTGTTGTGGCGAACACAGCATTTGCAACTGCATTTATTCTGCTGCTTAGAGCAAGAAAGATAACGGTATACAAATAGCGGAAAGGGAGTAGTAGCTGTGAGGGTATTATTGGTTCGGGTAGTTCGGGCACTAGGTCGTATCCACAAATTGGGACTGCGGTATGCGGCGCTCCAAGTGATTTTCGCAATTTATGATGTAAGTTTTGATTTCTGGTTTGGTGTTGACACGCGAGGAAGGATTTCAATCGAGAAATTGGGGGTTGACGACACCAGACACTGGGATAGCCGCGGTTATCAGGCAGCACATGTACTGTCGGTGAGGCGAGTATTCCGGAATATCAGTTTTTCGCCTGCTGATATACTGATTGATATATATCGGGTGTGGCAAGGGACGGATATTGGCTCTGGGATTGGCAATACAATGTGGTTATGTGCGGGGAATAGAGACGTTGTCGGTTCTGTGTGAGTCCGCACTCCGAAACTTAAATAAATCATGTTCGCACCTTCGGATCGAAGGTAAATCATACGAAGTGGTAAACAGGGATGCAGCAGAGTATAAGTTCGTGGGGGACGAGACAGTGATCTTTCTCTTTAATCCATTCGAGGCCAATACAGTGACTAAGCTTTTGCAGTCACTACGAATGCAGTCACGCCACTATTGTGTCGTATATCGTAACCCGGTGTTTGGATCGTTGATTGGATCTCGACCGGAGTGGCGAGAAACCTATACAGGAACTGTTTTCGGTGATGTTTATGCAGTATTTAATTATGAGAAAAAGAATGGTTAAGAAATTATCCAGGCGTGAGAATTTTCTACATTTTTCGCCCCCAGCAATCGGTGAAGAAGAGGTCACTGCCGTAACGAAAGCGCTACGTTCCGGATGGATTACTACTGGGCCACGGGTCAGGGAATTCGAGCGGGCATTTGCCGAGCGGGTGGAGGCGCCTGCAGCACTTGCGGTGTCTTCTTGCACGGCGGGGCTTCATCTGGCGCTACGGGCACATGGCATTGGGCCGGGCGATGAGGTTATCGTTCCCACCATGACTTTCGCGGCAAGTGTGAATGTGGTGGAACACGTGGGTGCTCGCCCGGTATTGGTGGACGTGGATCCGGATACCTTGAATTTGTCTCCGGAGACCGTGGAGCGGGTGATCACGGCCCATACCCGAGCGGTTATAGCCGTGCATTATGCGGGGCATCCAGTGGATCTGGATGGTCTCCGTTCCCTATGCGGGCAGTATCGGCTGGTGTTGATCGAAGACGCCGCCCATGCCGTAGCCGCGGCATGGAAAGGTAGGCCGGTCGGTTCGGGAGAAAACCTGGCGGCATTCAGCTTTTATGCGACGAAGAATCTCACCACCGGCGAGGGCGGTATGTTGACCGGTGCCCCCGAGTGGATAGAGCGGGTGCGCCCACTCGCCTTGCATGGCATGAGCCGCGACGCCTGGCGCCGCTACGACAAGGGGGAGAGCTGGTTTTATGAGGTTGTCGCTCCGGGATACAAGTACAACCTCACCGACCCCGCGGCGGCCATGGGCTTGGTGCAACTGGCCAAGTTGGAAGCGATGCAATCACGGCGTAAAGTGGTAGCAGAAATCTACGATTCGGCCTGGAGTGGAAGTGGACTGGTGCAGATCCCCGTGGTACGCGAAGAGGTTGTGAGTGCGCGCCACCTGTACCCGGTGCGATTGATTCTTGAGAGGTTGAGTATCGACCGTAATCGGTTCATTGATGAGCTCTCTCAGCGTAATATCGGCACTTCGGTGCATTTTATCCCGTTGCATCGCCACCCCTATTACCGTGATCGCTATGGCTATCGTCCCCAGGCGTTCCCAGTCGCCGAGGATGCTTACCGGCGCCTGGTAAGCCTGCCGTTGCATCCCGGGTTGTCCGCCAGCGATGTAGGTGATGTCGTTGGGGCGGTAAATGATGTGCTTGAAAGGTTTGCTTCGTGAGCAAGCTGAAACGGATATTTGACCTGGTTGTTGCCGGTGTTGGACTGGTGATGTTGCTGCCATGGTTTGTGTTAGTGATTATTTTGATCAGGCTGGATGATGGCGGCCCTGCTTTTTTCCGCCAAGTGCGTGTTGGTCACAATGGTAAGCCGTTCAGGATCTGGAAATTCCGCACCATGCGGGTCGATGCGGAGCAAAGGGGCGGGCTGGTGACTGCGGCAGGCGATCCCCGGGTGACGCGAGTGGGGCGTTTGTTGCGGCGGGCCAAGCTCGACGAGTTGCCGCAGCTAATGAATGTTGTGGGAGGGGTGATGAGCCTGGTAGGGCCGCGGCCTGAGGTGCCCTACTACGTCGATCAATACTCCGAGGGGCAGCGACGGGTGCTAAATCTCATGCCGGGTATTACCGATCCCGCCTCGGTCGCATTTCGCGACGAGGAAGCGGTATTGGCACGTTTTAGTGATCGGGAGACGGCCTATGTCCGGGAGATCATGCCGGAGAAGATCCGGCTCAATCTGGAGTATGCCAGGCACGCTACCCTGTGGGAAGATATCGGTGTGATCCTGAAAACCTTGGGTGTCCTGGGGCCTTTGCATCGCGGGGGAGTAAAATAGGTACCGCTAATAAAATAGGAATGATGTCGTGAGAGAGCAGAGGTTGAAGGGAGATAATTCCAGCCGGGTGCAGTTAGTGCCGAAAGTGAAAACCGCGGTGGTTTTGCGGCTTCGTCGCCTGTTTGTTTTCGTACATGATTTGCTTTGGATTCCCGGTAGTTTGGCCCTGGGGTTCTGGGTACGGTTTGGCGGTTACACCCCGGCTCATCTCCTAGATCTTCGCAGTGTGGCGGAATTTGCAATGCTCGCCCTTATCTGCCACAGCATCACGTTATGGTGGCGAGGTTGCTACCGGGGATTATGGCGCTTTGCATCCATACCGGACCTGATTCGTTTGGCACAAGCCGTGATTGTCGGGGCATTGTTTACGATGGCGGTGGCGTTTGTCAGTGATCGGCTAGCCGGCTTTCCACGCTCGATTCTCGTCATCTATCCCTTTATTCTTTTCGGAGGGCTCGCTTCCGGGCGGTTACTTTATCGCGTATGGAGGGATCACACCCTGCGCAGCACGTTTGGTGGCGGCAAACGGGCGGTGATCGTGGGGAGTGGCCAGGCGGGCGAAGCCTTGGTGAGGGACTTGGAGCGCGACCCCAGATATATACCGATGGCGCTGGTCGATGATGATCCGCAGAAGCAGGGGCGGGAAGTTCAGGGTGTGCGAGTGCGTGGACGGATCGAAGATTTGGCGCGAGTTATCCGCCGTGTCGATGCCGATATTGTGCTCTATGCAATGCCTTCGGTTTCACGTCAGGTATTGCGCCGGGTATTGGGAATTTGTGAGGCCGCTAAAATCGCCTGCCTTACCCTTCCTTCCCTGGCTGATTTGCCTCATAGTCAAGTCGCGTTATCCGCCCTGCGGCCGGTTTTGCTCGACGATTTGCTCGGGCGTGAGCCGATTCAAATTGGTAGCGAGAACGTCTCCATCTGGTTGGCTGATAAGCGGGTGATCGTAACCGGCGGAGGGGGCTCAATTGGGTCTGAGCTTTGCCGTCAGGTTATGCGTGCCCATCCGGGGGTACGGTTGATGATTATCGACAACGGAGAATACAACCTTTACCGGATTCAGATGGAATTGTGCAAGGAATATGGGAAGCGGGTAACGTGCGTTCTTGCGGATGTTCGGGATGCATGTCGCTTGGAACAATTATTTGTTGATTTTTGTCCCCATGTGATTTTTCATGCCGCAGCTTATAAGCATGTCCCCTTGGTTGAACAAAATCCCTTGGCGGGTATTCTGGCCAATGTGGGAGGAACACGGGTTGTCGCCGAGACGGCGATTCGACACCAAGTTGAGCGGTTTGTGATGATCTCCACCGATAAGGCGGTTTATCCGGCCAATGTTATGGGCGCGACCAAGCGGGTCGCAGAACTGATTTGCCTGTGTGAAAATAGTCAGTCATCAACCCGATTCGCAATAACCCGCTTCGGTAATGTACTGGGTTCTTCTGGTTCGGTGATTCCGCATTTTCAAAAACAAATTGCTGCGGGGGGGCCGGTGACGGTGACCCACGAGTCAATTAGGCGCTATTTTATGCTGATTCCCGAGGCGGTAGCTCTGGTGATGGAGGCGGGAGCTTCGGTGCGGGAGGGCGTTTTTGTGCTGGATATGGGAGAGCCGGTACAAATCAAAATGCTTGCTGAACAGCTCATCCGCTTGAGCGGTTTGGAACCAGGTCGTGACATTCAGATTGTTTACACCGGGTTACGTCCTGGGGAAAAATTGTATGAGGAACTGCTGTATCGGCAGGAGCGGCGATTGGGAACTGAGCATCCAAAACTTTTTATGGCGGCATCTACCAATCTCTCCGAGCGTGAACGTATGGAACATCTGATAGCCGATTGTATTAAGGCTTGCCGGGTCGGGAATCTGGATGATGCGGTGGGTTTTTTGCACCAAATTGTTCCAGAGTGGATGACTCCGGATATTGCTTTAGACAAGGTTAATCCCACTTTTCGGACAGTTGAACCGGCTGAGGTAATTGGTCAAAATGGGTGCGGATCACCGGAACAAGAAGGGGCGATAATCCCGATAACGGGAGCAGGAGGCGACCGCCGGAGTTGATTTTTCCAGGTAGCGGTAGTCTGAATTTTTTGAAAATTGGAGATGGCTGCAAAATATGTGTGGAGTAATTGGCGCTTTAGCCGAACGAGACGTTGTGCCGATTTTACTCGATGGGTTGCGGCGGCTGGAGTATCGGGGGTACGATTCGGCGGGGCTGGCGGTATTAACGGCCGGCGGGGAGCTGGAGCGTGAGCGGGCGGCGGGCAAGGTTGAGAGGCTGAGTGCACGGGTGGCGGCGCGGCGAGCGGCCGTGACGGGCGGTAGTGGCATTGCCCACACCCGTTGGGCCACGCATGGGGTGGCGCACGAGAACAACGCCCATCCCCACATTTCCCGGGATGACGTTGCCCTGGTTCACAACGGCATCATTGAGAACTACGAAGCGCTGCGGCGTGAGCTTCAGGGCGATGGCTACGAGTTTACCTCCGAGACCGACACCGAAGTTATAGTCCACCATATTCATCGGGAATTGGAGCGGGGCGCGGAACTGAGCGAAGCGGTGCGGCGCACCATCGCCCGGTTGCAGGGAGCCTATGCCTTGGTGGTGCTGAGTCGGCGAGCGCCGCGAACCTTGGTGGCGGCACGGATGGGCTGCCCGGTCGTGATCGGGCGGGGGATTGGCGAGAACTTTGTAGCCTCCGACATTACCGCGATGCTGCCGGTCACGCGGCGGTTCCAGTTTCTCGAAGACGGCGACATTGCCCGCATCACGCGGGAAGACGTGAGCATCCTGGATCGGGACGGTCACGAAGTCGAGCGGGCGGTGCGCACGAGCGCGCTGAGCGGGGAGGCCGTTGGGCGGTGCGGCTACCGCCACTACATGGCGAAAGAGATTCACGAACAGCCGCAGGCCATCGTCGCGACCCTGGAAGAACGCCTGGCGGGGCGGCGGGTGCTTACGCCCGCCTTTGGGCCTGAGGCTGGGCGGCTGTTTTCCGAGGTCCGGGCGGTACACATCGTGGCCTGCGGCACCAGCTATCACGCTGGACTCGTGGCTCGCTACTGGATCGAACAACTGGCCGGACTGCCGGTTGCGGTCGAGGTGGCGAGCGAGTACCGCTACCGCTACCGCCGCGCCGCGGTGGTGCCGGGGACCCTGTTCGTGAGCCTGTCCCAATCGGGTGAAACCGCCGACACTCTGGCGGCGCTGCGCCGCGCGAAGCGCCTGGGGTATCTCGCAGATCTTGCCATTTGTAACGTTGCTGAATCTTCCCTGATACGTGAATCCAGGCTGGTACTGATGACCCGGGCGGGTCCCGAGATCGGCGTGGCCTCGACCAAGGCCTTCACCACCCAGTTGGTAGTGCTAATGCTCCTCACTATGGCGCTTGCGCGGACCCGCGGGCTGAGCACGGAGCACGAAGAAGCGGTGGGGGCCGAGCTGATCGAGCTGCCGGAGCGCATCGAGCGGGTACTCGAAACCGAAGAGGCGATTCGCCGGGTGGCCGAACGTTTCGTGCCCCGGTCTCACGCGCTGTTTCTCGCCCGCGGGGCGACCTACCCGATAGCACTCGAAGGGGCGCTCAAGCTCAAGGAAATTTCCTATATTCATGCCGAGGCCTACCCGGCGGGTGAACTCAAGCACGGCCCCCTGGCGCTCGTGGACGAGGCCATGCCGGTAGTGATCGTGGCGCCGAATGACGCGATCCTCGACAAGCTCAAGGCCAACATGGCCGAGGTACGCGCCCGTGGCGGGGAACTCATCGTATTCGCCGACGCCGCCGCGGGGCTGGTCGGCGGGGAGGGGACGGAGATTATCCCGCTCCCTGTGCATGGGAGGGGGCTTCTCGATCCGGTGATCTATACCATCCCATTGCAACTGCTCGCTTACCATGTTGCCGTGGCCCGCGGCACCGATGTCGACCAGCCGCGGAACCTTGCCAAATCCGTCACCGTCGAATAGGCGAGAAGCTTTGGTTTTTGAGCCGAGTCAGGGGGCTTTTGGGGGTTAGTATTAGATTTTATAGGGTCAATTTAGAGGACACGATATCTATCCTGACAGAGCGGGGGGGTACCGCAACCTGGTTCTGCGCCGGCACGACGAACTGGATCTGACCCGCCAGGCGGCGGTTGAGTCCTTTTTCGCTTCGGAACGGCCGCAATACGTTTTTCTGG
>CAZUWV010000027.1:0-17799 GCA_964624255.1 uncultured Zetaproteobacteria bacterium
GCGCTGAGGCAAGCGTCGAACCAGACGGGCATACAGATAAAACAGCCAAATGGGGCAGTCAGGCAGTACCGAACCCAGGGCTATGGCCGATACGGAAGCTTTTCCGGCCACGCCCTCCAACACAAGTAAATTGATAACCAGATGCGATGGCGTGTTCATCGACACCCCTGAACATACGCAGGGACCCCGACGAATGGAGATGCTTGCCGCTCTCTGGCACACGGAACGAGCCGTGAATGGAGATTCAGGCTAACCTGCATTGTTCATGAATTCTGCCGCGCCTTTACTTGTTTCCTTTGTTCGCACCGAATCCCTCGTCGGTTGTCCGTATGCGCGCTCACGGCCTCCTTCCTCTGAATCCGTTGCGAACAAAGGTCCAGCACAATCATCACGGCGATTCATGAATAGTCTAGGCTAGATATCGTGCTGGAGAAATTTATCCCATAGCATAGCGGGCTACGAGAAGCGTCCAATGTCCAAAATCACACCTACATTCGCATCATCCCGGAGTACAGGTACCAGCTTGCCGCCGCACGCACTCATTAGCGTCATCATGCCCGGCCCATGCCCGGCCAGCGGCGAATCGGAATGGACGACCACGCCAATGGTCATCGCCCCCTTGCGGTACGTTCTTCCATAGTGATTATCGTGATCCAGTACCGCGACGAAATCTCCAAAGCGAAGTTTATCCAGGCAATACTCTCTTACCGTCTCTTCATCATGACACAGAATATCGTAATCCCCGGTCGTCACGGACAGCGCCCCGATACCGGAACCCATAGCGTGGCCCGGCACAATCACATGCACGGGAACTTCAATACTCCCATCCTCTCGTTCGGACAATCCCCACGCGTCCAGAATATCGGGATCCAGATTGTAGATATGCACATCAGGATGGTCGATCAGTTTAAGCCCCTGGCCGAAACCCCTAACCAGAAATTTATCATCGCATGTCAGCTTGTCCAACGTCTCATCGGAAAACTGGAGCATCAGATGCTCCACCCCCCCGTGATGCCCCAGTACATGACCTGTATCACCCTTGGCCTCACCCGAAACCACACGCGCTTTGTTACCGCAACAGGACAAAAACTGGAATCCCGCCTCGCATTTCCGGTTCTTGTGTGTCAATGTAGTCGACACCCCAGGCTCAATATGCTCTCCGGCCCAGGCAAATACCGAATCCCCCACTTTGACGTTGTAGGTGATACCACCTGTCGAAGGCCAGGCGATAATTTCTCCGGCAGCTCCCACTTCAAACGGTGCCCATTGGTGCGCTGGTGCTACACTCCCCTGTACCGCAGTCATTACCAACTGTTCGCGATTGGTTTCAAAACTCATGATATCTCATCCTTGTATGTATCTTTACTGTCATGGTTCAGGCCAATGAACCTGTCGGACTTATGGGGATCGTAGCGAGCCACTTCCCTGCCGCGCAATAGATTTCCCATAAGTCCGACAAGTTCCTAACCTGCATTATTCATAAATTCTGCCGCGTCCTTACTTGTATCCTTTGTCCGCACCGAATCCTTCGTCGGTCGCCCGTGCTACGGTTTCCTTCCTCTGAATCCGTTGCGAACAAAGGCCCGGTACAATCATCACGGCGATTCATGAATAATGCAGGTTAGGTCTTCACATAATGTAGAAACCGGCTCTCACGCCCTTCCCTAAGACCGCGTTGCTCGAACCTGGTTTGTATCCTGTCCGGATCACGTTCGACAAAGCCCTTGCATCCGGCCGCGTTGCGCAAGCCGGGTGTGGTATCGAGAATTTCTCGCATCCACTCGGCCAGGTCGGGTTTGTCGCTGGCCAGTTTGATAAAACCACCCTTTCTCACCCGCGATACGAGAAGACGGGAAAAATCCTTTTGAATCAGGCGACGTTTGTAATGTCGCGCCTTGGGCCATGGGTCGGGATGGTTGATAAAAACTCCGTGCAACTGCCCTTCACCCACCTGACACCGCAACACAAACTGCGCCGGAAGTTGTGAGATACGTACCCGCCCGATCACCCCGGCATGTTCCAGCCTCCCCACCGCCTTGGCTACGCCGGGAAGGTATATTTCGATACCGAATAAAACCCAGTCAGAATGTGTTTGCGCCAGATGCACCAAAAAATCGCCATTACCAAAACCGATTTCCATCACAACCGGAGAATTTGTGGCGATGTTGGCATCAGCCAGCGCCTTGTCTCTAGGCACCCCTATCTTTGGCAGCCATTCGGTGAGCCTTGCCTCCTGCCCACCGGTTACGAAACCATTCTTGCGACCATAAGTGCGCAGTTCATGCTGGATATGTTGTTGGCGAAACTCCCGGCTTAAACGCATGCCGGGAAGGGTAACAGAAATTCAGGTACCGGGCAGGCTCCTTGTCCCGACCCATCTTTACCATCGAACATCCACGGAGCCATTGACCTCAAGGTCCGACATTGACATGGGATCCACCTCATTATCGTTACCGCAAGTGGCGCATGGCCTTCATGAAAAATCCGGGCTACTATCGCCCCTGTGTTGAATCAAGCCTCCCAGAGGCCTCCCCTTTCCGTCAGTGAGCTAACCGCTTGCATCAAGCAGGTTCTTGAGCAGAGGTTTGCCAGTGTGCATGTGCTGGGAGAAATCTCACGCCTGAATAGACAGGCATCAGGGCATATGTATTTCACCATTAAGGACGAGGGCGCATCACTTTCCGCAGTCATCTGGAAATCAACAGCCCTGCGTCTTTTACAACATCCGGAAGAAGGCCAACAATACATTTTCACCGGGCATATCTCACTCTACCCGCCACAAGGTCGTTATCAGCTGGTTGTTTCGCGGCTGGAAGCCACGGGAAGTGGCGCCCTGGCCGTCGAATTCGGGCGGCGCAAAAAAATGTTTGCCGAACGCGGCTGGTTCGCGCCAGAAATCAAGCATCCACTCCCTGCCCTGCCCCGCCACGTCGGCATTGTTACATCGGAAACTGCCGCTGCGCTACAGGATGTTAAAAAAGTTCTTTCCACCCGCCCCGGATGGCTGCAACTGACTCTTTCGCCCACGCTGGTGCAGGGTAAAGCCGCTGCGGGGGAGATCGTTAGCGCCTTGAAGCGCTTGCGGTGCATGAAAAACAAGCCGGATGTCATTCTTCTGGTGCGCGGCGGCGGTAGCCCAGAGGATTTGTGGTGCTTTAACGAGGAAGCCGTAGTGTGCGCCATCGTTGAATGCGATATTCCTATCATTACCGGTATTGGACATGAAATCGACATCAGCCTGGCTGACTTTGCCGCAGATAAGCAGGCAGCCACACCATCCAGTGCCGCAGAACTTGTCTGCCCGGACAACGAGACCCTGCGTAAACAAATGCCGCGCCTGCCCCTGTTACAACAAGTCTTGCATCATTTACTGACCCACGCCGGAAAAAGCCTGGAGAATCAGCACATACGATTCCGGCACGCCTGGACATCGGCACAAGACGAGCGGCGCATGTATATCAGCCATGCCGAAGCCAGGCTTACCTCATTAAATCCCATGGCCGTGCTGGATCGAGGCTATACCGTAAGCTATGGCCCGGATGGCCAGATGCTCACGCATGCGGCGCAAACCGGGCCGGGCGACGCCATGCGCGTACATTTTCAGGATGGCGATGTATACTCTCAAGTAGAATCCGTGGAGGCCTTATCATGATACAGGCTAGAACACTTCTTATGCTTGCCATGATAAATCTCGCACTCGGCATACCCATTGCCACGGCACATGAATGGCATGTCGTGCAGGGTGATATCGTACGCGTGGAAACGGCGTTGCCCGGGCGGCATGCCAGCCTCCGCTGCTTCGGTAAAAGCTGGCCGGTCAGGATGAGTGTCAAAGGCCACTGGACAGGCTGGATTGGCGTCGATTTGGGGCAGAAGCCCGGTCGCTATACGCTCCACTGGGCATCGAAAAAACGGAAAGTATCCGACTATTTGTATGTTGATCAAGGCCATTTTCGTATTTCCCGCATTACGGTGAAAAGGACAATGGCTGTTTTTGATGCTAAAGCACTGGGCCGCATCCATGCCGACCATGCCGCACTCAGAAAGGCCTATGCAATGAAGGTCAATGCAAGGCCGGATATTTCCATTATCGGAAGGCCTCTGGATGGTATCGTTTCCACCCCGTTCGGAGCCAGACGTTATGTTAATGGCGAACCGCGTGCTCCCCATACCGGTCTGGATATAGCCGCGCCCGAAGGCACCCCCATTGTCAATCCACTTGCCGGGCGCATCCTGCTGGTAAAACCCATGTTCCTCAATGGCAATACCGTTGTCGTCGGAAGCGGCCTGGGACTGGTGATGGTATATTCTCATCTGAAAAGCCTGCATGTGCATCAAGGTGCATGGCTCGAAGCCGGACAAATAATTGGCGAAGTAGGCCAGACGGGCCGTGCTACCGGCCCTCACCTGCACTGGGGGGTACGTTTCAATGGCGCTCGCGTCAATCCGGATTCGCTGCCCATACGCGTAAGTCGAAAAAGGCGGAACCGGAGGGCCAGAGCAACTGAAAATTGATGAGCCAATTACAAAACTCTGGGTGGATGAGCGGTAATCCCACGTTGAGTCCATTTTCGGGAAGCAACCGGTGCTGTCCCGCCGTGCGATAAACTTATATGTATAGCTTTCATTTGCATGGTGATTCCATGGATCGAAATTCCAGATCGGACAAAAATGTAAGTCATGCAGGCTAAGCCCTCTGACTGGATAGCCGGGGTACACGAAAATCGCCTGGCCGTGGCCAGTGCAATTGCGGCCTCGCTGTTGCTTGTCCTGCTACTTGCTGCACCTTCCTGGTTCCGCCCGAAACCAGCCTCCGTTGCCAGCAAAACCATTCAGCCAAGGGCACGCGGCCTTCCGGCCAGACCTGTCCGAAACAATATAAACGGAAGTAAAGCCAAGCAAATGCCTGCTACCCGCATCGTGGAAAAACGCTCCGTTCCAAAAACAAAGAAAATATTACCCGTTAAAACAATAACATCACGCCACCCCCACCCTCCGGTCACGAATCGCCATGTGAAAGCCGGAAACAGCCTGAAGTATGGCTATTATGTTCAGGTGGGTGCATTCAAAGATCCCGTAAAAGCAAAAAGGATGGCTACTTTATTGCAACAGACGGGCTGGCATGCGCAAATCGTAAGTAAAAGAAACAACCTGCATGCGGTGCTCAGCGGTCCTTTGAAAACACGCAAAAAAGCTAAAAATATGAAATCAAGGCTAGCCAAACAATCCGGTATTAAAGGCTACATTATCTTCATAGCACCGACTCGCCAGGATCCTGCCGGGCCTAAGGGAAATAATTTACCTCGCGGAGGGAAGAGGTCCAAAACATCCTGATTTTTCGTTATATAGTGGCCACTATTCGCCTCAGGTGCATGGTGATTCCATAGACCGACATTCCAGCACGGGTAAAAAGACCGCAGGCCGTTTGGATGTTCGTAAGGGCGAGGCGCAAGCCCTGAGGGCTAACGTGGGAAAGCCGATCACCGCTCATGAGTTTTGTAATAGGCTCTTGGGTATAACTGTTTTTTGTCATTGCGAGCGTAGCGTGGCAACCTTCGGAATATGACCGTTGCATCAGGATGTGTTGCCGCCGGACATAAATCCACGGCGGAGGCGGGGGCGGAAATACTACGCGCAGGCGGCAATGCCGTAGATGCTGCTATCGCCAGCGTCTGTATGGCTTTCATCGCCGAGCCCGTGCTGACGGGGGCGGGTGGTGGAGGCTTCCTGCGGCTGCGAGAACCGGATGGAACCGCCATCCTGTTTGATGGTTTTTCCCGTATGCCCGAGCGCCGCATCGAAACCTTGGAGCGGGTTGATTTTCGCGCCATACAGGTGGATTTCGGCGATACCGTGCAAACCTTCCATATTGGTCGCGCCGCAGTCGGAACGCCCGTACTCATGTCCCTGCTGTTTGAGGTACACCGGGCCCACGAACGTATCCCCATGCGGGAAATCATGGCACCCGCTATCCATGGAGCACGTATAGGCATTCGCTTAAATATCCTTCAAGCCTCATTTATCCATTTACTGAAACCCATCCTGCCCTCCGAAAAGCCATGCCACCAATTGCATGCGCCGGAGGGGCATCTACTGGGGAAAGGCGAATTATTCAGAAATGCGGATCTGGCCAGTCTACTCGAATTACTCGCCACGGATGACGTGAGTGAAATGTATCATGGTGATGTAGCGCGCCGTATTGTAGATACATGCCATTCCGGAGGTCTACTCTCCATGCATGATTTGGAGCAGGCTTGGGTTATTCGGCGAAACCCCCTTTCCATATCAGCATTAGGAGGCCAAATACTCAGCAACCCTTCCCCTTCATCCGGCGGATGCCTGATGACGTTCAGCCTCGTGCTGCTGGACCGACTGGTAAAATCCGGGCGTCGTGAATCGCTCAATATTCTACTGGCTGAAGTCTTGCGCGCAGGCATGGAAGCACCACCCATATCAGTGTTCTGGACAAGGAGGGGCAAGCGGTGTCCCTCACCGTTAGCAATGGCGAGGGATCCGGTATTGTAGTGCCAGGAACGGGTATCCACCTCAATAACATGCTGGGTGAAAAAGATATCAATCCGGCAGGGTTTCATCGCCTCTCGGGTGGAAAAACGCTTTCATCCATGATGGCGCCTTCCATCTTTGTCTATCATGGCCGACCCGCTCTAATCCTCGGTAGCGGTGGTTCAAATCGCTTGTGTGGCGCTATCCTCCAGGTGCTATGCCGTCACAGGCTCGAAACGATGGATCTCGAAACGGCTATCCATTCTCCACGGCTCCACCATGAAGGCTGCGTACTCGATTGCGAACCGGGCTGTCTCAGCCCGGATGAGGAGCATACATTGTCCAGGTTGGGCTGGGATATTCGTCACTGGCAGCAGGCATCGGTTTACTTTGGCGGCGTGCATGCCATCGCGCTCGATGCAAATGGACACATACAAGCTGCCGGTGACCCGCGGCGCGGCGGTGCGATTGCATGGGCGTAGAGGCCATCGTTGCCTTTGGTGGTAATGTGGGGGATGTACTGCCTGGGTTCCTCTCCGCACGCGAACAGATCACATGCACCAGAGGCCTGCGAATACTTGATTCCTCCTGTGTTTACCGTTCTCCTCCCATGGGGCCTGCCGAACAATCGGATTATCTCAATGCCATCGTGTTACTGGATGTCGATATAGAGGCCAAAACACTCCTGCAATACATGCAAAATATCGAGAAGGAACATGGCCGCATACGTACGGGCGAACGCTGGGGTCCAAGAACGCTCGATCTCGACCTCATTGCCTATGACGATACGGTCATGCGAACAACATATCTGACACTACCCCATCCGCGTATGTGTGAGCGTATATTTGTATTACAGCCCCTATGTGACATCCGACCGGGCTGGCGACACCCCGTATTAAAGCAAACAGCGAACAAACTACTTGAAACATTGATAGCGGCAGGCGTTCCAGGACTCAAGGAAAAGCGGGTATGGTAATTGCCTGCAGGTCTGCATTCTTCGGAGCCGTCGTCTCCAGCAGTTCAAAGTCCTCCCGACAGACTCTCAGGAAGAAAACATTGCATGGAATGCTTTCATAAAATGATGAAGTTCTTCTCGCGGCAACGTATTGATACCGGCAGCAGATTTTCGGCCACCACCCGTTGAAAACTGTCGGCACAACTCATCGGCGCCACATCTTTTGTTCATGGGTGCCCGCACACTGATACGATAGGCTTCGCGCTTCTCTCCATCCGTAAACAGCATGGCAACGGCATGCGCACGGCTTGGGTACGCGCGCGCCAACTCATTACCGAAGAGACCGGAAACCCGTCTGCTCCAGGGTTTGTCTGGTAATACGAACAAAGCTATATCGGTATTTTCGAATTCTGGCCGGATTTCACGGGCCCGGCTGATATCATTATCCATGCCTTCCTTTAACATGGGAAAAGCGCAGTCCGTTTCGATAAATTCAAACGGGTCCAGAAAGGGTTTCATCCGCCGATATAGTCCGGCCGGATGAAAATAGAGGTCATCAACCATCATGCCATAACCATTGTAATTCAGGCATTCCCCCAGATGACGCAATTGCCGCAACTGAACCTGCCTGAGATTGAGTGGCACGGCGGCATGGGTAGCAACATCGTGAAGGTTATCGCCAAAGGCCGCCACGACGGCCCAGGAAAGAAACGCGCCCTGCAAGTGCTGATTTACCAGCAAGCTGGTACATACATTCGCAGCGGTATTGATATGCGTTCGCAAATTTGGATACTCGGGGACAGTGCCGGAAAAATGGTGGTCGAACCACCGCACCTTTACACCTTTATTGAGCAGATACAGCAAAGATTCCCGATTGCAGTCCAGTGAAATATCCAGCACACAGACGGCATCGTTCTCCCCGACATTCTCTTCGGTGGATACATACCGCAACAGAGCAATGTCCCGTTTAACGCCGGTAACCAGCTCAGATTCGATCGGGTGAGCCAGACGCCACTGGTGCAGTGCGCACAAGCCATCGGCATCACCGTTAAATACGTCAAATTGTGTCATCTCATACGCTCAGGCGGAAATGACCGCCTCGATCAATTCAATGAGGCCCTGCCCTGTGTCCAGCATTATATCGGCATCTTCAGCCTCGACCATGACGCGCAACTTAGGTTCAGTACCGGACATACGCACGCTCAACCGCCCCTTCCCATTGAGTCGTCCTTCGGCCATCTGCACGGCCTGCTGTATCCGTGGTTCCTTTATTATATCCATACGTCGTGGCAGTACGATATTCCATAATTTTTGAGGATACAGCTGCATGCTGGAAGCCAGTTCAGACAGGGGCTTCTCCTGCTCACGCATGGCTGAGATCAGTTGCAGGGCGGTCAGCAGACCATCTCCCGTTGTATTGCAGTCCAGCATAATAATATGCCCGGATTGTTCGCCACCCAGATTACATCCTTTGTCACGCATCATTTCCAGCACATAGCGGTCCCCTACCCTGGCCCGATGCATGCCAAGGCCCAAACCGTGGAGATAATGCTCCAGCCCCATATTACTCATCAACGTGGTCACCACAGCCTTGCCCGTCAGCCCATGACAACGCAACA
The DNA here is from genome assembly GCA_964624255.1 of uncultured Zetaproteobacteria bacterium. GTDB lineage: Bacteria > Pseudomonadota > Zetaproteobacteria > Mariprofundales > Mariprofundaceae > JAUZQZ01. The sequence goes on from CAZUWV010000027.1 coordinate 9,079, forward strand.
AGTGCTCCGCCAATGCGGCGATCACGCGATCACCATCCACAATCATGCCATTGGCATCGCAGGCAATCAGCCTGTCTGCATCGCCGTCCAGCGCGAAACCCACGTCCGCTCCCGTTTCTACGACGCGCGCACACATAGCCGCCGGTTCAGTCGACCCACAGGCTAAATTGATGTTGTGCCCGTCCGGCTGATTATACATGGCCACAACGTTGCAACCCAGCTCGTCCAGCAGTCTCGGTGCCACGTCATAGGCAGCGCCATTGGCACAATCCACCACCACCTTGAGTCCGTCAAGTCGAAAACCACGCGGCAATGATGCCTTGCAAAATTCCACATAGCGTCCGCGCGCATCATCGACGCGGAAAGCTTTGCCAATACGGGTAGCGTCCGGCAGTGGGGGCAAGTTATCAAGACAATGCTCAATCTCCTGCTCAACCTGATCGGGTAGCTTGAACCCGTCGGCACCGAAGAACTTGATACCATTGTCTCTGGCCGGATTATGTGAAGCGGACAGCACCACCCCGGCATCGGCACGCAGGCTACGCGTCAAATAGGCCACCGCAGGAGTTGGTACGGGGCCAACCAGCAATACATTCATTCCCTGTGCTGTAAGCCCCGCACACAATGCCGATTCGATCATATAGCCGGAAAGACGGGTATCTTTGCCAATAAGAATATGTGGCTGATGATTCAAATGCCGGGTTAACACATAACCTGCGGCCCGGCCAAGCTTTAACGAGAACTCGGCCGTCATCGGTTCCTGGTTCACCGTGCCTCGCACGCCATCCGTGCCAAAGTACCGTCGCATCAGTTTCTTTCCTTTTGACTTACAGATTTACGCACCAACTTTCCGCTCACTACAAATTTGGTACCGGTATTCACCAGGCGTATGGCCTTCCCCACGGGACTCTCCACGCTAACCGTAACCTCGAACGGTCCGCCCTTGGTCTTCGGGTGAACTGCGGTCGTTTCCACGTCCGCTAACGCATCCAGCCATACCTCCGGCCCCGTCAACGCAGCCACAGCAGGTTTAACCCTCACATCCAGAGCCTCCCATCCTTCCGGCAGTTCCAGTCGAGGCTTAACCACAATCTCTCGTTTAATCACTCGATCTATCTGCAGCTGCAGCCGGTCCGGTTGCAGCTTTTCGATAGTCAGCCCGACCGGGAGCCGAATGGTTGATATCTTCAATGCCCGTTCCACCACACCTGGCTCCCTCAATCCCGAAGCGTCAAGCGGTACGTGTATATCCGTTGCTTTCAGACTCGCCAACCTCGCCTGCAAACCGCTAACGGTAACGCGCACATGATCCGGAAGGTCGTTCACAATGACCATATCAGACGGAAGTCCCTGTACCTGGAGCGGCACATCTATACTCAGCGAACCGGCCCCCTGTCCATGAACCTGGGCCCACAGTACAACCGCAATCAGTACAGCCAGTAACTTCAGACCGCCAGCTTTAAGCGACTCCACTGTTTTTGGTGTCACAACCTATCCTGAAACAGCTGTTGGCGCAGCACCTTCTGACAATCGCCGCATCAAGCGATCTCTCAAAGCATTACGGTCCAGCGCTTCACTCATCTTCCCCTCCTCCGCCATACGCACATACCCTGACTCTTCGGACACGACAATGACCAGCGCATCACTCTCTTCCGTCAACCCAATCGCAGCCCGATGACGGGTGCCAAATTCACCAGCTAACACATTGGCCTGGGCCAACGGCAACAATACTCGTACGGCCACAATTCTGCCATGGAGCCCCTCCCCCGGTTGTATAACTACAGCACCATCGTGCATGGGGGCATGGGGGCAAAAAAGTGTTTGGATGATGTCGCTACGTACAGGCACATTCATTTCCACGCCGGATTCAAACAGGTGCTTCAGACCCGTTTCACGTTCAAGCACCAAAATTCCTCCCCAGCCTCGGTGCGATAACGCGAAAGCAGATTCGACCAACGAATCGGCCAGCCCGATTCGCGCACGCGTGGTAGCCAGCGGGTTGACCCCAACCTGCATCAGCGCCCGGCGTATTTCATGCTGGAACAGAACAACCAGAATAATAATGAAAGCCGAAAAGAACTGACCGAATATCCATTCTGCGGTTAACAACCCAAAAAAACGTGCCAGCTCGTAAACGACAACGACCACTGCCAGGCCAATCAGCATTTGCACCGCGCGCGTACCGCGTATCAAGCGGAGTATGAAATAAACCACCACCGAGACCAGGGCGACATCCACCAGATCGCGAACACCAAAATGCCAGCTTCCCATTCCCATATCAGGATAATACGACTGAATCGGATTCAGACAAGGCACAGCGTATAGCCGAAGCAATTCTCACCACCCGCCTCTGGGCCTCCACATCATGTACACGCAGGATGTCGGCCCCCGCATACACACATGTGGAGACTGCGGCAGCCGTTTCGAATTCGCAATCTTCCACCGATGCTCCCGTCAGCGCCCCCAGAAATGATTTACGTGAAACCCCCATCAATACTGGAAATCCGAGGCGCTTGAAGCGAGGGGTAGCTGCAATCAACGCCAGGTTATCCTTCGGCTTCTTGCCGAAACCGATACCGGGGTCCAGCAGAATGGCATCTTCCCGGACCCCGGCAGCCACACAAACCGCCGCTCGGTTGGCAAGGAATGATTCCACCTCATCCACGACGTCGCCATACTGAGTGTCGCGCTGCATAGTTGCAGGCATGCCACGCATGTGCATCAGACAAACATCCACACCCGCTTCCGCCACCACATCCAGTGACGCGGCATCGCCCGCAAGCGCGGTTACATCATTCACCATCATCGCGCCGACAGCGATAGCCCGACGCATGACTTCGGCCTTGGATGTATCTACGGAGACCATCATACCGTTGCCACACAACGTCGCGATAACGGGAATTACCCGCGCCAGCTCTTCCTTTAACGGTACTGACCTCGAACCTGGCCGCGTGGATTCTCCACCCACATCAATGATGTCCGCGCCCGCATCCCACAAATGTCCCGCATGCCCGGCTGCATCTTCAAGACCCGCGTGCATGCCGCCGTCCGAAAATGAATCCGGGGTACAGTTAAGCACGCCCATAACCCACGCATCACCATCGGCTGGTGAAAACCAGCGGGAATGTTCCATCGTCATTGTGTAATCAACACGAACTCCCTCAATCCACGCCGCCAGGTATCAAAATTAATATCGGGGAATTCCCTGGGGCTTCTTCCATGCGCGCACAAATTATTTTCGCATCAATGACTGATTGGCGCGAAGAATCAAATCAGATTAAGACTTTTTGCCGCTCTCTCGATCCGTCCGACTGCATCTTCCAGCGTGTCCTGGGAAACAGCATAGGAAAACCGCACATGTCCGGGACTGCCGAAGGCCGTACCGGGGACCAGCGCCACGCCCGTTTCTTCCAGCAACCATTCGCAGATGGCCACGTCATCCGTCAGTTCGGTACCCTTGGACGTTTGCTTGCCTATCCAGGCGGAAACAGATGGAAAAACGTAAAATGCACCGTCAGGTTTAAGGCAGCGCATACCGGGAATGGCGTTAATGGCGCGGACCAACCACCCCCGCCGTATCTGATATGTGCGTACCATGTCTTCCAACGCATCGGTGGGACCGGTGAGGGCCGCCAGCGCCGCCTTCTGCGAAATGGACGACGGGTTGGAAGTGCTTTGCCCCTGAATTTTAGCCATAGCCTTGATAAGATGCGCAGGACCGGCGCAAAAACCGATGCGCCAACCGGTCATGCAATAGGCTTTGGAAACGCCATTCAGGGTGATGGTCCGATCTTTCAGATCCGGATTGACCTCGGCAAAGGTGGCAAATTGTTTGCCGTCGAAGAGGATTTTCTCATACATATCATCCGTTGCCACGGCCACACCCGGGTGTTTGCGGACAATCTTGCCCAATGCTGCCAGATCTTCAGCCGAATAGGCCATACCTGTGGGATTGGATGGTGAATTAAGGAGTAATAGCCGTGTCTTGTCGGTAATCGCCGTGTCCAGTTGCGCCGCCGAGAGTTTGAAATCATTGCCCGCCGTTGTATCCACAATCATCGGCACGCCTTCGGCCAGAAGCACCATGTCGGGGTAGGACACCCAGTACGGCGCGGGAATCACCACCTCGTCACCAGGGTTGATCATGGCCTGAAACAGGTTGAAGATGCATTGTTTGCCGCCAGTGGACACCAGAATCTCCTCAGGCGCGTAATCAAGATTATTGTCCCTCTTGAATTTCCCGGCAATAACCTGTCGAAGCTCAATAATTCCGGGCACCGCCGTATAGCGGGTAAATCCTTCATCAATGGCTTTCTTTCCGGCTTCGCAGGCGGCTTTCGGTGTGTCGAAATCAGGCTCGCCCACCGATAATGAAATAATGTCGCGACCGGCGGCACGCAGTTCGGCGGCTTTGGCGGTGATAGCCAGTGTGGCCGATGGTTTGACTTGCTGGATGCGCTTCGACAATTTAATCATGGCAGTAATCCTGCCATGTGCTGTCATCTGTTCAAGCATTGGTGGTTTCTTCATCCACCTCCGCTACAATGCGCTGACCTTCCCCTGGATCCTGCAAGCATTTTTGCGTGCAGGATTCAGGTTTAATAACTTTTGGAGCCTCTCTTTGACTGATAATATTCGTGAGATTCCCTACAATTATACGTCCTATTCCGACAGGGAGATTGTGCTGCGTTTCCTTGGAAAGGAAGCCTGGGACGATTTGAACGTCCTGCGCGACCAACGTAAAACGGGAAGGAGCGCGCGCAAACTGTTCGAGATTCTGGGTGACGTGTGGGTGGTGTCGCGTAATGCCTTCCTTAAGGACGGGTTGCTAAAAGAGAAAAAACGCCTGCGCACCATGCAAACCCTGCATCAGGATCGTCTGGCGCGTATCGAAACAGCGGCGGACGGCAACGAACGAGTGCTGCGTATCGTCGGACAGACTCGTGAAATGTTAAATAAATTCAACAGCTGGTTTTCCGAGATACCGGGACAGCGTAAGCAGGCGCTGAAAATTTTTGCCCGTTATACCCACCGCAATAATATCCATTATGACGCATATACGCTGACACACCATGCCACGGACGCAACCGACTGGCGGCAAGAATATCCCTTCTGCGTCATTACTCCGGATTCGCCGGAAGAAATTTCCGGCCTGGTTACGGCGGTACGCGAACTGGGGATGACCATCATCCCGCGCGGCGGTGGTACCGGCCTGTGTGGTGGCTCTGTACCCCTGCATGCGGATACAGTCATGATTAACGTTGAGAAACTGGATACCATCGGGCCGGTTGAAACGCGCGATACCGGTAGTAGTGGCAAGGTGCATACCATTACGGCACAGGCAGGTGCGGTGACCGGAAAGGTGATGGAAGCATCCCGGCCGCATGTGTTCGCCACCGACCCGACCAGCCTGTGGGCCTGTACCATCGGCGGCAATGTCGCTTCCAATGCAGGTGGTAAACATGCGGTGATCTGGGGTACCTGCGTGGATAATCTACTCTCCTGGAAGATGGTCACGCCGGACGGAAACTGGCTGGTGGTGACACGCATCAACCACAACATGGGCAAGATACCCGCTGATGGAGAAGCACAATTCAGTTTATCCCGCTTTCATCCGGACGGAATGACACCCCTGGGCAACGTGGAAACCATGGCCATTCCTGGCTCCGTCTTTCGCCGCAAAGGTCTGGGCAAGGATGTGACGCGCAAGGCCTTGGGCGGCTTGCCAGGCATCCAGAAAGAAGGTGTAGACGGGTTTATTACCGAAGCAACGTTTGTGCTACACGAGCCTTACACATACACGCAGACCGTATGTTGCGAATTTTTCGGTCAGGAATTGACAGCAGCAACGCGCGCTATGGTGAATATCAAAGAGCATGTGGATGCGTCCAGTGGCTCACATCTGGAAGCACTGGAGCATTTTGACGAGAAATACGTCAAAGCCATTGACTATACGAGCAAATCAACCCGACGGGAGCGCCCGCGCGTCGTATTGCTGATTGATGTTTCCGGCAACAACAAGCGTTCGGTAGCCAAGGTATGTTCGGATATTTGCCGTATTGCCTCAATGGGAAATGGCGAAGGTTTCATCGCCACTTCAACAACAGACCGCAAGCATTTCTGGGATGATCGAGGGCGCATGGCGGCGATTGCCAAACATACGCGCGCCTTTAAACTCAATGAGGATGTCGTCATCCCTCTACACCGTTTATCCGAATACAACGATTTTATCGAGCATCTTAATGTTGAGTATTCCATTAGAAACAAGATAGAAATCATTGATAATATTGCGTTTTATCTTAAAACAACCAGTCAATATCTCACTGAAGGTGATACCCTGGGTCTATCTGAACTTGGAATAGAAGATGACGGATTTCTTGCCGACAAACTGGCGCAATGTAGTCAGCGCGTTTCCTCGGCGCGCCAATGCTGGCAAGCCTGCCTGGAGGGGCTGGATACCCCGGCAGCCAGGCTGGAACATATCCCGGACGGCATCACATACGATAAGGGCGAGACGCTGTTCCGCGTGATTCAGCGCGGAGACTTGCGCATTTCCTACCGGCGTGAGGTGGAAGCCCCACTGATGGATTTATTACGCGGTCATGATGCATTGCGGCAGGGCGTGCGTGAACGGCATCGGAAAACACTATCCCGCCGTATTGTGATCGCAACGCATATGCATGCCGGCGATGGCAATGTGCATACCAATGTGCCGGTTAACTCTAATGATTACGGCATGATGAAGCACGCGCATCATGTCGTTGAGCAGTTCATGACCAAGGCTGTTGAACTGGGTGGCGTGATATCCGGCGAACACGGCATCGGCATCACCAAGTTGGCATACATGCCAGTCGAATATCTTCAGGAAATGGTCGTATACAAGAAAAAAGTGGATCCGGGAGGCTTGTTCAACCGTGACAAGCTGTTACCGGAAACCGACCTAACCTTCACCTATACGCCGAGCTTCAATTTGCTGGAGATGGAGTCCGTCATCCTTGAGGCGGCAGACTTAACGGCTTTGTCCGAAGAGATATCCTCTTGCCTGCGTTGCGGCAAGTGTAAGCCAGTGTGTAATACGCATTTTCCACGCACTTCCATGCTGTACTCCCCACGCAACAAAATTCAGGCCACAGGTGCCATTATCGAAGCTTTCCTGTATGAATCACAGACCAGCAGCGGTATTTCGTTCGAACAGTTCGCGGGCTTAAGGGATGTGGCCGATCACTGCACCCTTTGCCATAAGTGTGAAGCACCATGCCCCGTTAATATTGATTTCGGTATGGTGACCGAGCGCATGCGCGCGATTCTCAAGGACAAGGGGCAATCGCGATTTAACCTGGGTTCAAGGCTGTCGCTGCTATTTCTGGTGTCCAAAAACCCGGATGCGGTACGTCTGATGCGCAAGACGGTGATCGGCTGGGGTTATGCGGCGCATCGTCTTCTCCATCGAGCGGCCAGGGTCGCAGGACTTATCAAAAACATTCCGGCAGCAAAGCGAAATATAGCCGGAATTCCGGCACAACTTATTAATTTCGTCGAACGCCCCTTACCCAAGCTCCCCATCGCCACGACGCGTTCCATGCTCGGCATCGACGGGCGCAACAGAAACGAGATCCCGATCCTGCGTGACCCGGACAAAGCCAATGATCGCGCCGTTTTCTATTTTCCCGGCTGTGGCTCGGAACGGCTGTTTTCACAGGTCGGGCTTGCAACGCAGGCGATGTTGTTCGATCTCGGACTGAATGTGGTGCTTCCCCCCTCCTATTTGTGCTGCGGCTACCCTTCCACAGCCAGCGGCGACCATCAAAAAGGCGATCAGATCACCTACGATAATCGTGTGCTGTTCCATCGTATCAAAACTGCGCTCTCCTATCTGGATTTCGAGGCGGTCATCGTTTCCTGTGGCACTTGCTACGATCAGCTAACCAAATATCAACTGAAACAGGTATTTCCGAATGCACCGCTGATGGATATTCACGAATATTTGATGACACAGAACATATCCGTACCGGATGTGCAGGGCGCCCAGTACATGTACCACGAGCCTTGCCATACACCGCTGAAACGGCATGGCTCGGAGGCCGCTATCAGCTCACTGCTGGGAGCGCCTTCTATCCAGTCTGCTGAATGCTGTGGTGAGGCGGGTACGCTGGCCGTAGCTCATCCTGCCATTGCTGGCAAGATTCGCGCTCGCAAGGAAGAAGAAATGAGCAAAGCCAAAGCGAAACTGAAGAAGGGTGATACACCGATCAAAGTCCTGACGTCCTGTCCATCCTGCCTTCAGGGACTGTCCCGGCTGGAAGGTGAAACGGATGTCGAGGCGGATTACATCGTCGTCGAACTCATCCGCCATCTGAAAGGCGAGGACTGGCAGGATACATTTATACATAAGGTGAAAAATGGTGGTATCGAACGCGTGCTAATGTAAACATATTCTGCGTCCATCCAGCACCCGTAGATGGACATTTTAATCCGCGATTTAGAAACCGAGGGCGTATAGTCTGTCCTTGGAACCAATTACAAAACTCGTGGCGGCGATCGGCTACCCCACTTTGGCCCATTTCCGAGCTCGAATTTCGCTCCATGGAACCAGCAAGGACGCGGCAGTATTCGCGAATAATGCAGGCTAGCACTGCCCTTTATCCATAAGTCATGCCCCAGCGAATCGCCCGGTGGTCATATGCAAGGCGCGTGCTTGCGGCAAGGGTTATTCCCTTGCAA
>CAZUWV010000028.1:0-17742 GCA_964624255.1 uncultured Zetaproteobacteria bacterium
AATGGGCCAAAGTGGGGAAGCCGATCGCCGCTCACGAGTTTTGCAAGAGGCTCCTTTGCCAAAGGATTTGGGAAAAGTGGATACGCTGGTAGCCGATACCTGTTATTTTAGCGAGAAGAATGTGAAGCATTGCCATGGGCAGGAGGTTGTTCCGCTGATTGCCAGCAAGCGTGAATCCCACCATCCATCCTTGCTGGAACGTTTTACTCTCCATGCGCGGGCTGAAAAAGGCGCAAGGCGAGTGGCAATGGGTCTGTATGGCATGGAATATCAAGCGGATATTCGCCCTGAAGGTAGCATGAGATGGGTCATGCCTTCTGCGGCCTGTCTGAAACAGCGAAAAACACTGGTTTTCCAGTGACATTATTCGCTATGAAAACTTTGTCGGGGTTTCTCTCACTTGCTCAGAGAGTTAAGACCGACAGGCTGCTAGAGGGCCTCAAAACCCCGCATTCAGGCGCACAAGCCTCTGGCTGATGCGTACGGCTTTTTCAGGTGGCAGGAATGCGAGGATTTTTCCCACTTTCCTTGCATCCATCTGCGCGAACATGCTAATGACAGTTGAGATGTCCATTCGTGAAATAATCGGGGCAGCCTTGGCCGGTTTCATGCTGTCGTATACGGCGGCCAGGCGCTTGATTTTCTTGTTTTTTAGCTTCTGCTGCTGCTGGATCGCATCCTGAACCCGCGCGAGTACAGCCTCCAGCCCGACTACCTTCTTCTTCATGACAGCCTCGGCCTGTTCAATGGCATGCTCCCTAGCGTCCAAAGCCAGGGCTCTCTCATCCAGCTTATCCTTGACGGAGCGTAGCTTCCCCAGCACTTCGATTTCTTCAGGGCTGACCTTTTGCGCAGGTGTCAGCGGGAATTCTGCAGCTTCCGCCGAAGTAATCATGGCCGACACTGGCTGTAACGACCTAGTCCTTCCCCCACTCAGGGGGCCGGGTGATGCGTCGGTACGTCGCAAAATCTTCCCACCAGAAATATCCCGGACCACTCCACGCATTGGCACTACAGTCGCCTGCGACACGGGAGGCAACGATCTGATCGTTCGCGTTTCATAAGTATGCGGCCACCATGTAAGAGCAAGATTAAACACAACGGAAAGGCTTAACATGGAAAGAAGAATAAGGGTATAGCGACGCGTCATGTCGGTCTCCGGGGGCGGTGCGCGATCAAATCATCCGCAGCGCGCTGTTCGGCGCGTGCCACTGACTTCTTTCCCCGGTCTTTTTCGTTGTCGAGCAAAGTTTCCCAAGCATGGCGCTTTCCGATATGGGTGAAAAGAGTTGCGCGCAACTCCTTTTCTTCATGGTGCAACTTAAATATGCGCGAGGATATTCCATCCATTCGCGCTTTCAGTTCTAGGTTAGCCGTCTCTCGTATGAGCAGTTCGGAAGCTTTAATATTCTTTCCTATACTTAGCCGGTATTGCGTATCTTCTTTCCGACGCCGGCTCTGCACCGCCTCAAGTTCGGATTCCAGCCTCTTCCGTTCATCCACCAACTTGGCTAGGCATGCCGAAAGATGACTGCATGTTTCATCTTCCATAGCGGACAGCATGCCGAATGTGGATGAATGCTCACTCATATGGACATCCGGCAATATTCCGGGTGGATGAGCGGGGCGAGCCATCACCGCTCATAAATATTGCGTAAGGCTCATCCGGCCGCCAACCCCAGTAAAGTATCCTGCGATTCGTGGATGGCGGTAAACTGACGCGCGCCCTGGCAACGAAATGCGTTGATCGCAGGAAGTTTCCCAATAACCCGGTCCAGTTCGACATTGCTACCTTTTTCGTACGCACCCATATGAATCATATCCTCCATCCTTTCGTACAAGGCAAGATCCTCACGCAAGCTTTGTGCCGCTTTTTGAACCTCAGGTGAGGTGAGGTTCGTTGCCAGCCTGCTAATACTACGCAACAGATCAATAGCCGGAAAGTGACCGCGTTCGGCCATGCGCCTCGATAGGACAACGTGCCCGTCAAGCACAGCCTGGGCCGCGTCGGCGACGGGATCATCGGCCAATTCGCTCCCTTCCACGAGTACTGCGTAAACAGCACTGATATCGCCGCGACCATCGCCCGGGCCGGCCCGCTCAATCAGTTCCGCCAGCATAGAAAAACAGGATGGCGTATACCCCTTGCTGGTAGTCGGCTCCCCAAGCATAAGCCCGATCTCCCGCTGGGCCTGAAGGAAACGGGTTAGACTGTCCATCAGCAACAGGACGTGTCTTCCCTGGTCCCGAAACACCTCGGCGATAGTCATGGCCGAGAGTGCGGCACGCACACGCAATAACGGCGGCATATCGGATGTCGCGACAACGACAATGCATCGGGCCAGGGAATCCGGACCCAGTGTGTGGTCCAGAAATTCCCGCAATTCGCGCCCCCGCTCGCCCACCAGCGCGATCACGATAATGTCGGCATCCGTTTCCCTCGCAACCATACCGAGCAACGTGCTCTTCCCTGCGCCGGGGCCGGCGAACAACCCCATCCGCTGGCCCTTCCCCATGGTCAGGCATGCGTCAATGATACGAATACCCGATTGCATGGGTTCGTCAATAAGGTGACGATTCATTGGATTGGGTGGCTGGCGCAGGATCGGGTATGTGTTCTGCGCAAGGGGGAGAGGCTTTCCGTCCAGTGGTTTGCCGCATGCATCCAGCACACGCCCTAACAGGGCATCGGAGACGCCGATGGACGGGGTGCCATCCATCGCCTCCACCGGACTGCCGGGGGCAATACCCCGCGTTGATCCGGCTGGCATAATCAGACTGTCATCATCGCGAAAACCAACCACCTCCGCGTCAATAAATGTATTACCGGGAATGAAAATACGGCATGCCCTGCCGACCTCCACATCCAGCCCCCCCGCTTCCAGCATGGGACCCACGACCTTCCTGACCCGCCCGCGCCCCCGGAAAGGAGAGCGATGCCTCATTCGCTCCAGCAGATGCCCCCGGATATCTTCGTCCATGATATCAACCAGCATGGTGTCCCCTACCTCTGCTATTGGTACCCGTTCGCCCGCATTTATGATCCCCGTGTTTTGAGGAAGCCATCAGCTTTTGAGTTCGTCCCTGAATCTTTTGATAAAGTCATCAATACAGGCGTGCGGATCAAGCAGGACATCTCGCGAGTGGCTAAAAACCCGCGCGCTACCTGGCGCCATGGCTGCATCAGGCACCAGCGGCAGCATTTCGTCCGAACCAGTGGGCAATTTTTTGATATGGGCGAGGTCGTCGGGATGGAGCGCGATTTTCAAATGCTCTGTTTCGGGAAATTCATCAGCGGCTTTTCTGACCATCTGAAGCAACCGCGCACGATCATCCCCGGTTATCTCACCCACCAGCCACTCAGCGATGGCACCGCTTATATCCATGATAGCGCAATAGGCATGTTCGCGGATTTCATTCAGTTGCCCGCTACCGTCATCCAGCACCTGTCGCATTCGGGCCAGGATCTGCTCCGCACGCCTGCCACCCAGTTCAAGACCAGCTTTTTCTCCAGCCGCATAAGCTTCTTCGTGCGCCTCCTGCTCAATTTGAGTGGCTCTCTCCTGATGTTTCGCCAGTCTTTCTTCCAGCAGACGGAGGCGATCCGTCTGGCCGGGGCGTTCATCCTCCTCAGCCTTGGGCGGCACTTCCGAACCGATGGTTCTGTAAGGAAATAAATCAGACTTCGGTGCGCCATCATCCTCTTTGACAGGCAGGGCTTCAAACCTAATGGCTTTTTGCGAAGTTTTCACAAATGAGCTAATTGCAAAACTCGTGAGCGGCCATCAGCCGACCATCTCTTCCTGGCCACCAAGGCTGATAGTACCGTCCTCGCCCAGTTTTCGAGAAATCTCGAGGATAGCGCGCTGGCTTTGCTCCACTTCCGAAACCTTGATCGGACCCATGACTTCTATGTCTTCCCGCATAATATCCGCAGCACGCTGGGACATATTGCCAAAAAATAGTTCGCGCATCTCATCTGTTGCGCCCTTCAGCGCCTTGATCAGATCGTCCGAAGAAACGTGTTTCAGAATAGACTGGATGTCGCGCCCGGTAAGGGAGCCGAGTTCCTCAAAAACCAAAAGCTGCCCATCCACCTGCTCAAACAGTTCCTGATCCTTTTCCTTGAGATATTCCAGGATGGGCTTCGAAATACGGCCATCCAGAGTCTTGAGGATGTCCACCACCTTGACCATACCGTCAAAGGTGAGGCCGGAACTTCCGTGCGCCTCTGTAAGACCTTTCTCCAGGGCATCCTCGATATCATGCACCAAATCGGCGGAAACGCTTTCAATTTTCGACATGCGGAACACGACGGACATCTGTGTTTTGTCTGGTAGCATTTCGAGTAATTTGCTCGCCATTTCCGGTTCAAGGCGACCCAGAATAATCGCAATCGTCTGCGGATTCTCATTACGAATCAGCACGAAGACTGCCTTCGGCTTCATGCGCGAAAGCTTGCTCCATACGGGCGTCTTGACGGGAGCATCGCTTTCCAGGCTTTTCATGATATATTCCAGGCGTTCCTCATCCACCACACCCTTCAATATTTCGGCTACATCCTCGATGGAGGTAGCGACGACAGGATGTCCCGATTGGCGCAATTGCTGAAATTCTGCATAGATTTCCATCACTTTTTCAGGGGGAATCTTACCCAGGCCGGGCATACGCCTGGCAATCTCGACCAGGGACTGGTCATCAATTTTTTTCATGATCGGGCCGGCCAGCTTGGGTCCGATGGAAAGCAGAAAAACTGCGGCTTTATCCGCACCCTTAAAATCCGTACTACTCATAAACACTGCTGCGCCCAGGCAGCTCCCCCCCTCACAGAATCCGCTGTAAGGCATCGATTCGTGCATCCACGCATGGGTACCCTGATCGTCTCCTGCGAAGCTATCATGATTCGCGCATCCATTGACGAATAATCATCGCTGTCGCCGCCGGGTCCTCGATCGCAAGATCCCGCGCGCTCCGTTGCAGTTCGATATGTTCCACGGAGGATGCAGGTATGGCCGCAGACTCGGGCATGGCGTCCTCGATTCCTCGCAAAGCGTCGCTGGTATCCCGCTTGCTGCCCGGGCCACTTCCCAGCCACTTGGAAACGGGTCTCAGGACAAACCATACCAGCAACAGAAGCGCCAGCCCGGCAACGCCATAACGCGCCATGTTGAGGTAAAAGGACCTCTTTTCGGTAGCCGCAAGAGCTGTAGCATCGCGGTGGTCGCTGATCTCGACCAGTGGCATACTCTGCACCTCAATGCTGTCACCGCGATCTTCGTTATATCCGATGGCCCGTTCAACCAGATTGCGGATGGCTTTTATATCCTTCTTGTCGCGGGGAATAAACGTTTGCCCGTCCTTCCCTTCCTTGAAACTACCTCCCACAATGACCGCGACCGATAGTTTCTTGATAATTCCGGGCGGAATGATGCGCCTTTCCGTAGTTGAACTGATTTCGTAATTACTGGTCCGTTCATTGCGGCTGGCTTTTCGCATGGGAGACCGTGCCGTGGCGCTACCGGTAGAAGGCAGCGCAGTTTTTGCAGCGGACGGAGGCCTGTTAGAGGCCATACCCGCAACGCCTCCCGCAAGTCCACCGGGAAAACTCTTGTTTTCAGTAATTGTCTTCTGGTTAAGCAACACAGCCTCATCCGGATTATAGCGTTTGCTGTTTTGTTCAACGGCATCATGGGTCATGTCCGCCGAGACGCGCACCACGGCCTGACCGACACCCACGACCTTCTCCAGCATACTGGTCAGGCGCGCCTCCAGACGGCGCTCGAAACGGGCCTGGTTATCCATCATGGACCGACCGCCAGCGACGCCGTTTCGCTTCTTCATAGTCAAAAGGTTACCGGATGAATCCACGATAGTGACGGCCCCGGGCTTCAGATCGGGAATCCCAGCCGCAACGAGATTCTGAATGGCAAGAATGGTATTGGCAGCAAGGCTACGCCCACCCACAAGCTGCAGCATCACCGAAGCCGAAGCGTGACGTTGGCGATCTGCGAAAGCGGAATCCTTCGCCAAAACCAATTGCACGCGCGCGGCGCGCACCTGAGAAAGGACCTCGATGGTACGCGCCAGCTCGGCCTGCAGGGCACGTTGCAGGTTCACCTTCTGCACGAAGTCACTGATACCAAACGGCATTTTTTTATCAAACAGCTCAAACCCGCGTCCACTGCCCGGTGTCAAGCCCTGCCCCGCAAGCTTTATCCGGTCCATGTAAACCTGGTCGCTCGGAACCATCACCATGCCCGCACCTTCGATACGGTAAGGGATATGCGACTTCTGCAGGTAATCAACCACACTGGCGGCTTCCTTCCCGCTCATACCGGTAAAGATGGATCGGTAGGGTGGTTCAGCCGACCAGAAGGCCAGGCTGGTGAAGCCGAGAACAACCAATACACCGGCAACCGTCAGCAGCAAGCGTCGGTTTCCGAGCATGGCGGCCTGCAATCTGCCTGCGGGAAACGGCACTGCTCCGCCACCTTGCAATGGAGCCGAGGCATCGGAGTTTTGGTCTTGAGAGGGGATCAGTTCATTGGCCATGACTGACTATACCTGCATACGCATAACTTCATGGTAGGCCTGCATCAACTTGTTGCGTACGCCAAGCATCAGTTTGAATGACATATCCGCCTTTTCAATGGCCAGCAGTGTTTCAGAAACATTGTTCCTTTTGCCGAGGGCGAGTTCCAGCCCGGCCTGGTCGGAGGCTTTTTCATCCAGATTTGTTTGCTGGATATAATGCTTGATGACCGCACCGAAATTTCCCTGTTTTACAGTTTCGGACTGTGGTAGCGACAACTTCTGGCTGATACTCCCAATCGGCAATATGTCCATACTCTGACCCTCCTTTTATGTGTAATCATGACCGAAATACGATAATAAAGGCTCTTTCCTCAGCGCAATAATCTTAGAGTTTTCAGAAACATACGCTTGGATGCTTCCATAGCAGTGACATTGGCCTCGAAGGCGTGCGCGGCCGAATTCATATCCACCATCTCCATCACCGGATTAACATTGGGCATACTAACCATACCATTTTTGTCGGCATCGGGATTGGACGGGTTATACACCTTAACGAAAGGAGCAGGATCTCTTACGATTTTTTCCACCCTGACGGAACGCATCTCCTGACCCACAGGATTTGATGAAAACACATCGGCAAAACTACCTCCCGATCCGATGGATTGCAGAACCACCTGGCGTCGCTGATAAGGACCTCCACCGGGCGTATGCGTGGATTCGGCATTGGCTATATTTTCGGCCACAACGCTCATACGGGTGCGCTGTGCCGACATACCGGCGGCGCTGACATTCATGGATGAAAAAAGTGAATCACTCATCATCGACCTCCTGATTTAATAACATTTGCAAGCCCATTCAGCTTCCCCTTGAGCAAGCGCAAGGTTAAATCATGCATAAGCTGATTTTCGGCCATTCCAACCATTTCTTTTTGCATATTCACGTTGTTGCCATCAATACGAGCCAGACCGCCTCCCTGGTCACCACCGTCAAATGACATCCAGCTACGGCTGTCACCCAAATCTGCTCCCATAGCTGTCGATGAAAATTGCTTCTTCGTTTCTTCAGCAAGAAAATCATCGAATGTCCGCGTGTCCGCATGCGCATGCGGCGTATCCGCATTGGCGATATTGGAAGCGTGCGCGGCCTGGAGTTGTTCGCGCGCTGCCAATGCGGCCTCAAGCGTACGAAATTCCGGCCCAAACAATGCACTCACGATATAACGCCTGCACGACCAGGTTGCGGATTGGATTGCATAGGCTCCGTTCCAGCAAATGCCGTGCCAGAATCCATGTCACGCAGCTTATTGCGCAAGGTCCGGATACTGATACCCAGCAGTTTTGCCGCCTCACCACGGTTCCCCCTGACATGCGTCACTGTTTGCCTGATCAGGACGCGTTCCATGTCGCGGATACTCATACCGGCTCTGATCATCGTCGTATCTTCGTGAGGATCCATAGCCATTCCCTGTATATCCTCCAGGTCAAGATGCTCAGACTGAAGCTCCCCGTTCGTACACATGAGGAAAGCACGGTGCATGCAATTCTCCAGTTCACGAGCGTTGCCCGGCCATGCGTAAGCCTTCATACGCCGCATGCAGGCCACCGTGATGGTCGGCGTCTCCTTTTCATAAATGCTGGCAAAATGGCTGAGGAAATGGGTGGCGAGTAATCCAATATCATCGGGGCGCATGTGCAGCGGAGAAAGACGCACGCTCACGGTATTCAGCCGATAGTACAAATCTTCACGCAAGGCACCGCACCTGATGGCGGGTGCGATATCTCTATTGCTCGTCGCAACGATGCGTACATCGATTTTTACCGGGCTCTTGCCGCCGAGCCTGTCCACTTCACCCTCTTGTAAAACACGGAGCAGCTTGGCCTGCAGCAGCGGGGGCATTTCGGTAATTTCATCCAGCAGCAGGGTGCCACCGTGCGCCAGTTCAAATTTTCCCGTGCGTGCGCATGTCGCGCCTGTAAACGCACCCTTCTCATGACCGAACAGCTCGGACTCCAGCATACCCTCCGGAATCGCGGCACAGTTAATGGCTACGAATGCATTTTTTCGGCGATCCGAGCATTGGTGGATAAAGCGGGCCAGCATTTCCTTGCCGGTTCCGGATGCACCGAGGACCAGCACCGATGCCCGGCTGGGGGCAATGAGCGCCAGCCTGTCCAGCAAACGCCGCGTTTCCACATCCTGTGTAATAAAAGTGTCATTGTTCTGACGCTGGAGGCAGGACTGCCTGGACAATTCCGCAAGATGCCCGGTTTTGCGGACGTAAATACCGAATATTTCATCGGGACATGGCATGACGCGATAATCCATGGCGCCCGCACCCATCAACCCGGATGCGCGTTCGCGGTCGGCATACATGGAAAGCACAACGATATTGGCTGAAGGCGTTATCTTGAACAGTTGCAGGACCTGGCCCGTGGCAATCGGCGAATCGAGCAGAAAAACCAGCGTATCGGCATCAAGCTTTAATCGGTCCGGGTCAAATTGTACCAGATTCTCAATGGCTGTGTCCGGTGCGGCGCGACCAAGTTGTACGCGTATGTCCGCAGCGACATCATCGGAGAAACCGAGGAGCAATATATGGTTCATGGCGAGTGATCCTCCAGTTCACTGATCTTGCGCACATCCAGCATGTATCGGGCCAGAAGGGTATAAGCGGGTGTCTCTGTCTTACTATTTCGCAGTAGAGTCCACTGCGTTTTCGCCAGCTTCCACTGTCCCGCCCGATATGCACTCAGTCCCAGATAGAAATGCCAGGTGGCATTACGTGCCTCATGTGGAATATGCGTAAGGACATCCTGTGCGCCCTGATAGTTTGCATCTTGCATCAACGCATTGACCCGGGCATAAAGTGCATGCCACTTTCCCTTCCCTGTACTATCCGCAGCCAAATGACGCCATGCCTCCGCCGCATCGTGCCAGCGTTGTAATTGCGTACTAATGTTAGCGCGCGTCAGCCAGTAGGTACGGTCCAGCACTGGCGTTAAGTCTGCGGGATTGATGTTGGCCAATGTCTGGCTGGCTATCGACGCCCGACCCTTACCCACCTGTACGTTGGCAACGATCAAGAGCATATCCGGTCGATAAAGGGTCTGCTCATGCTGCGATAGCCAGCGCATAATTTTATTGACGGTATCCGCATCGCCCCGCTCCGCCCACAGACGCGCTTTCTCAAGCATAATGCGCTGACCCCAGATGGTACCCGCAGAGCG
Organism: uncultured Zetaproteobacteria bacterium; assembly: GCA_964624255.1. Classification (GTDB taxonomy): domain Bacteria; phylum Pseudomonadota; class Zetaproteobacteria; order Mariprofundales; family Mariprofundaceae; genus JAUZQZ01. The sequence continues at coordinate 9,762 of CAZUWV010000028.1, forward strand.
CAGGTAGAGTTGACCCAATAATGTGTCTGCGTCACTGAAATCCATCAACCGCATGTATGCCTGGGCAACATTGAAAGCCAGCTTCCTGCTATTTCCGGGACGCAACTGCGGAAATCGTCTCCACAAAAGAACGGCTTGAAGCCAGAATTTTCGTTGCAGTAACTCGCGCAATCGTTTACTCAAAAAAAATTTTCCTTCCGCTCTACCAATTGATGTGAATGGAGGTTGCTCGGATGTGGCGACAAGGGCGTAGTTTTCCAGTGCCAGCTCTGCCCGGTTTCCCGACAGGCTTTTTGATTCCTGATTGTTACTTCCGAGTCGCCGGATGGCACTCGACGCCGATCTCCGGCCCTTGATGTTTTCCTTCCGTTCTCCTGTGCTGGCCAGCAAACGCGCCTGATCCAGCCAGGACTCGGCCTCGATGTCCGAAAGCTGGTTTTCTCTCGCTATTTCCGCGAGCGATTTTAGTGTTGCCTTTAACCTCCCTGGATGGCGTTTTACGGCAAGCATAAGCCGGCGCATGAATGCCTTTTTGCCAACACTCATATTTCCGTAACGACTTGTCAGTATGCCGTAAAGCTGTTTTGCCTGTTCGACCCGCCCGACCCGGACAAGCGTATCCGCCAACAGTAGACGCACAGCAGGCGCTTCGGGTGTAGAAATATACCGTCTGACAAAACTTTTGGCGTGTAACAAAACCTTCCGGCGAGTTGAAAAGAGATTAAGCAGACGAATATAGGCGGCGTAAATGGTGGCATTGCCTTCGATGACGGACGGATCCTGTAGCATGAGCTTTTGCATGACATGGTAAGCTTGGCCTTTCTCTCCCTTCGCGCCTTCAGCTTCGTCAATCACGGCAATCCATGCCAGCCCCCTGCGCTGCTCATGGTCACTCATGTTCGTATCGAGGCCGAAATACCTGAGCAAAATGCTGCGGGCAGCCGGGAACCTCCCGTTTTTCAGTAAAAACCGGGCGTGCAGCAATGCTGCCTTATGGGCTTCGGGGGAGTGAGGATAGCCGGAAAGAAGCGCTTGCGCAGCAGCGTCTGCGCGGTCCAGGTTCTGGCGCTGCCAGTTCAACCATGCGGTCTTCCACAGCAATGCCGCCTCACCAAACTGGTGCGGGAACTCCCTATGTAATGCTTTATATGCCTGAATAGCCACGTTTGTCTCTGTATGAAACCCGGCCGCTATGGCTTGTTTTTCCCTGGTCGCAGCAAGGCTACGAAGCAGCGCAAAACGCTTCTTCTCCGTCAGGGCCTTGTGCGTCAATTCAGCATGGATACGCTGAATTTTCCCGGCGTAGTTGCCGTTCTGCGTCAAAGCACCAATATTGTCCTTCCCGGTCGCCGCCCCGGCCACAGCCAATAACGGAAAGGCCAACAAAACCAATAGAAGGGAGGAAAGGGGAATACGTTTGTTCATTATCAAGCGTATAAGCAAATCGTATGCCGCTCTGCAAGATTGGATGACAAACAGCGAGCTGGCGAGCGGGTACTGAAAGCTCACGAGTTTTGCAAGAGACTCTGACCCCATACAAAGATAGCTCCGTCATTATTTTGACCGGGGAGGGCGTCGCCTGTATTGTGCGCTTTGTTCAGGTCAAAAGGGAGGACGTTCGGATGATGCAGCAACTGGCATGTATCCTGTTGGTAGAAGATGAGGATGACCTACGCTGCGTGCTAAAGGAGGCTCTGGAGGCTGCGCACTACCATGTGGTTGCCACCGCACGGGTCACGCAGGCACATGATGCCATCAAAAATGTTAAATTTGATATCGCTATCCTGGATATCTGTCTGCCGGACGGAAGCGGCATGGACTTGCTTGGTGAATTCAAACGTACTGACAAAGATATCGGTGTTATCATGATGACTGCGTATGCAGATGTCGACATAGCGCTTAATGCTATCCGAATTGGTGCTAACGATTTCATCAAAAAACCGTTTGATATTGATGAGCTGCTTGTTCGCGTCGGCGAGACGCTAAAAAAGAAGAGGTTACTACGCGACCATAACCAGCTAAAAAAACAGGTAAGGGCGATGCAGGGAAAGGCGTGCATGATCGGGGAATGCGAGGCAATCCGCGGTATAGGTCAGATTGTCAAGATGCTTGATGCAAGCGACAGCAGCGTACTGATCACAGGTGAGTCGGGTACGGGGAAGGAAGTGGTAGCCAAAACCCTTCATTCAACGGGGGCGCGATCCGGAAAACCTTTTGTTCCAATTAATTGCGGTGCGATTCCCGAGGAACTTCTCGAGTCCGAGCTGTTCGGCCATCTCAAGGGAGCATTCACCGGAGCGATACGAACCATGCCCGGACGTTTCGAGCTGGCCAATGGTGGCGTAATATTTCTGGATGAAATTGGGGACATGAGCCCGAAACTACAGGTGAAACTGCTGCGAGTTCTGCAGGAACGAACGTTTACGCCCGTCGGAGGAAGCAAGGAAATTGAGATCGACGTACAGATTATTGCAGCGACGCACCGGGAACTTGAGGAAGAAATAAGGGCTGGCCGTTTCCGGGAAGATTTATTTTATCGCCTCAATGTCATCCCCATCCATATTCCTCCCCTGCGCGAACGAGGCGATGATATTTTGTTGCTGGTAGAGCATTTCATGCAATATTTCAATAAAACTAAAAAAGCCTCGATTTCAGGGCTGTCGGGTGGGGCGAAAAAGCTCATGATGCGATACGACTGGCCGGGAAACGTGCGCGAATTACGCAATATCATGGAACGTATCTCGATTTTGAAACGGAGTGGGAAGATTTCCGAAGAAGACCTTCCAGTTAAAATTTTGGGTGGCGGTGACCGCGTCAGACGGAATATGGATGTCGATCTTTCGCGAGAGGACCAAATTGATTTGAAAGCGATAGTTGATGAGTTTGAAAACAGTCTGGTCGTTTCCGCGCTGGACCGTTTCGGCTGGAACAAGAACCGGGCCGCCAATTTTTTGTCGATGAACCGGACAACCCTGGTTGAGAAAATCAAGAAAAAGGGCCTTTCTCCGAAGGTCTGACAGGAGAAAGCGGAGAACTCCCACCAAAGCGGCCACAGGATGGAGAAAACCAAAGGACCAATTGCAAAACTCGTGAGCGGCGATCGCCTTCCCCACTTTGGCCCATGTCCGAGCTGGAGTTTCGATCCATGGAACCACCATGCATCTCATTTCATCTCGAAAATGGACTCAACGTGGGATTACCGATCATCCACCCAGAGTTTTGAAGTTGGCTCTAAACACAAAATTAAAGTCGCCATGTATCCCGCCGATAGTTAGCTGTGAGCGTAAGGGGGTTAACCAATGGCAATGGTCATCAATCCGATAGATGGTTTGGTCCAGCGTCTCATTCGACAGGGCGCAGGGCATTCTTCGACTGTTCGGCAAGTAGCGTTCCCCGGTCGCGACAGGGTTAGCTTTTCCCACGAAGCCAGACAGGCCGGGCTAGACGCCCCTTCATCCAAGTTGGAATCGCAGTTGCTACAGTCGTATGGCCCTCATAAAAATAGGCCTTGAAAATGGACGGGCAAATATGCCGTTTGCTCATCGTTGAAGATGATGTGGCACTGGCCGAGCTTCTGGTCGAGTATCTAAACGGTTTCGATTATTTTGTGGAAGTGTGTTACGACGGAAAAACAGCACTGGATTTGCTCGAACACAGGCAGTTTGATCTTGTTTTAAGCGACATCATGCTTCCCGATATTAAAGGGCTGGTCATCTTACAAAGCGTTCTCAGGAAAACATCCAATAATCCGACACAAACCATGGTACTCCTGATGACCGGTTTCTCAGGTATTGGCGATGCCATTGATTTTGTGAGTCAGGGCGCGTACGACATCATCTACAAGCCGTTTCAGTTTCCGGTTATGCGTCTGCGACTGGATAATGCAGCTCGCTACCAACGTTTGTTGCGCTTGTATATGAAAAACAGGAATCAGGCACCATCCGACATTGGAATCGTGCGCATTCCGGAACAAACGGCTGTCCGGGCCTATGACATGCTCGGATAGTCGGCATTAATAAATACAGACCAAGTGCCGGGCTTCCACCGAAAGAGGAGATCAAAATGTCTGAAATATTCAATATCATGCTGCTTGAAGACCAGCCCGCCGTTCGCGACCTTGTGATTGAGGTACTGAAGATGGTGGATGAACCAATCCATGTGGGTGCCGCCGAAAGTTTGCGGGAGGCTCGTCAGCTGATGTGCGAGCGTTCCTGGCACGGAATGATTGCCGACCTGAGCCTGACCGACGGCCAGTCACTTGAGCTGATCGCCGATCTTCGCCAGCAGGGTATTCTGATTCCCACCATCCTTATCAGCGGCATGTTGTCACCCGAGAAGGAGCGCAAAGCGCACGCGCTCGGTATTGATAAAATATTACTCAAACCTTTCCGGCCGGATGCATTGCTAACGTGCATGGATGAGTTGCTTTTCAAACGCAAGACAGAGGCTCCGGAAGAGGATCGAAATGACACCAGATTGACACAGAATGAACGATTGCAGGATGGGCTGCTGTCCGGACTTTTTTCGATGGACAGGAATCTTGATTTTATACGCCGGCTGGTGCGCGAGATCCCTTCCAGAGAGGATGTGGCCGGTATTTGTACCGGTGCCCTGACGCTGGCCATGGATATGCTTCATGCCGAGGCCGGATTCGTAGCATTCTTTGATCGGAGTAAAGGGAAACTCTCTCTGGTGACGCGGCACGGCGAGTTCGATAAACCTGCCACGGATAAACCATTCGACCCGCCTGGGTTCGTTCATACCGAAGCTGTCCGTACAGAGGCCTCGGAAGGTAAGTGGGATTCCGGATCTGTTGCTCCGGAATGTGCTTTAAGTCAAACGCCTTTTGCTCCGCTGCTGGAAGGCAAGGAGACGATGATCCACATTCAGGGGGCAGAGGACAACAGTCATCCAGGGTCTGAAAATCAGTACAAAGGGGAGCTTTGGCCCGCCCTAGGCTTCGGCCCCGCAATCGCTATCCCGATATGTTTACAACAGCGCGCCGTCGGTGTGCTCTGCCTTGTTTCCGAACAGTGGCGGCACAATGCCCGTCCAAGCGATGAGAATAAACGCGCACTACTGGATATTCTGGTGCCACAACTGGATACCTTGCTTGATAACAGGGCTGTCCATGCGGCACTGGAAGAAAGTGTCAAGGAAACGCTGTTCACTCTGGTTCGCCTCCTGGAGGCCAGAGACCGATACACGCGGGATCATTCCGCCCGGGTGAGCGAGCTGGCGGTCAACTTTGCCACCCGCATGGCCCTGGACAGCGAAACCATCGAAATGATTCGGACCGGTGGCCTTTTACACGATATAGGGAAAGTCGCCGTAGCCGATTCCGTTCTGCTGAAACCTGGCCGTTTAACCGATCAGGAATTCGCCAAAATCAAGACGCACCCGGGTATCGGGGATGCCGTTCTTAGTAACCTGGACGGGCTGGTTCGAGAGCGCCAGATTGTCCGCAACCATCACGAACGCTGGGATGGATGCGGCTACCCGGATGGGTTGGATGGCGAACATACGTCTTTACCCGCCAGGATTGTCGGCGTAGCCGATGCCATTGATGCCATGACATCGCATCGGTGCTACCGCAAGGCACGCCCGCTTTCCTTCTGTCGAGAACAACTGCTGCAGGGTTCCGGCACACAGTTTGACCCCCAGGTCGTAGCAGTCGCGATTGATGCCATTGACGAGGGTCAGGTACATACCCAGGCAAGTTCAATTATAAAAATGGAGGCTGCCAATTCTGGCATTAAAATTGCTCGCATTTAACGGTACCCCGTAAGAAGTTCAAGGAGTCTTCATGCCTGAGGATAACGATATGAACCGTCGAATGGACTTCCGCCAGGATGTTATGTTGCGCATCAGGGAAGAAATCCTGACACCGGAGCAGTTTGAAGCCGGATTAAAAAACCCGGGAGCAGAACTCTATCAGCAGGTTTTGACCCAGGGTATGATACTTGACGACCCATTGGTCAACGAGGCATCCGATACGGCAGATTCGTCCGTATTCAAGGCTATTCAGGAACTTGAGACCAAGCTCAACTATTTAATCGGGATGAATGTGCTGCGCGATTCCGGACAGGAATTACCCGAAGATCGACTGGTTAACATCAGCGCAACAGGTATTTCCTTCGTAACAGAGACGGATGTTTCGGCCGGTGACAAGATGAAAATGACCGTAATTCTGCCCCTTTTCCCCCCAACGTTCGTAGAAATACAGGCAGAAGTAGTGCGCGTCAAAAATATAGCGAAGGGGAAAAAGCGTGTGGGTGTTATATTCGCCTTTCGCTGTGAATACGAGGAAGCAAGTATTATCAAGTACGTTTTCAAACTTCAGCGTGAGAACATTCGCACAAAATACCTACAAATGCGCCGATTCACACGCGTTGGCGATAATGAAATACTGTAACCAAGATCCTGCAAGTATTCGTGTACGCAGAATGCAACCCATTGATCCATCAAGTGTATTAAAAAAAACTCATCACCAATAAGCTCATAATATGTTTTTTTAATGCGCTTAAGCCTCTTGCAAAACTCTGGGCGTAATGATTCAGCGCCCATCACAGGAGAAAAATTCGCTCGACAATTCCTGTCGGCCCGTATACTCTGGTGCAGGGAAGCTGCCGCGTTTCGGCGAATCCTCAGGGCGTCCTCCTGTCTGGGAGGGCTGCTCCACGGGACTTGCCTGATAATTACACTGGAGACTGTCATGTCTGAACAATCACTCGATAAAACTGCCGTTGTTTCATTGTTAAACAAGATACTGGAGATGGAACTGGCCGGTACGGTGCGCTATACGCATTACTCGTTAATGGTCTTCGGTCATAGTCGCATTCCCATCATCTCATGGCTGCGCGAGCAGGCCACGGAGTGCTTGTGTCATGCCCACGACGCCGGTGAGATGATTACCCACCTCGGAGGTCATCCATCGCTGGCTATCGGCCCGTTGCTTGAGACCCATAAACACGATATTGGCGATATTATGCGCGAGTCACTGGATATCGAGGGCAAATCCATGGGGCTGTACCGACAACTCCTGGAGTTAACGCGAGATCGTTCAGTCCTGCTGGAAGAGTATGCCCGGCGCCTTATATCAGAAGAAGAATTGCACCTTGGCGAAGTAGACAAGATGTTACGGAAACCCGGTGATGTAGGTACTTTCTCTGAATCACATACCTGATCCGCGAATACCGTTAGTCGGGAGTCTTGTCGACAGACTACGCCTGCTCCGCTATGGGTCGTAGCAGACGCAGTGAAGCGATGCGGGAACGGATTATGCGTGGTGCTGGCGTTGAAAATATACGGCAGCATATTTTTCTGTGTTGTGACCAGAGCAAACCCAAGTGTTATTCCAGAGCTACGATCGCCATACGTCCGACAGGCTCCTGGGTGACAATATAAGCAGACCCCCATACGCGGTCCTTTTTATGCCGTTGCCATCAGTTTTGCGGGACTGATAACGGCCATCTTTCCTGCATCAGCTTACGGAGGTAAACACATGACGTTTTCGATCACTTCTCCGAACTTTACAGGCGGGGGAAGCATACCCTCCAGATATACATGCGAGGGTAAAGACGTTTCTCCGGCACTGATATTTACCGGGGTACCCGCCGGTGTGAAAAGCCTGGCATTGATCGTGGATGATCCCGATGCCCCCGATCCTGCCGCCCCAAAAATGACATGGGTACACTGGGTACTCTATAACCTCCCGCCTGGCACGAAAAATCTGGAAGAAAATATTCGCACCCTCCCCATCGGGACCATGGAGGGAACAAATAACTGGCACAGAACCGGTTATGGTGGCCCTTGCCCACCCATTGGCCGCCACCGATACTTTTTCAAGCTATATGCGCTGGACACGGCATTGCCCGACTTATATGAGCCGACCGTGGCGGCACTGGAAGAAGCCATGCACGGGCATGTGTTGGCACGAACGGAGATGATCGGGATGTACCAAAAGAAATAATATTGAGGC